>NZ_CP022366.1:95000-395000 GCF_003119115.1 Azospirillum sp. TSH58
TCTGCTCCTCCAGGAGCGTGGTGACGACCGACACCATGTCGACGTCGCCGCCCAGATGCTCGGCTTCCTGGAAGGAGCCGTCGGGGTCCTTCTTCACGTTGCGCAGATGGGCGAAGGTGACCTTCGGGGCGAAGCGCTTGATCATCGCCGGCACGTCGTTCTTGGCCCCGGCGCCGAGCGAGCCGGTGCAGAAGGTGATGCCGTTGGCCTCGGAATCGATGACGTTGACGATGAAGTCCAGGTCGTCCTCGTTGCTGACGATGCGCGGCAGGCCCATCAGCGGGCGCGGCGGGTCGTCGGGGTGGATGCACATGCGGACACCAACCTCTTCCGCGGTCGGGATCACCTCGCGCAGGAAGCGGGCCAGCGTCTCGCGCAGCGCGCCGTGGCTCATGTCCTTGTAGCGGTCGAGCATCTTGCGCAGGCCCGGGATGTCGTAGCGGTCGAAGGCGCCCGGCAGGCCGGCCATGATGTTGGCGAGCAGCGTCTTCTTGTCGCCCTCCGACGCCTTGTCGAACCAGGCGCGGGCGCGGGCCAGCACCTCCGGCGAATGGTCGTCCTCGGCGCCCGGACGCTCCAGCATGAAGACGTCGAAGGCGGCGTGCTCGAAGGCGTTGAAGCGCAGCGAGGTGCCGCCGCCCGGCACCGGCGCGGCGAGGTCGGTGCGGGTCCAGTCGAGGATCGGCATGAAGTTGTAGCAGACCGTCGTCACCCCGCAGGCCGCGAGGTTGCGCAGCGACTGGCGGTAGTTGTCGAACAGCGGGGTCAGGTCGCCCTCGCCGATCTTGATGGACTCATGGACCGGCAGGCTTTCCACCACGCTCCAGCGCAGGCCCAGCGACGGGTCGGCGGCGATCATCGCCTTGCGCTCCTCGATCTCCTCGACCGACCAGACCACGCCGTAGGGGATCTGGTGCAGGGCGGTGACGATGCCGGTGGCGCCGGTCTGACGGATGTGGTTGAGCCGGATCACATCGTCCGGGCCGAACCAACGCCAAGTCTGTTCCATGGTCTGCTCCTTGAAGAAGAGTGCTGTGCCGCTTCCGGCATGTCTCGATGGGATTGGTGGGGGCGCCTCAGCCCGCCGCCGGTGCGACCGATTGCACGACGGCGCGGGCGCCCTCGGCGTAGAGCCGGCGCAGCGCGTCGGTCACCGGGCCGGTGAAGCGCGGGTCGCGCGGCAGGTCGTCGCCGAAGACGGCGCTCAGCCCGAACAGGGCGGGCGCCAGACGGTCGGCGACCGGCCCGGCCTCCGCCGCCAGCTCGGCGAGCCGGGCGGCCATGGGATCGCGCACGTCGATGGGGCGGCCGGCCTCGTCGGTGCCGGAGACGTAGCGCATCCAGCCCGCCACCCCCAGCGCCAGCCGGTCGATCGGTGCTCCGGCGGCCAGCCGGTCGCGGATGGTGCCGAGCAGCCGCTGCGGCAGCTTCTGCGTGCCGTCCATGGCGATCTGCCAGGTGCGGTGGCGCAGGGCCGGGTTGCGGAAGCGCTCGATCAGCGCGTCCTTGTAATGGCCGAGATCGGCGCCCGGCGGCATGTGCAGGGTCGGACCGGCCTCCTCGTCCATCAGGCCGCGGATCAGGCGAACGAAGGCCGGATCGGCCATGGTGTCCGACACCGTCTCGTAGCCGGCGAGGTAGCCGAGATAGGCGAGCGTGGAGTGGCTGCCGTTCAGCAACCGCAGCTTCATCGTCTCATAGGGATGGACGTCGGGAACCAGCTCCGCCCCCTCCAGCTCCCAGGCCGGGCGCCCGGTGGGGAAGCGGTCCTCGATCACCCACTGGCTGAAGGGCTCGGTCACCACCGGCCAGGAGTCGCGCAGCCCCAGCCCGTCCGACACGCGGTCGCGGTCGGCGTCGGTGGTCGCCGGCACGATGCGGTCCACCATGCTGTTCGGGCAGGCCACGTTCTCGGCGAACCACGCCCCCAGCGCGGGGTCGCGCAGCTCGGCGTAGCGGCGCAGCAGACCCGCCGCGGTGTCGCCGTTGCTCGGCAGGTTGTCGCAGCTCAGCACCGTGAAGGGCGCCACCCCGGCGGCGCGGCGGCGGATCAGAGCCTCGACCAGGAAGCCGGGCACGCTGCGCGGGCTTTCCGGACTGGCGAGGTCGTGGACGATGTCCGGATGGGCCTCGTTCAGCGCGCCGGTCGCCGGGTCGTGGCAATAGCCCTTCTCCGTGACGGTCAGGGTGACGATGCGGACGGCGGGCCGGGTCAGGAGTTCCAGCACCGCGGCGGGGTCCTCCGGAGCGACCAGCAACTGGGTGACCGAGCCGACCACCCGCAGCCGCTCGCCGGCGGCGTCGCGCACGGCCACGGTGTAGAGGCCGCCCTGCGGCTCCAACGCGTCGCGCGTGTCGGGGCTGCGCAGGCTGACCCCGGCGATGCCCCAGGGGCCGAAGGACCGGGCCAGGGCGGCGTCGGTGTAGACGGCCTGATGGGCGCGGTGGAAGGCGCCGATGCCCAGATGGACGATGCCGGTGGCCAAGGCGGCACGGTCATAGCCGGGGCGCTGCACGCCGGGGCGCAGCGAGGGCAGCGTGTCGGGGCTCAAGCGCATGGAACACTCCGCATGACGGCTTTCAGGTCTCGAAGAAGTGGCTGTTGGTTCGGGCGATCTCGTCCACCGCCGCGAAGACGGTGCGCAGGTGGGCGCGCATGGCCTCCTCCGCGCCGTCGGGATCGCGGGCGGCGACGCGGTCCACGATGCTCTGGTGCTCGCCGACGATCTTCGCCGCCCAGCCTTCGCTGTGCAGCGACAGGAAGCGCACGCGGTCGAGCTGCGCCTTGACGGCGACCAGCAGGTCCCACACCGCCGGGCGCCCGGCGATGCGGGCCAGTTCGGCGTGGGTGGCCTCGTCGAGGGCGAAGAACTCGGAATGGCGGTCGGGGGACATCACCGCTCGGTGCGAGTCGAGGAGCCGGCTGAGCGAGGCGACGTCCGCCGCCTCCGCCCGCTCGGCGGCCAGACGGACGGTCCGGCATTCCAGGGTCTCGCGGATGAACTGGCTGTCCGACACCGCGGCGAGCTGGATCGGCGCCACGAAGGTGCCGACCTGCGGCACGATGCGCAGGAACCCCTCGTCGGCCAGCCGGCGGAAGGCCTCGCGCACCGGGGTGCGGCTGACGCCATAGCGGGCGGCCACACGGGTTTCCGAAATCCCCTCGCCGGGGCGGATCTCCCCCGACAGCACGGCGGCGCGCAGGGCGTCGTAGACCCCGTGCAGGCGGGGGCCGCGGATGTCGGTGGGGGCGGAGGAGGTCGGCGTGTCGGTCATGGCGTCCATCGCGTCAACTTGCATACTAGTATGCCATTGCGAACCGGGCCTGACAAGGGGCAGCGGTGGGGACCGCGCGCTGTCGGGGATGGGGCGTTGCAAGGGCCGGATGATGCGGCGGCACGGCCCGACCACCGGAACCCGTTCAAGGGAAATTATGGTTGGTATGACCAATTTTCCGCCAAACGAAATAAGCGGCGCATTCCTCTGACCGCCGGGATGACGGGGGACCTATGGTCTTGAGCCCACGGAGCACAGGCCGCCAAGGCAGCCCGCGGGCGGATCATTCATGGGAGGAATCGATGTCCAAACGCTTTTCCCTGCTGCTCTCCACCGCGGCGGTCCTGGCCACGCTCGGCACCCTGCCGGCCTACGCCGCCGATCCCGCCCTGGAAGCCAGCGTCCGCAAGACAGTGAGCCCGCAGGCCCAGACCTGGCTCGCCGACCCGGCGATCGTCGACGCCGTCAAGGCCCAGAACACCGAGCACAAGGGCCTCGATCAGGCCAAGATCGACGCCATGGACAACGACTGGAAGGCGGCGGCCAAGGCCAAGTCCGCCAATCCCACCTACGACAAGATCGCCGCGAACGCCGTGACCAAGCGGCTGAAGGAGGTGACGGACAAGAGCAACGGCCGGATCGTGGAAATCCTGCTGATGGACAACCGCGGCCTGAACGTGGCCCAGACCGGCGGCACCTCCGACTACTGGCAGGGCGACGAGCCGAAGTGGCAGAAGGTCTACAGCGGCGGCTCCGACCTCTACATGACCGACCCGGAGAAGGACGCCGAGACCAACGCCATGCTGACCGAGGTCAGCGTTCCCGTGCTCGATCCGGCCAGCAAGGAAAAGATCGGCGTGGCGATGATCGTGCTCGATACCAACAAGCTCGGCAACTGACGGATCGCCGATGCCATCCCCCTTCCCTGAAGGAGGGGGGATCTCCGGCGATGGGGGGCCCGGCTGGGCGCAAAGGCGGCTTCGACACCTTTCCGCGGGCGTTCCTTGGAACTTCACGGCATAACGGATGTCCCCGGGACCGCAACGCCAACCGCCATAACGCCAGCCGCCATGCCGACACAGCACGACTCACCCGTGACCGAGATCGAATGGACGATCCGGACCGCGGAGGGCAGCCTCTTCGCGAAGAGCTGGACCCCGGAAACCGCCGGCGCTCCGCCGATCATCCTCTTCCACGACTCCCTCGGCAGCGTGGACTTGTGGCGCGGTTTCCCGCAGCGGCTGGCGGCCGGGACGAACCGCCGCGTCATCGCCTACGACCGGCTCGGCTTCGGGCGTTCGGACGCCCATCCGGGGCGGCTTGCGTTGGACTTCGTCGCCGCGGAGGCGCACGCGGGCATCCCGCCGCTGTGCGACCGGCTTGGGGTGACGGAGTTCGTCGCCTGCGGGCACAGCGTCGGAGGCGGCATGGCGGTCGAGACGGCGGCCCGCTTTCCGGAGCGGTGCCGCGCCCTCGTGACCATCGCCGCACAGGCGTTCGTGGAAGAAAGGACCCTTGCCGGAATCCGCGACGCCAAGCGTGATTTCCAGGACCCGGCCAACATGGCGCGGCTGGCGAAGTATCACGGCGACAAGGCCCGGTGGGTTCTGGACGCCTGGACCGAGACGTGGCTGTCGCCCGGCTTCGCGGGCTGGACGCTGGATGCGGCGCTCGCGGCGGTGCGCTGCCCGGTTCTGGCCTTGCACGGCGACCAGGACGAGTACGGCTCCAGGGCCCACCCCGAAAGGATCGCCGCCGGGCGGGGAACCGCGCGGATTCTCCCCGACACCGGCCATGTACCGCACCGTGAGAGAGAGGCGCTCGTCATTGATGAGATCAGGGGCTTCCTGACCTGGCTCTGAGCGTGCATTGATCGCCTCGGAGTTTGGGAAGGCTGTTTTTGCCGCTGAACAGGGGAAGCGTTGGGATGGCGACGCCGCTTCAGATCACGCTGCGCGAGTTGGAGGCGCTGGGCCTTGAGGACGAAGCGGGCCGTCCCCTGGTGGAATCGGAGCCTCTGCTGCCGGAACACGAGGTGCCGATCCTCCCGCTTGCCTTCGGTGACGGCGACTTCACGGATCGCCGCA
Organism: Azospirillum sp. TSH58; assembly: GCF_003119115.1. Lineage (NCBI taxonomy): Bacteria > Pseudomonadati > Pseudomonadota > Alphaproteobacteria > Rhodospirillales > Azospirillaceae > Azospirillum > Azospirillum sp. TSH58. The sequence continues at coordinate 100,364 of NZ_CP022366.1, forward strand.
TCGTCGAGCATCCCTTCGCCGGAGCGTGGCGGGAAACCATGTACCGTCCGGCTCCGGTAAGGCTGTACCGCCTGCGGGACGCCTGCGTTCATTCGACCGCCGGAGTGACCATGCTGGCCAACCGGCTGGTCGCGGAAACGCTCCAGCATGTCCACCCTCCGGACCACGGGATGGAGGTCGATCCCGAAAGCGGGTTCACGACGCTTCAAAGCGCCAGCGTCCGGCGCGTTGCGGGTCGGGCCGTGCATCTTCTGGCCGCGGGTGCCTTCAACTACTACCACTGGCAAATCGACGCCGTGTCCCGCCTGCCGCCATTGCCGGACCGGTATCGGGACGACCTCATCCTGGTGCCGCCCCTGGAGCACGCCTTCCAAACCGACACGCTCGTCCGCTTGGCCGGCGACCGGCCGATACGCGCCCATGCCATCGCGACGGCGGAAAGCGTCCTGGTGGAGGAATTGGTGCTGATCCCCAACCTCTCGGGCTTCGGCTACTATCCGCACCCGGACATGCTGGCCGCGTTCGACCGTTTGGTCGCAAGCGTCGGCGCCGCGGCCCCGCACCGGCGGCTCTACATCCAGCGAACCCGCTCCCCCAAGCGCCGCCTGGAGAACGAAGCGGAGGTCATCGCCCTGCTCGCGGGCGCCGGCTACGAGATTCTGGACCTCGACGGCCTGTCGCTCGCCGACCAGATCCGCAGTTTCGCCGAAGCCACCCATGTGGTCGGGCCACACGGTGCCGGGCTGACCAATCTCGTGTTCTGCCGTCCAGGAACCCTGGTGTGCGAACTCCAGATGGACTGTTACATGAACTGGCTTTTCCGCCGCCTCTCCAACCTTCGGGGCGTGCGCTACGGCTATGTGATGGGCGAAATCCAGGGACCTTGGGAAGCGGTGTGGCCGCATGACCGGACTTGGCGGGTCCCGCTCGATCGGGCGCGTGAGACGCTGGCGGAGGCCGGCTTCCTGACCTGATCCATCGTTTTTTCCGCGATCGTGCACGAAAAGGGGGAAGTGACCGGGCAGCCCCTTCCTCCTTCCGTTGAAACGCTCCTCACACCATCAGGCCGCCAGGGGCGGGTGCACCGCGCTGCGCGCCAGGATGTCCAGCGTGTGGCTGGCGATCATCCGCTCCTCGTCGGTGGGGATGACGAAGACCGGGACGCGGCTGTCGCCGGCCGAGATGCGCGTGGCCCGGGCGCGGTTCGCCGCCCCGTCGAGGTGGACGCCGAGCCAGCCCAGCTTCTCCGCCACCCGCGCCCGCACCGGGGCGGAGTTCTCGCCGACGCCGGCGGTGAAGACCACCGCGTCCAGCCCGCCCATGGCCGCCGCCAGCCCCGCCGCCTGCTTGGCGACCTGGAAGCAGAACAGCTCCACGGCCTCCGCCGCCTGCGGGTTTTCGCTGTCCAGCAGGGCGCGCATGTCGTTGGAGACCCCTGACACGCCGAGCAAGCCGGACTTGTGGTAGAGCAGCCGCTCCAGCTCGTCCGGCCCCATCCCCTTCTCGCGCATCAGATAGATCAGCACGCCGGGGTCGATGGAACCGGGGCGCGTGCCCATCGGCAGGCCGTCCAGCGCGGTGAAGCCCATGGTGGTGTCGACGCTGCGGCCCGCGCGCATGCCGCACAGGCTCGACCCGCTGCCGAGATGGCAGACGACCACGCGGGCCTCGGCCAGCTCCGGCGCGATCTGCGGCAGGCGCTGGGCGATGTACTCGTAGGACAGGCCGTGGAAGCCGTAGCGGCGCACGCCTTCGTCGGTCAGCTCGCGCGGCAGGGCGAACATCTGGGCCTGCCAGGGCCGCGTGCTGTGGAAGGCGGTGTCGAAGCAGGCGACCTGCGGCAGCTCCGGATAGACCTCGGCCAGCGCGGTCATCGCCGCGATGTTGTGCGGCTGGTGCAGCGGAGCCAGCGGCACCAGGGCCTCCAGCTCCGCCAGCACCGCCGGGGTCAGCCGGACCGGCGCGTCGAAGCGGGTGCCGCCATGCACGACCCGGTGGCCGGCGGCGACCAGCCGCACGTCCCGCAGCTCGTGCCGCATCCAGGTCAGCAGGAAACCGAGCAGACCGGCGCGGTCGCCGGGGCCGACCTCGTCCAGGATGCCGTCGGCCAGGACGCGGCGGGCCGCGTCCTTGGCCTCGAAGCGCGGGGCGGTGCCGATGCCGGAGATCTGGCCGGTCAGGACCGCCTCCAGATCGTGCTTTCCGGCGCCGCAGAAGACGGAGAATTTCAGGCTGGAGGAGCCCGCGTTGATGACGAGACAGGCGTCACGGTGCGACATGGTGTGATCCTCACTCCGCTGCCAGGGGGGCAGCCAGGGGAGCGGCGGCGTTGAGCGCGAGGGCGGGACGGCGCGCGGCGGCCACCAGCGCCGCCACGGCGCAGGAGGCGAGGCGGGTGCGGACGTTGTCGGCGCGGCTGGTCAGGATGACCGGAACCCGCGCGCCCAGAACGATGCCCGCCGCGTCGGCGTTGGCGAGGAAGGAGAGCTGCTTGGCCAGCATGTTGCCGGCCTCCAGATCGGGGACCAGCAGGATGTCGGCCTGTCCGGAGACGGGGGACTTGATGCCCTTGATGCGCGCGGCCTCGGCGCTGATGGCGTTGTCGAAGGCCAGCGGCCCGTCGAGGATGCCGCCGGTGATCTGGCCGCGGTCGGCCATCTTGCAGAGTGCTGCCGCTTCCAGCGTGGTCGCGATCTTCGGGTTGAGGGTTTCCACCGCCGACAGGATGGCGACGCGCGGCGTCTCGACGCCCAGCACCTTCGCCAGATCGATGGCGTTCTGGACGATGTGGACCTTGTCCTCCAGCGTCGGGTAGATGTTGATCGCCGCGTCGGTGATCAGCAGCGCCCGCGGGTAGGTGGGCACGTTCATCACGAAGACGTGGCTGATGCGGCGGCTGGTGCGCAGGCCGGTCTCCTTGCGGACGACCTCGGCCATCAGCTCGTCGGTGTGCAGGCTGCCCTTCATCACCGCTTCGGCCTCGCCGTTGCGGGCCAGCGCGACGGCGGCCGCGGCGGCGGCGTGGCTGTGCTCCACGTCCACCAGACGGTAGCGGGCGATGTCCAGCCCGTGGGCGGCGGCCAGCGCGCGGATCTTCGCCGCCGGGCCGATCAGGATGGGGTCGATCAGGCCGGCTTCCGCCGCCTCCACCGCGCCCTTCAGCGAGCTTTCGTCGCAGGGATGGGCGACCGCCGTGGCGACCGGCTCCAGCCCGTCGCACTTGCGCAGCAGCGCGTCGTGCTTGTCGTGGCGGATCATCTGGATCTGCGGCAGCGCGTGGGCCACGCGGCGGACCTTGCGGGTCGGCGCCACCACCTCCGCGGTGCCGGTCACCACGACCTCGCCGTCCTGGTTCGTGCACAGGCAGTCGAAGACGACGATGTTCGTGTCGGCCCGCTTCTCGCGAACGGTCACGGTGGCGGTGACGACATCGCCCAGCCCGACCGGGCGTCGGAACCGCAGGTCCTGGCCGGCGTAGACGGTGCCGGCACCGGGCAGCCGGGTCCCCAGCACGCCGGAAATCAGCGCGCCGGACCACATGCCATGCCCGATCACCTTTTGAAAGCGGCTGTCGGCGGCGAATTTCGCGTCCAGATGAACCGGATCGATGTTGCCGGAGACGGTGGCGAACAGCTCGACATCCATGACGGTCAGTTGCCGCGCGATGCTGGCGGACTGCCCGATCGCGATCTCGTCGAAGGTGACGTTTTCGACCGGGACCGCCTCGACCGGGGCCATGGGTAGGTCGCCGCTGGCTTCACCATTGGCAGTCATTGCAGAACACTCCGGATAAGAGAAATAGGCATGATGCTGCCCGTTTCAGCCGATCCCTCCCGGCGCGCGCCTTGCTGAAAGGGGAAGCGCGTCTTGCCGTCTTCTTCTGTGAGCGTCTTTTTGTATACTGATATATTAGCGCAAGAGGCGATGCGGCGCAGCAAATCCGGCATCGCCGGACACTTTGCCGCAGTCCGCCTTTCACCGGGGGCCGTTACGCCTTGAGGATGCCGCGCCCGGCGAAGCGGGATGCTGCGCCGAGCATCTCCTCGATACGGATCAGCTGGTTGTACTTGGCCAGACGGTCGGAGCGCGACAGCGAGCCGGTCTTGATCTGGCCGCAGTTGGTGGCGACCGCCAGATCGGCGATGGTGCTGTCCTCGGTCTCGCCCGAACGGTGCGACAGGACCGCCGTGTAGCCGGCCTTGTGCGCCATGTCCACGGCTTCCAGCGTCTCCGACAGCGTGCCGATCTGGTTGACCTTGACCAGGATCGAGTTGCCGACGCCCTTCTTGATGCCGTCCGCCAGACGCGCCGGGTTGGTCACGAACAGGTCGTCGCCGACCAGCTGCACCTTGCCGCCAATGGCGTCGGTCAGCGCCTTCCAGCCCTCCCAGTCGTCCTCGGCCATGCCGTCCTCGATCGAGATGATCGGGTAGCGGCCGACCAGATCGGCCCAGTAGGAGACCATCTGCTCCGGCGCCAGCGACTTGCCCTCGCCGGCCAGCTCGTACTTGCCGTTCTTGAAGAACTCGGTCGAGGCGGCGTCGATGGCCAGCATGACGTCGTCGCCCGGCTTGTAGCCGGCGGCCTCGATGGCCTTCATCACGAAGCCCAGCGCGTCCTCGGTGGAGGCGAGGTTGGGGGCGAAGCCGCCCTCGTCGCCGACGTTGGTGTTGTGGCCGGCGTCCTTGAGCTTCTTCTTGAGCGCCTGGAAGATCTCCGCGCCCATGCGGATGGCCTCGGCGCCGTTCTCGGCGCCGACCGGCATGACCATGAACTCCTGGATGTCGATCGGGTTGTCGGCGTGGGCGCCGCCGTTGATGATGTTCATCATCGGCACCGGCAGCAGGTTGGCGAACGCGCCGCCGACGTAGCGGAACAGCGGCAGGGCGGCCTCTTCCGCCGAGGCCTTGGCGACGGCGAGCGAGACGCCGAGGATGGCGTTGGCGCCGAGCCGGCCCTTGTTGGGGGTGCCGTCCAGCTCGATCATGGCGAGGTCGAGGGCGCGCTGGTTGGAGCCGTCGAGGCCGGCGATGGCGTCGAAGATCTCGCCGTTGACCGACTCCACGGCCTTCAGCACGCCCTTGCCGCCGTAGCGGCTCTTGTCGCCGTCGCGCAGTTCCACCGCCTCGTGCGCGCCGGTCGAGGCGCCCGACGGGACGGCGGCGCGGCCGAAGGCGCCGGATTCGAGCAGGACGTCCACCTCGACGGTCGGGTTCCCACGGCTGTCGAGGATCTCGCGGGCGTGGATTTCGGTAATGGCGCTCATGGGGAAGGATGGACCTTGTGTGGGAGGGTGGATTCTTCAGGGGAATGGTCGCGACGCGCCCCCACCCTTCCCACGGCTTCGCCGCGGGCCCCTTCCCTCCCCCGCTGCGCAAGGGAGGGAGATTTGTCCCCTCCCCTGCGTCAGCGGGGGAGGGTCAGGGTGGGGGCAATGCGTCGCGACTCAGACGCTTCTCAATGCGCGCCGTGGAAAGTGCGGCTGATGACGTCCATCTGCTGCTCGCGGGTCAGCTTGATGAAGTTCACCGCGTAGCCCGACACCCGGATGGTCAGCTGCGGGTACAGCTCCGGATGGTCCATGGCGTGCAGCAGCGTCTCGCGGTCGAAGACGTTCACGTTGATGTGGTGGCCGCCCTGGCCGAAATAGCCGTCGAGCATGCCCACGAGGTTCGCCACCCGCTCGCCCTCGGTCGGACCCAGCGCGCCGGGCACGATGGTGAAGGTGTAGCTGATGCCGTCCTGGGCGTGCGCGTAGGGCAGCTTGGCCACCGACGCCATCGAGGCGATGGCCCCCTTGCGGTCGCGCCCGTGCATCGGGTTGGCCCCCGGCGCGAAGGGCTGGCCGGCCTTGCGCCCGTCCGGCGTGTTGCCCGTCTTCTTGCCGTAGACCACGTTCGAGGTGATCGTCAGCACCGACTGCGTCGGCACCGCGTCGCGGTAGGCCTTCTGCTTGCGCAGCAGGCCCATGAACGTCTCGACCAGCCACACCGCGATGCCGTCGACCCGGTCGTCGTTGTTGCCGAAGGCCGGATAGTCGCCCTCGATCACGAAGTCGGTGGCGAGACCGCGCTCGTCGCGCACCACCTTGACCGTGGCGTGCTTGATCGCCGACAGGCTGTCCGCGACCACGCTCAGCCCGGCGATGCCGCAGGCCATGGTGCGCAGCACGTCGCGGTCGTGCAGGGCCATCTCCAGCCGCTCATACATGTATTTGTCGTGCATGAAGTGGATGGCGTTGAGCGTGTTCATGTAGGCGCGCGCCAGCCATTCCATCATCGGCAGCAGCCGCGCCACCACCGTGTCGTGGTCGAGCACATCGCCGGTGATCGGCGCGAAGGCCGGGCCGACCTGCTCGCCCGACACCTCGTCACGGCCGCCGTTGATGGCGTAGAGCAGCGTCTTGGCGAGGTTGGCGCGGGCGCCGAAGAACTGCATCTGCTTGCCGATGCGCATGGCCGAGACGCAGCAGGCGATGCCGTAGTCGTCGCCCCAGAAGGGCCGCATCAGGTCGTCGTTCTCGTACTGAACCGAGCAGGTCTTGATCGACGTCTCGGCGCAGAACGCCTTGAAGCCCTCCGGCAGGCTTTCCGACCACAGAACGGTCAGGTTCGGTTCCGGCGCCGGCCCGAGGTTGTTCAGGGTCTGGAGCATGCGGAAGCTGTTCTTCGTCACCAGCGTGCGCCCGTCGAGCGCCATGCCGCCGATGCACTCCGTCACCCAGGTCGGGTCGCCCGAGAAGAGCTGGTCGTATTCCGGCGTGCGCAGGAAGCGGACGATGCGCAGCTTGGTCACGAACTGGTCGATCAGCTCCTGCGCCTCCTCCTCGGTCAGCAGGCCGTCGCGCAGGTCGCGCTCGATGTAGACGTCGAGGAAGCTCGACACGCGGCCGAGCGACATGGCGGCTCCGTTGGCCTCCTTCACCGCCGCCAGATAGGCGAGGTAGGTCCACTGCACCGCCTCGCGGGCGTTGGCCGCCGGACGCGCCACGTCGAAGCCGTAGGACTTGGCCATGGCGGCCAGCTCCCTCAGCGCCTTGATCTGCTCGGTGATCTCCTCGCGCAGGCGCAGCGTGTGCTCGTCGATGCGGTCGACTTCCAGGCTCTTGTACTGCGCCTTCTTGTCCTTGATCAGGAAGGTCGCGCCGTAGAGCGCCAGCCGGCGGTAGTCGCCGATGATGCGCCCACGGCCGTAGGCGTCCGGCAGGCCGGTGATGACGCCCGACTTGCGGCAGCGCAGCATCTCCTCGGTGTAGACGTCGAAGACGCCGTCGTTGTGCGACTTGCGCAGGCCGGGGAAGACCTCCTCCAGCTTGGGCGAGGGTGTGAAGCCATAGGCCTCCAGCCCGTTCTTGACCATGCGCCAGCCGCCGAAGGGCATGATCGCGCGCTTCAGCGGCTTGTCCGTCTGCAGACCGACGACGAGTTCAAGCTCGCGGTCGATGTAGCCCGGCGCGTGGGCGGTGATCGAGCCGAAGACATCCGTGTCGGCGTCGAGCACGCCGCCCTTGGCCGCGCGCTCCTCCTTCAGCAGGGCGGTGACCTTGTCCCACAGCGCTCTGGTCCGCCCGGTCGGGCCGGTCAGGAAACGTGAATCCCCGGCGTAGGGGTGGACGTTGCGGACGATGAAGTCGCGGACGTTGACCTCTTGCTGCCAGACGCCCGGAACGAAGCGGCGCCAGGGGCGCTCGGCTTGCTGTTCCGGGGTCTCGACGAGTCCGTCTCTCAGCAGGGTGTCCATGATGTCTCCTCACGAAAAGGCGTCTGGGCGGCACGCGCCGCGTCGCTGATCGACCCTGGAGGCCCCCCAGTGGAGGGGTCGGAAGACCGCCGGACCCAGCGCGGGGCGGGAGGCGGTGAAGCGGCATCGGGCTGTGAAGCCGGCAGGGCCGAACGTCATTTTGTAGTTTTGCTACATAAACCGGAACGGAGCGGCGCGCAAGGCAAAAGCGGTTGAATTTCAACGTTCTTTGATGAAGTTACTGTGACGGAACGCCGCATCGTCGGCGGTCCCGGTATGTGGGACAGCGCTGCCGATAGCGCCCTTCTATCGCACGATGTAGTTTTACTATCCGTGCTACGATGGCGGACGGACGGAACAGAGGGACAGGCCGATGCTGGCGAGGATCATGGCGGTGCGCGACGGGCTCCGTCCTTCGGAACGGAAGCTGGCGGACTGCGTGCTGGCCCAGCCGGGCGAGGTCATCACCCTGTCGATGGCCGACATGGCCGAACGCGCCGGAGTCAGCGAGCCGACCATCGCCCGCTTCTGCTCCGCCCTGGGCTGCAGCGGCTTCCGCGAATTCAAGATCAAGCTGGCGCAGGACATCGCGGCCGGCATGCCCTTCATCGACCAGGAGGTCAACCCGGACGACCGGGCGGCGGGCATCGCGGGCAAGGTGTTCGACCGCACCCTGGCGACCCTGATGCAGGTGCGCAACAACCTGTCGGCGGAATCGGTGGACCGCGCTGCCGACCTTCTGGCCGGGGCGCGGCGGATCGAGTTCTACGGCTCCGGCAATTCCGGCACGGTGGCGCAGGACATCCAGCGCCGCTTCTTCCGGCTGGGCATCCCCACGGTCGCCTACAGCGACGCCCACGTCTATTTCGTGTCGGCCCTGTCGCTCGCCCCCGGCGACGCGGTGGTCGCGGTGTCCAGCTCGGGCGGCACCCGCGACATGCTGGAGGCTGTGCAGAACGCGCTGTCCGCCGGGGCCACGGTCGTCGCCATCACCCGCTCCGGCTCGCCGCTGGCGCAGCTCGCCACGGTCAGCCTGCTCGCCGACGTCGCGGAAGACTTCGACATCCACTCGCCCATGACGTCGCGCATCAGCCATCTGGTCCTCGGCGACATACTGTCGATTGCCGTGGCGCTGCGCAAAGGCGACGCCCTGCGGGAGCGGCTGGACCGCCACAAGCTGGCGCTCAGCCGCCACCCCCGGGAACAATAAATACTAGTATATTAGTTTAAGGGCAAGCCGCTCCGGGCGGGGGCGCACAGCATGCGCCGTTTCGCCGCGGATCGATGGTTTTCGGAACAGCCGTCGCGGCCCAAAGCGGCCCAAAGCGGCCCAAAGCGGATTGCAATCCGCTTCAACGGGGACGGGAGAACAGGCGCGGGTCCCACCGCACCGGCTGCTCCGCGGAAACGGCGATGCGTGCGGCGTCAGGATGGCGCTGGTTTATGATGATGTTGCGGTCGATCGCCGTGACGGCGGACGGCACCAGAAGAACCGCGGTACGACCCTCGTCGAACCACCGGTCGCCGTAGGCGCCCGCCGCCGCACAGCCGGGCTCGTCCCAGCCGGGCACATGGGCCGGATCGACGGTTTCGACGACATCGTCCGGAATGGCCATCGAAACGAAACGGTCACTGACCGGAGCGCGGCCGATGGCGGTGTAGACCAGCCGCTCCAGCATGCAGATGGCGAAGGACTCGCCACCATAGATCACCCGGCGCCCGCGCGAGTTCCAACGCCCGCCGTGCAACTCGGCACCGGTTCCGTCGAACACCGGATGGTTGGCACCGGCAATCCGGAAGGCGATCACACGGGAAGCCCATATTCGATGGCCGCGAGGATCTGTTCGACCTGCCGCGCCCCAAGGTCCGTCACCGCCGCCTCCACCGGCGTGCGACCGCCCAGCATCGGGTGCGGCGCCGCCAGGAAATCCTGGGCGTCCGCCTCCACACCCCAAACGTTCAGCGCGTGGGCGGTGATGCGGGCCAAGCGCTCCGTCCGCTCGCTCTCATCCCGGCTCAGCCGATCACGGCGCCGCTTGTAGGTGGCCTCCGGCACGATGCCGTACATGATGGAGCGGCGATGCCGGGGATCGCGGGTGACGCGCTTGACGACGGTGCCGAGCGTCGACTTGGGCAGTCCCTCGTCAACGGCATCGCTGAGATCGGCCAGCGAATGGACGGGACGCCCGATCAGCCGCTCTCCACCCAGAACCTCGGCCACCATTTCCGCGCGGATCATGGTCCCTCCATACGGTATCATATGACGGAAATATGAGGCTGGATGATCCCCCCGGCAAGGACAAAGCACAACCCACAAAACTTGCCCACCAAAGCAGGGCCAAGAAGACAGAACCAGCAAAAAGCCCGGCCCCGTTTCCGGGACCGGGCCTTCCGCTTCCAGCCGCAGCCGAACCGTCAGTCTCCGGCGTGCACCGGCTCGGCACCCTGCAGGGGTTGGGCGCCGGCGCGCTTGCTGCCGAACAGGCGGTAGACCGCGACGAAGAAGACCGGGACGAAGAGGATCGCCAGCACGGTGGCGGAGATCATGCCGCCCATCACGCCGACGCCGATGGCGTTCTGGCTTTCCGAGCCGGCGCCGCTGCTGGTCGCCAGCGGCAGAACGCCCAGCACGAAGGCCAGCGAGGTCATGATGATCGGGCGCAGGCGCTGGCGGCACGCCTCGATGGCGGCGTCCTTCAACTCCATGCCCTCGTCGTACAGCGCCTTGGCGAACTCCACGATCAGGATGGCGTTCTTCGCCGACAAACCGATCGTCGTCAGCAGGCCCACCTGGAAGTAGACGTCGCTGGGCAGGCCGCGCAGCGTGGCGGCGAGCACGGCGCCGATGACGCCCAGCGGCACCACCAGGATGACCGACACCGGCACCGACCAGCTCTCGTAGAGCGCGGCCAGGCAGAGGAAGACGATCAGCATGGACAGGGCGTAGAGCGCCGGGGCCTGCGACCCGCTCAACCGCTCCTCGTAGGACAGGCCGGTCCATTCATAGCCGACGCCCGGCGGGAGCTTGGCCATCATCGCCTCCATCTCCTGCATCGCCTCGCCGGAGCTGATGCCCGGCGCCGCGGAGCCCTGGATGTTGAGCGAGGACATGCCGTTGTAGCGCTCCAGCTTCGGCGACCCGTAGGTCCATTGCGCCGTGGTGAAGGCGGAGAAGGGCACCATCTGCCCCATGCCGTTGCGCACGTACCAGCGGTCGACGTCGCTCGGCTGCATGCGGTAGGGCGCGTCGGCCTGGAGATAGACGCGCTTCACGCGCCCCCGGTCGATGAAGTCGTTGACGTAGGAGGAGCCCCACGCCGCCGTCAGGGTGGTGTTGATGTCGGTCAGCGACAGGCCCAGCGCGCTGGCCTTCTCGCGGTCCACCGTCAGCTTGAACTGCGGCGTGTCCTCCAGGCCGTTCGGGCGGACGCCGACCAGCTTGGGGTTCTGCCCCGCCAGACCCAGCAGCTGGTTGCGCGCCTGCATCAGCCGGTCGTGCCCGACGCCGCCGCGATCCACCAGCTGAAGGTCGAAGCCGGTGGCGTTGCCGAGCCCCGGAACCGAGGGCGGCATGAAGGCGAAGACCACCGCGTCCTTGGCCTTCGACAGGGCGCCCATGGCGCGCCCGGCGATGGCCGTCGGCTTGCGGTCGGCGGACTCGCGCTCGCTCCAGTCGCGCAGCCGGACGAAGGCCATGCCGGCGTTCTGGCCGCGGCCCGCGAAGTTGAAGCCGGCGATGGTGAACAGGCCCTCGACGCTGTCCTTCTCCTTCTCCAGGAAATAGGTCTCGACCTGCTTGGTGGTCTCCAGCGTGCGCTCGATGCTGGCGTTCGGCGGGGCCGACCACAGCACGAACATGGTCCCGCGGTCCTCCTGCGGCAGGAAGGAGGAGGGCATCTGGAGGAACAGGTAGGCCAGGCCGCCGACGATCAGCGCGTAGGCGATGCCGTAGCGCCCGAGCCGCGACACCGCCCCGCGCACGCCGCGCAGATAGACCCGGCTGCTGGCGTCGAAGCCGCGGTTGAACAGGCCGAAGAAGCCGCGCTTGGCGTGGCCGTGGCCCTTCGCCACCGGCTTCAGGATGGTGGCGCAGAGCGCCGGGGTCAGCACCAGGGCGACCAGCACCGACAGCGCCATCGCCGACACGATGGTCAGCGAGAACTGGCGGTAGATGGCCCCGGCGGAGCCGCCGAAGAAGGCCATGGGGACGAACACGGCGGACAGCACCAGGGCGATGCCGATCAGCGCGCCGGTGATCTGGCCCATCGACTTGCGGGTCGCCTCGCGCGGGGGCAGCCCGTCCTCGCTCATCACGCGCTCGACGTTCTCCACCACCACGATGGCGTCGTCGACCAGCAAGCCGATGGCCAGCACCATGCCGAACATGGTCAGCGTGTTGATCGAGAAGCCGAACAGCGACAGCACCCCGAAGGTGCCGAGAAGCACCACGGGAACCGCGATGGTCGGGATCAGCGTCGCCCGGAAGTTCTGAAGGAAGAGGTACATCACGGCGAACACGAGGATGATCGCCTCGATCAGCGTCTTGATGACCTCGTGGATCGACAGCTCGACGAAGGGCGTCGTGTCGTAGGGGTAGATGACCTCCAGCCCTTCGGGGAAGAAGGCCGACAGCTCCGCGATGCGCGCCTTCACGGCGGCGGCGGTGTCCAGCGCGTTGGCCCCGGTCGCCAGCTTGACGCCCAGGCCCGCCGCCGGCTTGCCGTTGTAGCGGGCGGTGATCTCGTAGGTTTCCTGCCCGATCTCGATGCGCGCGACGTCGCGCAGCCGCACCTGCCCGCCGTCGGGGTTGACGCGCAGCAGGATGGCGCCGAACTCCTCCGGCGTCTGCATGCGCGACTGCGCCATGATGGTGGCGTTGATGCGCTGGCCGGGCACCGCCGGGGCGCCGCCGAGCTGGCCCGCCGACACCTGCGCGTTCTCCGCCTTGATGGCGTTGGTGACGTCGATGGTGGTGAGCTGGTGGCTGTTCAGCGCGTCGGGGTCCAGCCAGATCCGCATGGCGTGCTGCGGACCGAACACGGTGATGTCGCCCACGCCCTCGACGCGGCTGATCGTGTCCTGGAGGTTGGAGGCCACATAGTCGGCGATGTCGCCCTGGGTCAGCCGCCCGTCGCTGGACACGAAGCCGGCGACCATCAGGAAGTCGTTGCCGGCCTTCGACACCTGGAGGCCGCGCTGCTGCACCTCCTGCGGCAGGAGCGGCACGGCGAGCTGGAGCTTGTTCTGCACCTGGACCTGGGCGATGTCCGGGTTGGCCTCCGGCTCGAAGGTCAGGGTGATGGTGACGTTGCCCGACGAATCGCTGTTCGAGGACATGTAGCGGAAGTGGTCGAGCCCGGTCATCTTCTGCTCGATGACCTGGGTGACCGTGTCCTCCAGCGTCTTCGCGGACGCGCCGGGATAGCTGGCGGTGATGGACACCGTCGGCGGGGCGATCTTCGGGTACTGCTCGACGGGCAGGCCCAGGATCGCCAGACCGCCCGCCAGCATGATGACGATGGCGATGACCCAGGCGAAGACGGGCCGGTCGATGAAGAATTTCGACATGGATCGGTCCTCGGTCTCAGCGCGCCTGCGGGCCGGGCAGGGCCGCCACGGCGCTCTGCGCCGCCACCGGCTTCACCTCGCCCCCCGGCTTCACCTTCTGGAGCCCCTCGACCACGATGCGCTCGCCCGCCTTCAGGCCGTCGGAGACCAGCCAGGCGTTGTTGATCGCCCGCTCGGTCTTGATGGTGCGCGGGTTGACCTTGTTGTCGTCGCCGACCACCCAGACGCGCGCCGAGCCGTCCGGACCGCGCTGGACCGCCTCCTGCGGCACGGCCAGCGCGTTCTCGGCCACCCCCTGCTCGACGCGGGCGCGCACGAACAGGCCGGGCAGCAAATTCAGGTTCGGGTTCGGGAACACCGCGCGGAGCTGGACGGAGCTGGTGCCCGGATCGACCGACACGTCGGAGAACTGAAGCTCGCCGCGCTGGGGATAAGGGGCCTCCGCCGCGTGCAGGAACAGCGAGACCGGGATCTTGCCGGGCTCGGCCGGGCGGATGCGCCCGCTCTCCATGTCCTGGCGAAGCTGCATGAGCTGCGAGGCGGTCTGGGTCACGTCCACATAGATCGGGTCGAGCTGCTGGACGGTGGCGAGCGCCGTCGCCTGGTTGGCGGTGACCAGCGCGCCTTCCGTCACGGCGGACTTGCCGATGCGGCCGGAGATGGGGGCGAAGACCTTGGTGTAGTCCAGGTTGATGCGCGCCAGATTGTGGGCGGCCCTGGCGGCGGCGAGCTGCGCCTCGTTCTGCTTCAGCGCGGCCATGGCGTCGTCGTAGTCCTGCTTGCTGACGACGCTGTTCTTGACGAGGTCGTTGTAGCGGGCCGCCTTGTTGCGGGCGGCCTGCAGATTGGCCTCCGCCTTCTGGATGTCGGCCTGGGCGACGGCGAGGTTGGCCTCGTAGGTGGCCGGGTCGATCTGGTAGAGCTGGTCGCCCGCCTTGACGTCGCTGCCCTCGGTGAAGAAGCGCTTCAGCACGATGCCGCTGACCTGCGGGCGGATCTCCGCCACGCGGAAGGCCGCGGTGCGGCCCGGCAGTTCGGTGGTGACGGACAGGCTCTGCGGCTGGATGGTCGCCACCGCGACCTCCGCCGGGCCGGGCGCCGGCTGCCCCCCGGCGGCGTGCTTCTTGTCCTGGCAGGCGCCCAGCACCACGGTCAGGGAGGCCGCCACGGCAAGAGAGAGAAATGCGTTCCTGTTGAACATCCGTTCCTCGTGAAAACGCCGTGATGCGGCGATGAAATGTCCTAATGAGCCCGGGGTGTCCCGCGTTCCGTCCGGCGTCGGGGACCGGCGGCAAGGGCCGGTGGGCGCGGACGGTGCGAAATGACCCCTTTATTCGTACTGTCTCATACAGTACACTGTACCGGACGATACATTCAGAACGACCGTTCGCGCAAGGGGGAACCGCAATGCCCGACAAGGGGGCATCCACACCGTTCCATGGCGGAATTGCTGGGGGCGGAATTGCCGGGGGCGGAATCGCCGGCCTCGGCATCAACAGCTTCGACACGCCCGGCTGCGGCCCGCGCGGCCAGGCGCGTTGCCGGGCGCTGCTCGACGCCGCGGCGGCGCTGTTCGTCGAGAAGGGATTCGCGCTGACCTCGCTGTCCGACATCCTGCGGCAGGCCGGTGGGTCGCGCACCACGCTCTACGAGCATTTCGGCGACAAGGAGGGGCTGTTCCGCGCGGTGATGGAGCGGCACTGCGACCGCGTGCTGGAGGAGATGTCGGCGATGCGCGCCGCCGGCGCGCCGGCGATGGCCGAGGAGCTCGAGGAGACTCTGTACCGCGTCGGCCTGCACATCGCCGGCACGCTGACCATGCCGGAGACCACCGCCATCCTGCGCATCCTGGTGTCGGAGGGCGGGCGCATCCCCGACATCGCCCAGGCCTTCTTCCAGGTCGGCCCGGAGAAGACCATCGGCTGGCTCGCCGACTGTTTCCGCGAACTGTCCGAGGCCGGCCGCCTGCGCATCGACGATCCGGAAGGAGCCGCCCACGCCTTCATCGGCATGGTGGTCGGCGACCTGCTGACCAAGCGGCTGATCCTTCCGGACGAGCCCGTCTCGATGGAGGAGTTGGAGCGTTACGTCCGTCAGTCCGTGCGGTTGTTCCTCGCGGGGACGCGGCCCTGACCAGGATGGAGAGCGGCGTATTGCCGTCTTGCCAGCGGGGGCGGCACGGGTCATAGCTCCCGCGACGATGCGCGCGCTGGTGGCGGTCTTGCCCCCACCCCGGCCCTCCCCCGCTTCGCGGGAGAGGGTGCCTTCCGCGAAGCGGGGGCAGTCCCCTCCCCTGCGAAGCGGGGGAGGGCTAGGGAGGGGGCAATCGCTGCCAGCGCCTAAGGAAAAAAACCGATGCACCGGGGAAACGCCAGGGAATTGACAGACAGGACAACGGACAAGGACTCATCCACGGTCGGCCCGCGCGGTCGGGCGCGCCGGCAGGCCCTGCTCGACGCGGCGGCGGCGCTGTTCGTCGAGAAGGGCTTCGAGAAGACCACGCTGACCGACATCATCGGCCGGGCCGGCGGCTCCCGCGCCACCCTCTACGAGCATTTCGGCGACAAGGAGGGGCTGTTCCGCGCGATGATGGAGGAGAACAGCGCCCGCATCCAGGAAGGGCTGGCCGCCATCCAGGCCGACGAGCGGGCCGCGCCGGAGGACGGGCTGACCCGCTTCGCCCTGCACCTCGTCGCGGCGCTGTTCGACGACCGCACCATGGCCATCGTCCGCGTGCTGGTCTCGGAAGGCGGACGCATCCCCGACATTGCCGAAGCCTTCTTCCGCATCGGCCCGGAAACCGCCCAGCGGCGGCTGGCCGACTATCTGGCCCGGCAGACCGCCGCCGGCGCCCTGACCGTCGCGGAGCCGGAGGCCGCCGCCCGCGGCTTCATCGGCATGATCACCGGCAACATCCTGCTGCGCCGCCTGATCCTGCCGGAGCAATCCCTCTCGATGGAGGAGGTGGAGCGTTACGTCGGACGGGCCGTCACCCTCTTCCTGACGGGCGCCCGTCCCACGGCGGAGCACTGACCTTGGGCTGAGGCAAGCGCGGCCGGGCGCAGGAAAGCGTTAGGACCGAAGGACAGGCGTTGCAACATACCTCGGTATGTTAGGGTTCACACGATCGCTTCCTTCATCCCAACGGCCCTCGTGCCGGGACGGTCGATCGTGTCCATGGTCCGCTGGCTTCTCCTGCTCGTCTTCACCCTGGCCCCGCTGATCGGGTTCGAGGTCTATTCCCACACCCGGCTGCGGGCGGAGCGGGAGGCCGAACTCGGTCAGGAGGCGTTGCGCCTGCTCGACCTGATCCAGACCGAACAGCAGCGGATCGTCGACGACATCGAGCACATCCTGGCCACGCTGGCGGAGGCGGACATCGCCGGCCCGTCCTGCCAGGAGACGATGGAGCGGCTTCGCCAGCGCCTGCCCAGCTATCTGACGCTGGGCTTCGCCGACCGGTCGGGGGCCGTCCTGTGCTCCACCGACCGGCGGACCGTCGGAACCGGAAGCGCCGACCAGCCGCAGATCCGGCAGGCCCTCTCCACCGGCCTCTTCTCGGTGGGGGAGTATGTCGCCACCGAGGGGCCGCGCCTCCGCGTCCTGCCCTTCGCCCTGCCCTACGCGCGGGGCGGCAGCCAGAGCGGTGACCAAAGCGATGGGACCGAACCGGCGGTCGTCACCGCCCTGCTCGACCTCGACTGGCTGCGCCAGTATCAGGCGCGCAAGCCCCTGCCGCCGAACGTGACGGTCCTTCTGGCCGACCGCGGCGGCACCGTCCTCGTCCGCGTGCCGGACCTTCAGGGAATCGTCGGCCAACCGCTTCCGGAGCGGCTCGGCCTGTTCCTCAGCGGCAGCGAAACCACGACGGCGCTGACCGAAGGGCTGGACGGGGTGCCCCGCGTCACCGCCTATTCGCCGCCCGGCGCCAACGGCAGCGGCCTCGCCATCGCCGTGGGGATCGACCGGGCGGCCGCGCTGCGCACCGTCGATGTGGCCGCGCTGTGGTCGTGGTTTCCCTTCTCCCTCATCCTCCTGCTGACCCTGACCGGGACCGCCTGGGCCATCGGGCGCCTCACCCGGCAGCGCGAGACGGAACGGTCGCTGCTGAAGGCGGTGCTGGAGCATCTGCGCGCCGGCGTGGTGGTCGCCGAGGCGCCCACCGGGCGGGTGATCCTGCACAACAGCGCGGCGGAACGCCTGATCGGCCAGCCGCTGGACCGGATCGACCGCATCGAGGACTATCCCCGCCCCTTCACAAGCGGTCCCGAGCGGTCTTCGGAGTTGCCGCTGGTCCGCGCCCTGCGCGACGGCGCGGTGGTGCGGCAGGAGGAACTGCGCCGCGACACCCCCACCGGTCCCATCACCTGCCTGGCCGACGCCGAGCCGGTGCGCGATCCCGATTGCCGCATCACGCTGGCCGTCGTCACCCTGACCGACATCACCGAGCGCAAGGCCGGCGAGGAAGCCCTGCGGCGGAGCGAGACCCGCTTCCGCGAACTGGTCGAGAACACACCGGTGATGATGTGGATCAACCGGCCGGACGGCGGCCGGGAATACTACAACGCCGCCTGGCGCTCCTACACCGGCCGCAGCCTGGAGCAGGGGGAGCGCTGGTCCTACATCCACCCCGCCGACTACCCGCGACTGATCGACTGCCGCGAGCGCGGCATCGCCGCGGGCGAGTCCTACGGATTCGACGTGCGCATGCAGCGCCACGACGGGACCTACCGCTGGCACGTCTGCCGGATCAACCCGATGCGCCAGAACGATCAGATCATCGCCTGGGTCGGCACCGCGGTGGACGTGCATGACAGCCGCATGGCCCGCGAGGCGGCGGAGCAGGCCGACCGCTCCAAGAGCCGCTTCCTGGCCGCCGCCAGCCACGACCTGCGCCAGCCCATGCAGTCCATGTTCTTCTTCGCCGAGGCGCTGCACAGCCATGTCCACTCCCCGCGCGGGCGCGACGCCCTGGCGATGCTGGAACGCGGGATGGAGACGCTGAAGGGCCTGCTCGACAGCCTGCTGGACGTCTCGCAACTGGACGCCGGGGTGATCGAGCCGCGGATCGAGGACATTCCCGTCAAGCCGCTGCTCGACGACATCGGGTCCTCCTACGCCCCGGTCGCCGCGGCCAAGGGTCTGGATCTCCAGGTGGTCAACCACCACGACCTGACCGTGCGCAGCGACCGCAACCTGCTGGGGCGCATGGTCCGCAATCTGGTGGAGAACGCCATCCGCTACACCGAGCGCGGGGTGATCCGCCTGGAGTGCCACCCCCTGGACGGCCACGCCGGCATCCAGGTGCGCGACACCGGAATCGGCATCTCCGGCGAGCAGATGTCCTGGATCTTCGAGGAGTTCTATCAGGTCGGCAATCCCGAGCGGGACCGCAACCAGGGGCTCGGCCTCGGCCTCGCCATCGTGCAGAAGCTGTCGGCCCTGCTCGGCCATCCGGTGGAGGTGCGCTCCGAACTCGGCAAGGGGTCGGTGTTCCGCATCTCCGTGCCGCTCGGCGACGCCGCGGAAAGCCCGGCCCCGGCTCCTTCGTCCCGCGAGCCGGAGCGCGGGCGGCTGGCCGTCCTGATCGACGACGACGCCATCGTCCTGATGGGGCTGCGCTCGATCTTCCAGGACTGGGGCTACGACACCATCGTCGCCTCCTCCACCGACGAGGCGCTGGAGCGGCTGCGGGCGGCGGGGCGGCGGCCCGACGTGATGGTCGCCGACTACCGCCTGCGGGAGCACAAGGTGGGCACCGAGGCCATCCTGAAGGTCCGCGAACTGGCCGGGACGCCGGTCCCCGCCGTCCTGCTGACCGGCGATTCCGGCCCGGACGTGATGCAGGAGGCCGAGCGGCACGGGATCGGCGTGATGTTCAAGCCGGTCACCGCCCGCCTGCTCCAGGAAGCCCTGACCCGCCAGACCGGCACCGCCGCGTGAGGACACGGCCGGGTCGAGGTGGGGGCGGCAAACGGGGAAGGGGTGGCCTGTTGGAGGACAACAAATTCTACACGGATTTCGCGGATTTAAGCACGGATTACACGGATTCCCTTTAATGCTTGCTCAGTTTTGGCTTCTCAAACGGCGTTCTCTGAGAAAACCAGAAAATAAATCTGTGTAATCCGTGCTTAAATCCGTGCAATCCGTGAAGACCCTGTTGCTCCCGAGACTCCCGAACATCGGCTCGACCGGCTAAATACCTCGCACCGCCTGAAGCCCCCGCCGCACCTGCTCCGAATCGTAGGGCTTGCGCAGGATCAGCACGTCGCGGAACTCCTCCGGAAAGATCGCGGCCTCGCCGTAGCCGGTGGCGAACAGGAAGGGTATGCCCAGCTCGCGCAGCCGCTCCGCCACCGGGAAGGAGGTCTCGGTTCCCAGATTGACGTCGAGAAGCGCCATGTCCGGCGGGTCGTCGGCGATGGCGACCAGCGCCTGACGGACGCTCGCCACCGTCTCCACCCGCTCGGCGCCCAATTTCAACAGCATGTCCTCCGCGCTCATGGCGATGATCATGTTGTCTTCCAAAAGCAGCACCGTCCCGCCCAGCGGGACGTCCGCCGCCGCGCAGGGCGTCACCGCCGCCTCGATCACCGCCGCCGGTCGTTCCGGCGCCAGGCTGACATGGATGGTCGGGATGGCGAAGCGCGCCTTCAGCCCGGCCAGGGCGTAGGTCACCGTCGCCTCGCCCTTCAGCTCGTGCGGGACGGAGCGCTCGATGATGGTGGTGCCGAAGCCCTGACGCGTCGGCGCCTGCACGGGCGGGCCGCCGCTTTCCTCCCAACAAAGCTCCAGGGCGTCCCGGTCGTCCAGGCTCCAATGGACCTTCACCCGGCCGCCGCTGTCGGCGAAGGCGCCGTATTTGGCGGCGTTGGTCACCAGCTCGTGCATGATCAGCGCCATCACCGACAGGGCCGGCGGCGACAGCAGCACCTCCGGCCCCGACAGGACCACCCGCTCGGCCCGGCTGCCCAGATAGGCGTCGACCTCCGCCGCGATCAGGGGACGCAGGGGGGAGGGTTTCCAGTTCTCCGCCGTCAGCTGGTCGTGCGCCCGCGCCAGCGCCTGGATGCGCCCGCCGACGATTTCGGCGAACTCCTCGACGCGGGTCACCCCGGCCCGGCTCTGGGCCAGCAGGGCGCGGACGAGGCTGAGGATGTTGCGGACCCGGTGGTTCAGCTCGGCGATCAGCAGCTCCTGCCGCTCGCGGGCCGTCCGGCGCTCCTCCTCCGCCTGATCGGCCAGCCGCAGCACCACCTCCATTAGCGTGATCCGCAGGGAGTCGGCGATGCGCAGGTCGGCCTCCGTCCAGGGTTCCGACTGGCCGACAACCGTCTCCTTCCACGCCTCGAAGCTCTTGCGCGGGGTCAGGCGCTGCCCGTTGGGGCCGGGCTCCACGGGCTTGTCCGGGTTGCCGGCCCAGGTGACGGTGCGGACCGATTCCCGACGGAAGAAGATGATGTAGTCGCGCGGCTTGCGCGATACCGGGATGGCCAGCATGCCGGCGGCGCGTTCCGCGAAATCCAGCGCCGGCTGATGGACCTGCGCGATCTCGCTGGTGGCGAAGACGCGGCTGGCGTGCGTGCGGTTGAGCATGCGCACCAGCCCGAGCAGTTCCTCCGGCGTCGGGGTGCTGCCGTCCAGAAGGGTCTGGCCGCCCAGCACGATGGCGAAGCCGTCGCTGCGGATGTAATGGCCGACCTCGCCGCGCAGCCGCTCCAAATTCTCCATGGAGGAGGCGCCGTCCGCCATCACCGCCATGATGCGGGTGTGGAGCAGGCGCGCCTTGGCCTCGTAGGCCTCCTCCCGGTCGCGTTCCACGCCCTCCAGAAGGAAGGAGAACATCTGGCCGTACAGCTCCGCCGCCGTGCGCCGCTCCAGCGACAGGCGCCGCGGCACCATGTTGTGGCAGGCGAACAGGCCCCACAGCTTGCCCCGGCGCAGGATCGACACCGACAGCGAGGCCGTGACGCCCATGTTGCGCAGATACTCGCAATGGATGGGCGACACGCTGCGCAGGACGCTCATCGACAGGTCGAGCGGTTCGCCCTCCGGCCCGATGGGCGGCAGGATGGCCGCGGGCGGGGCGTCCACATCGTTGATGCAGCGCAGCCAGTTCCGCTCGTACAGCGCGCGGGCCTGCTTCGGGATGTCCGACGCCGGGTAGCGCAGCCCCAGGTAGGAAGGCATGCCGCGCACCGCGGATTCGGCGATCACCTCCCCCGCGCCGTCGCGGTCGAAGCGGTAGATCATCACCCGGTCGAAGCCGGTCAGCGACCGCAGTTGCCGCGCCGCCTCGCGGCAGCAGGAGTCGAAGTCGGGGGTGCGCTGGAGGCGTCCGATCATCGCGCGGACCATCGAGCCGACGTCCAACTCGCTGTCCGTCTCGCTCGGCTCCGCCTCGACGATGATCGACTGGCCGGACAGATGGACCGCGACATCCAGCGGCAGCGCGCCGGGCGACAGCGTCACCCGGAAGGCGCGCTCCACCGACCCGTTGATCAGGGAGAGCTG
This sequence comes from Azospirillum sp. TSH58, assembly GCF_003119115.1. Taxonomy (NCBI): domain Bacteria; kingdom Pseudomonadati; phylum Pseudomonadota; class Alphaproteobacteria; order Rhodospirillales; family Azospirillaceae; genus Azospirillum; species Azospirillum sp. TSH58. The sequence goes on from NZ_CP022366.1 coordinate 122,186, forward strand.
AAGCCGCCCGCGGATGGCGTGCAGCGCCTCCTCGTCCATCACCTCGGCCAGGGGAAGCCCAAGCAGCGCGTCGGGCTCCACACCCAGCCACGCCCCGATGTTGGACGAGGCGTGCTTGACGATCCAGTCGGTCGACAGCGCGATCAGAAATCCGCTCGGTTGGATGGACCCGACGAGATGGATCGGCTCCCGGTCGCAATTGCTCAAGTCTACGCCACCGATCATTGCCGCACCGCTCCCGTCATTCGGCCACCATCGTCATTGTTCCGGCGCTCCTCAAACCTGTTCCGCGCATCCGGACGGGTCGATGATTTGCCGATCCTTTGGCTTATTCCATGCCAACACACCGAAGTGGTCTTAAAGCACGTCGCGTCCCTAAAATAATCCAAAATCGAAGCGGGTCCAACGTTGCCCCTCTCGGCGGAAAGCCTTACGCCACCGACCCCTCCATCGGCCATTCCACCCAATGATCCCCTGCGGCATTTTGGCCGAAAGGCGGCTCCGCCCTGCGAAACGGGCTTGCCTTTCAATCTGATATACTAGTATTTTATTTTGTGAAGGACAGACGCGCAGCCCGGCCGGCCCAGGCCCGCCCCTGCCGCGAGCGCATCCCCGAGAACCGCACCGACCGCCGCGCGCCGCACCGTCACGCCGGCTCTGGCGCGGCGGTCTTACCGATGAACGCCCGCGCGCCGCGCGCGCCGTCCCCGCCCTCTTTTGCGGAGCCCGTTTCGATATGACCGCCACCACCCCGATCCGCCGCTTCCGGCAGACGAAGATCGTCGCCACGCTGGGTCCGTCCTCCTCCTCGCCGGAGATGATCCGCTCGCTGTTCGAGGCGGGCGTGGACGTCTTCCGCCTGAACTTCAGCCACGGCTCGCACGACGACCACGGCGCCCGCGTGCGCGCCATCCGCGCCCTGGAGCGCGAGCTGGAGCGGCCCATCGCCATCATGGCCGACCTACAGGGGCCGAAGCTGCGGCTCGGCCGCTTCGCCGCCGGTTCGGTGGAGCTGACGGTGGGCCAGCCCTTCCGCCTCGACCTCTCCACCGAGCCGGGCGACGCGACGCGCGTCGGCATGCCCCATCCGGAGATCTTCGCCGCCCTGCGCCCCGACACTGACCTGCTGCTCGACGACGGCAAGGTGAGGCTGCGCATCGTCGATTGCAGCCCGGACCACGCCGACACCGTCGTCGTGGCCGGAACGAAGCTGTCCGACCGCAAGGGCGTGAACGTGCCCGACGTGCTGCTGCCGCTGTCGCCCCTGACCACGAAGGACCGCGCCGACCTCGTCTTCGCGCTGGAGCAGGAGGTGGACTGGGTGGCCTTGTCCTTCGTGCAGCGGCCCGAGGACGTGGCGGAGGCGCGCAAGCTGATCGCCGGGCGCGCCGCCCTGATGTCCAAGCTGGAGAAGCCGCTGGCCATCCAGCATCTGGAGCGCATCGTCGAGCTGTCGGACGGCGTCATGGTCGCCCGCGGCGATCTCGGCGTGGAGATGCCGCCGGAGGACGTGCCGAGCATCCAGAAGCGCATCATCCGCGAGGCGCGCAAGGCCGGCAAGCCGGTGATCGTCGCCACCCAGATGCTCGAATCGATGATCGGAGCCCCGGCCCCCACCCGCGCCGAGGCGTCGGACGTCGCCACCGCCGTCTTCGACGGGGCCGACGCGGTGATGCTGTCGGCGGAGACCGCGTCGGGCGCCTACCCGGTCGAGGCGGTGTCGATGATGGACCGCATCGCCCGCCGGGTCGAGCATGACGACCTTTACCGCACCATGATGGACGCCCAGCACGCCGACCCGCAGGAGACGGCGGCCGACGCCATCACCGCGGCGGCGCGGCAGGTCGCCCACACCATCCACGCGGCGGCCATCGTCACCTACACCACCAGCGGTTCGACCACCCTGCGCGCCGCCCGCGAGCGGCCGGAGGTGCCGATCCTCTGCCTGACCGCGACCGTCGCCGCCTCGCGCCGACTGGTGCTGGCCTACGGCGTGCACAGCGTGCTGACCGAGGACATCCAGAACTTCTCCGACATGGTGCACAAGGCGACCCGCATCGCCTACGCCCACGGTCTGGCGGAGGACGGGCAGCGGCTGGTCATCACCGCGGGCGTGCCCTTCGGCATGCCGGGCTCGACCAACATCCTGCGCATCGCCTGGGTGGAGCGGCCCGTCCTTCCGTCGGGCGGTTACACGCAAAACGCGCAGGAATCCCGGTCAGATCAATTGACCCCGGTCATGGCCGACGCCGGGGCGTGACATAGGATGGCACACAGCGCCGGTGCCGCAATGAAGCGGGCACCGGCGCCCATTCACGAGGTGCCTCATGCTCAGCCCGATTACCCCCCACCCCGCGCACGCCGCCGGGACGGGCGCATCGGTCCGCGGCTGGGTCCATTCGGTGGAGACGGGCGGAACGGTCGATGGGCCGGGTCTGCGCTACGTCCTGTTCCTGGCCGGATGCCCGCTGCGCTGCCAGTACTGCCACAATCCCGACACCCGCCACATGCATGACGGGTCGCCGGCCCAGTCCTCCGACGTGCTGGCCGACATCGCCACCTACGCCGATTTCCTGCACCGCGCCCATGGCGGCCTGACCATCAGCGGCGGCGAGCCGCTGGTCCAGCCGGAATTCTGCGCGGCCATCTACCGCGGCGCCAAGCAGCTCGGCCTGCACACCGCGCTCGACACCTCGGGTTTCCTCGGCAGCCACGCCGACGACCATCTGCTGGCCGACGTCGATCTGGTGCTGCTGGACATCAAGGCGTTCAAGGAATCGACCTACCGCGCCGTCACCGGCGTGCCGCTGCGCCCGACCCTGGAGTTCGCCGAGCGGCTGTCCGCGCTGCGCAAGCCGATCTGGCTGCGCTACGTGCTGGTTCCCGGCCTGACCGACCATCTCGACGAGATCGAAGGGCTGGCGGAATTCGCCGCCGGCCTGGAGGTGGTGGAGCGGGTGGACATCCTGCCCTTCCACAAGATGGGCGAGTTCAAATGGAAGCAGCTCGGCCTGCCCTACGCGCTGGCCAACACCGAACCTCCCCCGCCGGAGCTGACCGAGCGGGTGCGCGGCATCTTCCGGACGCAGGGCCTCAAGGCCGTGTGAGACGCCGTATGAAATGAGGAGCAATCCCATGGACACGCATTCCCTTCCGGAGGCCTCCCCGGTCGCCTCCCCTGCCGCCCCGCCCGCGTCCTCCCTGGACGCGCTGATGCCCGACGCCATCGCGCTCACGGCGGAGAATCTGGGCGTCAAGAAGGCCAATTACGACGCCGCGACGCTGTTCGCCCTGGCCGTCCTGGCCGGCGCCTTCATCGCGCTGGGCGGGCTGTTCGCCACCGTCGCCATGTCGGGGGCGGAGGGCATGCTGCCCTACGGGGTGACCCGGCTGCTTGGCGGTCTGGTCTTCTCGCTGGGGCTGATCCTGGTCATCGTCGGCGGCGCGCAGCTCTTCACCGGCGACGCGCTGATGGTCATGGCCTGGGCCAGCGGGCGGGTGAGGACCGGGCGGATGCTCCAGGTCTGGACCATGGTGTGGCTCGGCAACTTCGTCGGCGCCGCCGGCACGGCGCTGCTGGTCTTCCTGTCCGGGCAATACGCCTTCGGCCATGGGGCGGTGGGCGCCTCGGCGCTCTACTTCGCCACCGCCAAGGCGGGGCTGCCCGCCGGACAGGCCTTCTTCCTGGGCATCCTGTGCAACGTCCTGGTCTGCCTCGCGGTGTGGCTGGCGCTCGGCGCGCGCAGCGTGACCGACAAGATCATGGCGATCGTCTTCCCGGTCAGCGCCTTCGTCGCCGCCGGTTTCGAGCACTGCGTCGCCAACATGTATTTCGTGCCGCTGGGCCTGCTGATCGAATGGGGCGCCCCGGCCTCCTTCTGGGCCGATCTGGGACGGGCCGCGCCGGTCATCCCGGTGGGGCAGTTCCTGCTGAACCTCGCCGCGGTGACGCTGGGCAACTGGTTCGGCGGAGCGGTGCTGGTCGGCGCCGTCTACTGGTTCATCTACCGCCGCCCGAGCCGCCGCACGGCGCATTGAAGGCAGACGTTTTGCCCCCACCCCGGCCCTCCCCCGCTTCGCAAGGGAGGGGATCTTTCTCCCTCCCCTGCGAAAGCGGGGGAGGGCCGGGGTGGGGGCAAGGTCAACCCATTCCCTCACCCCCCGGGGCAACCATGGCCCAGCCCATCCCCAGCCATCTCCAGGCGCGCAGCGGCATCGTCTCCATGCTGCTGGCGGTGTTCCTCTACGCGGTGCTGAACGCTCTGGCGAAGCATCTCGCGGCGGACTACCCGCTGGCCGAGGTGACCTTCTTCCGCAACGCCTTCGCCCTGCTGCCCGCCGCCGCCATGCTGGCCCGCGCCGGCGGCTGGCGCAGCCTGCGCACGGAGCATCTGGGCGGCCATTTCTGGCGGGCGGCGATTGGCCTGACCTCGATGGTCCTGCTGTTCCTCTCCTATCATCTGATGCCGATGGCCGACGCGGTGGCGCTGTCCTTCTCCGCCCCGCTGTTCCTGACCGCGCTGTCGGTGCCGGTGCTGGGGGAGCGGGTCGGCCCCTACCGCTGGGGGGCGGTGGCGGTGGGCTTCGCCGGGGTGCTGGTCATCGTGCAGCCGGGAAGCGGCATGCTGAACACCGGCGCGCTGGTCGGGCTGAGCGCCGCCGTCGCCTACGCCTTCGCCATGATGGCGATGCGGCAGCTGGGGCGGACGGAGGCGCCGGTCACCACCGTCTTCTACTTCACCGCCTTCTCCACGCTGCTCAGCGCCTTCGCCCTGCCCTTCGTCTGGACGATGCCGACGGCGGAGGGCTTCGCGCTGATGGCGGCGATGGGGCTGGTCGGCGGCGGCGCCCAGTATTTCGCCACCCGCGCCTACGCCCTGGCCCCGGCGGCGGTCATCAGCCCGTTCAACTACGCCGGAATCCTCTGGGCCTGCCTGTTCGGCTGGCTGTTCTGGGGCGACTGGCCGGGAACTCATGTGCTCGCCGGGGCCGCCATCGTCATCGCCAGCGGCCTCTTGATCCTGATCCGCGAGACGCGCCGCCGGGCCGAGGCGGGGACCTGCGACACTTCGCCCGCCCTGTCCCACGATTTGCCACTCAGCACCGGCCGCAAACACTAATATATTAGCTTTCATGGTTTCCTGCGGGGCGCCGGCTCACTGTCCGCGCGACCCGCCCGCCCGACGAGGTGGCTCATGCCATCGGATTCCCTCACCGCCGCCCCGCCGCGGCAGCGCCGGCTTGCCACGGTCCGGCCCGCGCCGCGCTCCGCCTCTCCCATCTACCGCGATCTGCGGAACGACATCCTGGGGATGCGCCGACGACCCGGCGAGCCCATCGCCGAGGCCCGGATCGCCCAGGCCTACGGCGTCAGCCGCACCCCCGTGCACGAGGCGGTGCTGCGGCTGGCCGACGAGGGGCTGATCGACGTCTTCCCGCAGTCCGGCACCTATGTGTCCCTGATCCCGGTCGCCGCCCTGCCGGAGGCCGGGGTGATCCGCAAGGCGCTGGAGGAGGCCACCGTGCGGATGGCCGCCGTCCGCGCCAACGCTGGCGACATCGCTCAGCTTCGCGCGGCGCTGGAGATGCAGCGCGACCTTTGCGCCGCCTGCGACCGCGACGGCTTCCACGAGGCCGACGAGAGCTTCCACGCCCTGCTCGCCGAGATCGCCGGATTCCCCGGCTTCTGGGCGCTGGTGGAGCAGGTGAAGGTGCAGGTCGACCGCTGCCGGCGCCTGACCCTGCCCGTCCCCGGCCAGATGGCGAAGGTCATCGCCGAGCACGACGCCATCGTGGAGGCCATCGCCGCCCACGACCGCGAGGCGAGCGTCCTGGCGCTCGGCGCCCATCTCGACGGGTTGCGGCTGGCCATCGACGAACTGCGCGCCGCCGCACCGCTTTACTTCACCGACGCGCCCACCGCCGCGGGGCGTCAAACCCCGCCCCGGCTTTAATCCCCACCCGGCTTGCGACATTTTGGCGTCGCGCGTTCCGCCCCCCGTTTTGTGCTTGCCTCGATAGCTGATATATTAATATAACTAGCCCAGCGGGACCTGACGCCGACTTGAACAACCGGCGTCTCCGCTCACCGGACAACTGACGGAAGGCCGCGCGGAAGAACGCCGCGGGCGTTTCGGAGCAAAGGACAAAGACCGCCCAGCTTCACCCCGTCGGCAGACGCCGATGGCGCCGGGATTTTGCGCCCCATCCCCTTCGGGATTATTTTTTGCCCCCGCTTTCGCAGCGCTGTTATTCGAGGCGCACAGTCGAAAGGCCAGGGCTTTTTCTGAACACAAGCCCCCTTCGTTTGTCCATTTCCGGCGGGCCGATGACCCGCCTCCGCTCCAACAGACACTTCTCCTAAGGCAGGAGTACGGTCCATGAAGAACACCTTCCGTCGCCTCGGCATGGCGCTGCTGGCCGCTTGCGCCGCGGGCGCGCTGCTCGCCGCCCCGGTTTCGGCCCGCGACTTCCGGTCGGCCGACATCCACCCCGGCGACTACCCGACCGTCGAGGCGGTCAAATACATGGGCAAGCTGCTGAGCGAGCGCAGCAACGGCAAGCTCGGCGTGAAGGTCTATCCGAACGGCGCGCTGGGCAACGAGCGCGACACGATCGAGCAGATCAAGATCGGCGGGCTCGACATGATGCGCATCAACGTCGCGCCGCTGAACAACGTGGTGCCGGAGACGATGGTCGTCGCCCTGCCCTTCATCTTCCGCGACACCGACCACATGCACGCCGTGCTGGACGGCCCGATCGGCGACGAGATCCTGGCCGCCATGGAAAGCCAGGGGCTGATCGGTCTGGCCTTCTACGACAGCGGCTCGCGCTCGCTCTATTCCAAGAAGCCGGTGTCCTCGCTGGCCGACCTGAAGGGCATGAAGATCCGCGTCCAGCAGTCGGACCTGTTCGTGTCGATGATCGAGGCGCTGGGCGCCAACCCGACGCCGATGCCGATGGGCGAGGTCTACACCGGCCTGAAGACCGGCATCATCGACGCGGCGGAGAACAACTACCCGTCCTATGAATCCTCGCGCCACTTCGAGGCCGCCAAATACTTCACCCGCACCGAGCACGCCATGGCGCCGGAGGTGCTGGTCTTCTCCAAGGTCACCTGGGACCGCCTGTCGAAGGACGACCAGGCCGCCATCCGCAAGGCCGCCAAGGACTCCGTCCCCTACATGCGCAAGCTGTGGACGGAGCGCGAGGAAGCGTCCCGCGCCATCGTCGAGAAGGCCGGCTCCCAGATCAGCGACGTGAAGAACAAGCAGGAATTCATCGACGCGATGAAGCCCGTCTTCGCCAAGTTCGCGAACACGCCGAAGCTGCAGGGCCTCGTCCAGCGCATCCAGGACACGAAGTAAGGCACGCGCGGCCGCGGCGCCGGCCAAGCCCGGCCGGCGCCGCAGTCCCGCGGGAAGGACGGCATCATGAGCATCGAACTTGAATTGGAAGAGGCCCGCCCCCTCGCCGCCCCGCGCCTGTTGACGCGGATGAACGCCCGGCTGGCGTGGTCGGGGATGTGCGTGGCGATGGTCGGCCTGATGGCCATCGTCGGGGTGGTGTTCTATCAGGTCTTCGGCCGCTACGTGCTGAACGATTCGCCGACCTGGGCGGAGAGCCTGGCCATCGTGCTGGTCCTCTACGTCACCCTCATCGGCGCCGCCGTCGGCGTCCGCGACGCCGGACACATCGGCCTGGAGTCCTTCCTCGTCATGCTGCCCGACGTCATCCGCCGCAAGGTCGAGATCGTCATCTACGCCCTGGTCGGCGTCTTCGGCGCCTGCATGGCCTACAACGGCTGGGTGCTCGGCACCTCCGTCGCCGCCTACTACATCCCCAACCTGCACGTCTCCGAAGCCGTCCGCTACATCCCGCTCGTGCTCTCCGGCGTCCTGATCGTGCTTTTCGCCATCGAACACGTCGTCGCCATCATCCGCGGCGAGGAGGTCGCACCATCATGGAACTGACCATCCTTTCCATCAGCTTCTTCGGCTTCCTCGTCCTGGGCATCCCGGTCGCCTTCGCCATCGGCCTGTCGGCGCTCTGCACCATCCTCTACGAGGGCCTCCCCGTCGCCGTCATCTTCCAGCAGATGATGTCCGGCATGAACGTCTTCTCCTTCCTCGCCATTCCCTTCTTCGTCTTCTCCGGCGAGCTGATGCTCCACGGCGGCGTCGCCGACAAGATCGTCGCCACCGCCAAGAACATGGTCGGCCACATCCGCGGCGGCCTCGGCATGTCCAACGTCGTCGCCTGCACCCTGTTCGGCGGCGTCGCCGGCTCCCCCGTCGCCGACGTCTCGGCCATGGGTGCGGTGATGATCCCGATGATGAAGCGCGAAGGCTACCACGCCGACTACGCCGTCAACGTGACCACCCACGCCGCGCTCGTCGGCGCGCTGATGCCGACCAGCCACAACATGATCATCTACGCGCTGGCCGCCGGCGGCAAAGCCTCCATCGGCGCGCTGATCGCGGCGGGCATCGTCCCCGCCCTGCTGCTGATGGTCTGCAACCTCGGGGCCGCCTACTACGTCGCCGTCAAGCGCGGCTACCCCGCCGGCACCTTCCCCGGCTGGCACATCCTGGGCCGCTCCTTCGCCGCTGCCGCACCCGGCCTGCTCATCGTCGTGATCATCCTGGCCGGCATCACCTCGGGCGTCTTCACCGCCACCGAGTCCGCCTCCATCGCGGTGATCTACGCGCTGCTGCTCACCACCTTCGTCTACCGCACGCTGACCTGGGACCATTTCCTGGCCGCCGCCGCCAAGACGGTCAAGACGACCGGCGTCGTCCTGCTGCTGATCGGCGTCTCCACGATGTTCCAGTACATCATGGGCCTCTATCAGGTGGCCGAGATCACCGGCGAGCTGATGGCCGGCATCTCGACCAACCCGCTGGTCATCTTCCTGCTGATCAACATCATCCTGTTCCTGCTCGGCACCTTCATGGACATGGCGAGCACGATCCTGATCTGCACGCCGATCTTCCTGCCCATCGCCATGCAGTACGGCATGGACCCGGTGCAGTTCGGCATCGTCATGCTGATCAACTGCGCGCTCGGCCTCAACACCCCGCCGGTCGGCACCACCCAGTTCATCGGCTGCGCCATCGGCGAGGTCTCCGTCGGCGAGGTCATGCGCTCCATCACACCCTTCTACGGCGCGCTCTTCGTCACCCTCCTCCTCGTCACCTACGTCCCCACCTTCTCCCTCTGGCTTCCGCATCTCCTCATGCGCTGACCGGGCGCCCCCAACCGCACAGCAAGGATACCGCGGGGCGCTCCGATCACCGGGCGCCCCGCTGCAATGGAGACGAATCATGATGACCGCCGAACTCTGGCCGCAACTCGTCGCTTTCGGGCAGGTGGTCGCCATCGACCTCGTTCTGGCCGGCGACAACGCCATCGTGGTCGGCATGGCCGCGGCCGCCGTTCCGGCGGAGCAGCGGCGCCGGGTCATCCTGTGGGGCATCAGCGCGGCCATCGTCTTGCGCATCATCTTCGCGCTGATGACCACGCAGCTCCTCGCCATCATCGGCCTGACGCTGGCCGGCGGCGTGCTTCTGCTCTGGGTCTGCTGGAAGATGTTCCGCGAACTGCGCTCCCAGGGCGCCGACGAGGTCACGCCGGAGGAGGCGCTGAACGCCCCCGACGTCCTGCCCGGAACGGCCTCCTTCAGCAGCAACGCGGCGGTGGCCGCCGCCAGCACCGTCTCGGTGGGCGCCGCCGTCTGGCAGATCGTGGTGGCCGACGTGTCGATGTCGCTTGACAATGTGCTGGCCGTCGCCGGTGCTGCCAAGGAGCATCCGACCGTGCTTGTTCTCGGCCTGTTGCTCTCGGTGGCGTTGATGGGCGCCGCCGCGAACGTAATTGCACGTGTTCTGCACAAACATCGCTGGATTGGTTGGATCGGTCTTGCGATCATCACTTATGTTGCGCTCGACATGGTCTGGCGGGGCTCGAACGAGGTTCTGGCCCACACGGCCTGGCTCGGCTGACGGGAAGTGAGGACAAGGCCTGCCGCGGACGGCGTGCGGCGGCGCCAAGAGAAGCAAGACCGCCGTTGGGGAAGGGATGACATGTCCAAACCGTTAGGAATTGCCCAGGATAGGGCCCAGGATATGGTGGTGCGTCCAAGCCGGCTGGGGGGCGTTCAGGGGCGCCTGTTCACCGGTGTCGGCGCCGTGATGTGCTGCACGCTCGTCGCCATCGGGGTGGCGCTGACCGGATACGCCGGCTTCGGCCGGACGCTGCAGGTCATCACCGCGGAGGCCGTGCCGTCCGCGCTCGGCGCCCTGCGGGCGGCCCAGCACGCCGGCCGCATCGACGCGCTGGCCCCCGCCTTCCGCTCCGTCACCAGCAAGGAGGAGAAGGCGGATCTGGCGGCGCGCATCGCCGCGGAGCGGCACGACTTCGAACGTGAGCTGCGCGATCTGGCCGAACTGGAGCAGAACAGCGCCAACGCCGCGTCCCACGCCGGGGGACAGTCCGAAACCGCCGCCGCCAGCAACGCCGCCCAGGCCCTGCTCGCCAACGTCACGCTGCTCGATCAGGCGGCGGACAAGCGGATCGGGCTGAGCGACCGCCGCGCCGACCTGCTGGAGCAGGTGATCACCGCCACGCGGCGCCTGTCGCAGCTCGTGGCCCCCTGGAAGTCGATCCATGGCAGTGGCGTGGACATGCAGCGCGCCGCCTTCCGGGACGACACCCGCCCGGCGGAGGAGCGGCTGAAGGCCGGCGAGGAGTATCTCCAGACCGAGGAGCAGCTCGCCATCGTCCGCGGCATCGACGACGGCGCCACCACCGTCCGCGGCCTGCTGACCGAAGCCGCCGCCAGCTCCGACGAAAACCGGCTGTCGATCATCGAGGCGCAGACGCGCATCCTCGTGACCACGATGACCGCCAACTCCGGACAGCTGCCCGAAGCCTCGCGCGAGGCGATGGCCGAACCGCTGAAGGCGATCGAAACCCTCTCGATCGAGCCGAACGGGCTGATCCCCACCCGTCTGGCCGAGCTGGAGATCCTGAAGGCGCAACGGGACCTGCTGACCGCCAACCTCAGCCTGTCCGAAACGCTGTCCATGGCCGTGGTCAACCTCGTGCACACGCAGGAGGGCGCCATCACCACCGCCGCCGAGGACAGCGAGAAGGCCCTGTCCAAGGGCACGATCCTGCAGATCGGGGTCGGCGTGGTCAGCCTGCTGCTGTCGGCGCTGGTCGTCCTGGTCTTCGTGCGCCGCATGGTGGTGCGCCGCCTGCTCACCCTTCAGGGCGGGATGGAGCGCATCGCCGCCGGCGACCTCGACGTGACCGTCCCGTCGGGCGGCCGCGACGAGATTTCCGCCATGGCCCGCACGGTGGAGGTCTTCCGCGAGAACGCCGCCGCCAAGCGCCGGCTGGAGGCCGAGCAGATCGAGTCCGCCCGCCGCGCCGAGGAGGACCGCAAGCGCTCCCTTGAGGAGATCGCCAGCAGCTTCGAGGGGGCCGTCGGCAGCGTGGTCAGCCGCTTCGTGGCGGAATCCACCGAAATGGAGGAAAGCGCCCGCAGCATGTCGGCCACGGCGGAGGAGACCAACCGCCTCGCCACCAGCGTCGCCGCCGCGACCGAGCAGACCTCGGCCAACGTGGAGACGGTCGCCGCGGCGTCGGAGCAGCTCACCAGCTCCATCGAGGAGATCACCCGCCAGATCACCGAATCCACCAACATCGTCCGCGAGGCGATGACGCTGGCCGAGCGCGCCAACGGGCAGATCGGCGGGCTGGCGGACTCCGTGCAGAGCATCGGGCGCGTCGTCGATCTCATCAACGACATCGCCAGCCAGACCAACCTGCTGGCGCTCAACGCCACCATCGAGGCGGCGCGCGCCGGGGAGGCCGGCAAGGGCTTCGCCGTCGTCGCCAACGAGGTGAAGGCGCTGGCCGCCCAGACCGCCCGCGCCACCGGCGAGATCGCCGCCCAGGCAGCCGGCATCCAGAGCGCGACCGGCGAGGCCGTGCAGGAGATCCAGGCGGTCGTCCAGGTGGTCACCCGCGTCGGCACCATCGGCGCCACCGTCGCCGCGGCGGTGGAGCAGCAGAGCGCCGCCACCAAGGAGATCGCCCGCAACGTCCATCAGGCGGCGCTGGGCACCACCGAGGTGACGCAGACCATCGCCGGCGTCAACGCCGCCGCCGACCGCAGCGGCACCGCCGCCCGCACGCTCCTCGACAAGGCCCACGACCTCGCCGACGGCGCCAACGCGCTCAACCGCGAGCTGTCCGGCTTCCTCCAGCGCGTCCGCGCGAGCTGACGGGAACGCCCTTCCCCGCAGCGTTGCGGGGAAGGGCGTCCTCCCTTTATTCCGAAATCACGATCTGGCGTTCGCGCCCGCCCTTGCCGACGATCTTCAGCACGCGGCGGCCGCGCTCGTCGCGGCTGGATTCGTCCAGCACGACCCGCCCCAACGCGGCGAGCAGGTGCAGAAGCTCGCTGTTCGAGGCCACGCCGAAGCCCTGGCGAAGCTCCGCCAGCAGGACCTCGGTCTCATCGCGTGTCGTCACGGGCCCTGCCCTCCGGCTTTTGATTGCGGGCCCCAGCCTGCCGCAGGACGGGCGCCGCTGTCGAGTGGCCTGAAAGCGCAAGACGACAGCTTGCCAGCGCGCCCTCCGGCCACTACGGTCACTGCCCGTATCGTCACCCCCGCGCCCGATGGCGCCGGCGGACCAGTCAGGAGAGGCAGCATGGCAAGGACAGGCAACGGGCGGAACGGCGCGGACAAGCCGGCCTCCGGAACCTTCACGGGCACGCCGGCGGACCGCCTGGTCCGCTATTGGCGCAACAGCGACCGCCGCTTCGACGAACTGCTCGACGAGACGCTGGACGGGGGCCGCCAGGCGGTCCTGGAGGCCGCGCTGGGCAAACTGCGCGAGGAGGAGCAGCCGGAGTTCCTGGACGAGGTGGAGACCATCGCCGAATCCGTCCGCCGCACCGACTCCCAGGGCGACGACATGATCGCCACCCTTTTCTGGCTGGCGGTGGAAGTGTCCGGCGACCTGTCGCAGCCGCCCGCGGCGGAGGCCATCGAGGAGGCGCTGGACTCCACCGGCCTGCTGGAGACCGCCGCCGACACCCGCCTGCTGCCGGTCTGGCTGGAGCCGGAAGCCCTGGTCTATCTGGAGGCCGCCGACCGCCGCACCCTGCTGCTGCGCCTGCTGGACTCGACCGACGCGGCGCTGCGCTTCGTCCGCGAGGCCGACCTTCTGGCCGATCCGGCGGACGCCGGAACCCGGCTGGTCGGCGTCGTCGGGCTGATCGAGGAGGAGGCGGAAGCCGTCGAGGCGGCCGGCGAGGACGCGGTTCCCGATTTCCTGGGGCTGGCCCGCATCGGCGAGGACGGCGAGCCCGAACTCGACCCGGCGGAGGAAACCCGCATCCGCGAAGCGCTGGCCCGCTTCACCGCGGCCATCCAGGGCGCCGACCCGCGCGTCCAGCGCTGCGAGCCGGCCGGCGGGCTGAACGACCTGCTGGACCTGATCGCCGAGGCCGATTGGACGGACGGTGGGGAACTGGCGGAACTCGCCTCCTTCATCGACGTGGCGAGCGACGAGACGGCGGACGCCGTGGTGGACGCCGTGGTGACCGGCACGGCGCACGGCCTGTTCGTCCGCGCCTTCAACGCCGACGGGCGGCTGCTGGACGAGCGGGCCTTCACGCTGCAGGGCGACGAGGCCGCCCAGGCCGTCGCCCTGCTCCAGCAGCGCTGCCGGAGCGTCACGAAGGAGTAAAAGAGGCGCATCGGGGGCGTCTTGTGGCGGGACGCCCCTTCGCCGCCCTGTTGTTCGGCGCGGAAATCGGGTACACCCCTATTCGTAAGCCGGTTTCCTGTCCACCACCCTTAGTCTTGGAGCTACTTCGATGCGCGACCAGTCACTCTCCATCGCCGAGGCGGCGGCCTGGCTGAAGTGCTCGGAAGCCGAGGTGGAGGAGCTTGTGCAGGCCGGCCGGCTGCGCGCCGACCGGATGGAGCCGGCGATCGACCGGATCTCGCTCAACACCGTCATCGTCCTGGCGGAGAGCCTGCCGGTCGAACGCCGCATCTTCGAGGTGCGCGAGGCCGCCGGGCGGATCGAATCCTCCGAATCCCGCGGCCACTACCCGTCCCGCCCCTCCGGCGGCATGGACCAGCGCCCGCCGGTGGTGGTGGAGCGCCGTCCCTCGCGGTCCTTCACCCCCCGCTGATCGCGTCAGCCGGGGTCACGGTTTGAGTCAGGCGCCGCCGGGCGGAGACCCCGGCGGCGCCTGACTCGCGTCGGCTCACACCAGTTCGACGCGCAGCGCGGTCGGGCCGCCGTCGCCCGGCACGGCGACGAAACGCACGTCCTCGCCGTCGGCCACCACTTCCAGACCGGACTGGCGCAGGATCGCGCGGTCGAAATAGACGCCGATGCCCGTCTCGTCGTCCCACGGGTCGATCAGGCCGGACTGGCTGTCCAGATTGTACCAGCGCACGGTGCCGTAGATCATCTCACCGGTGGGCACCGGCATCAGGGCCGGGGCCGACCGCTCGCGCCGCGGCTTGGGCTCGCGGACGGCGGCCGGGGCGGCGGGACGGGCGGCCTGGGGGTCGCCGGCGTCGGGCTGGCGCTGCCGGCGCTGCTTCGGCGCGCGGGCCGGCTTGGCCTCCGCCGGATCGGCGGGGGTGATGGAATGGATGGCCACGACCTGCGGCCCCTTCGGGGTTTCGGCGATGTCGCAGACGAGGCCGGTGCCCTCGGTCAGCGACACCTCGCCCAGTGAGGCGAGAACCCGGGAATGCAGAAACGCCTCACCGCTTCCGTCGGCGAAGCGGACGAAGCCGAAGCCCTTGTCGGCCTTGTACCATTTGACGACCGCCGTAACCTGCTGCTTTTGCTCTTCGCTCACTCTGGACACTCGATGGATGGAGGACAACCGGTCCAACAGTGACCGGATTTGTCGATCCGCGCAATGCGGCATCCGTTCGCCGCCCCCGCAATCGCAGCTCGGTTTCACCCTTCTCCTTTGGGAAGGACGGGCGCGCCCGGCCGCCGGCCCGGCGGGCATCCGGCGCAAAAGAGCGGAAAATTTTAAGTAAACGCCTGAAAACGCTCTTTAAATCCGCTTTAAAAGCCGCCCTGTACTCTCCCTTCCGAAGTCCATCGCGGAGAATCCCGTGGCTCGCTTCCGGCCCAACCGATTTGAGATGAGGATCTCCCGATGAGCCTGTTCAGCGCCATGCGGTCCGGTGTGAGCGGCATGTCCGCACAAAGCTCGCGGATGGCCGCCATTTCGGACAACATCAGCAACTCCGCCACCATCGGCTACAAGCGCGCCGCGGTCGACTTCTCGACGCTGATGACCTCCTCCGGCGCGACGAGCAGCTACGCCGCGGGCGGCGTGCGCTCCAACGTGCATTATCAGGTGTTGAAGGACGGGACCATCCAGGGCACCCAGTCCGCCACCGACATGGCCATCGAGGGGCGCGGCTTCTTTGTCGTCGCCGACAACGCCGGCAACAGCGGAACCTCGCCCGGCTACGCGCTGACCCGCGCCGGCAGCTTCCTGCCCGACGACCAGGGCTTCCTGCGCAACAGCGCCGGCCAGTATCTCCAGGCCTGGAAGCTGGGACCGGACGGCAGCCTGCCCGCGGTGAACCGCAGCAGCTTCGACGGGCTGAGCGCCGTCTCGATCGCCGGGCTGGCCTATGGCGGCAGCAAGACGTCGCAGATGAGCTTTTCCGGCAACCTGCCGGCGCAGGCCACGGACGGCACCAGCTTCGACACGTCCACCAGCCTCTATGACGGGCTCGGCAACCCGCTCGACGTCACGATGACCTGGACGAAGACGGCCAACCCGAACGAATGGACGCTGTCGGTCACGCCGCCCGCCGGCTACACCGCGACGCTGTCCACCAGCACCGTCACCTTCAACACCACCGGCGCCAACGCCGGCCTGCCGGCGGGCGCCCTGCCGCAGATCACGCTGACCTCGCCGGCCAACCCGACGCCGGACACCGTCAACGTCACCGTCGGCAACCTGACGCAGCTCAACGGCGATTACGTGCCGCAGTTCATGGGCGACGGCGCCCGCGCCGGCCGCGTCAGCACCGTGGACATCGACAAGGCCGGCACGCTGTGGGCCGTCTACGACAACGGCGCCCGCCAGCCGCTCTATCAGGTGCCGGTCGCCGACGTGGTCAACCCCGGCGGGCTGGTTCCGCAGGACGGCAACACCTACACGCTGGGCATCGACAGCGGCACGATGACGCTGAGCAACGGCAACAGCGGCACCGCCGGCTCGGTCGCCGGCTACGCGCTGGAGCAGTCGAACGTCGACATCGCGGAGGAGCTGGTGTCGCTGATCGAGACGCAGCGCGCCTACTCCTCCAACGCCACGCTGGTGCGCACCGCCGACGAGATGGTGGACGAAACCACCCGCCTGAAGCGCTGACGGACGGGAAAGGGGATAGCCCGCCATGAGCCTCCAACTGGCCCTCAGCGCCGCCCTGTCCGGGCTGCGCGCGACCCAGCAGCAAGCAGCGCTGGTGTCGCACAACATCACCAACGCCACCACCGCGGGCTTCGTCCGCAAGGATCTGGCCGTCTCCACCGCGATCAGCGGCGGGCGCGGCCAGGGCGTGCGCGTCGACGGCGTGCTGCGCAGCGTGGACGAGTTCCTGATCCGCGACGCCCGGTTCGAGCAGAGCCGCTACACCGCGCAGGAAACCCGCGCCTCGGCGCTGGCCGACTACGCCACGGCGCTGGGCCAGCCGCAGGACGAGCGGTCCGTCTCCACCGCGCTGGCCAAGCTCCAGCAATCCTTCAGCCAGCTCCGCAACCAGGCGGACAACGAGGCGGCGCGCACCGCCGTGGTGGATTCCGCGGAATCGCTGGTGCGCCGCCTGCACGACACCGCCGCCGCGGCCATCACCGTGCAGAACGACGCCAAGGCGCGGCTCCAGTCCTCGGTCGACGAGGTCAACCGCTCGCTCGTCCGCATCGGGGAGCTGAACAGCGCCATCGCCACCCAGAAGGCCAAGGGCGCCGAAACCGGCGACCTGATGGACGAGCGCGACCGGCTGCTCGATCAGGTGTCGAACGAGATCGGCATCCGCACCCACACCCGCGAGAGCGGCGAGGTGGTGGTGATGACCCGCAACGGCCAGACGCTGCTCGACCGCGAGCTGCCGGCGGGCGCCCAGCCGCTTCAAATCGTCGGCGGCGATCTGGTGGCCGGCGGTAAGATCATCTCCGACAACCCCGATCAGGACATCCAGAGCGGGCGCATCATGGGCTATGTCCAGACCGCCCATCAGGACATGCCGCGGGCGCTGGCCCAGCTCGACGACCTGGCGGCGGGCATCGTGCAGCAGTTCCAGGCGGCGGAGGCCGACCCCACCCAGCCGGGCCTGTTCACCGACGCCGGCGCCGCCTACGGCACGACGGAAGGGCTGGCATCGCGCATCGCCGTCAACGGAAGCGTGCGCGGCAACCCTTGGAAGGTGCAGAGTGGCGTCCAGGCGGGCGCTCCGCTGGCGTCGGGCGACACCACGCAGATCGACCGCTTCCTCAACGTCTTCTCGGCCACCCGCAGCTTCGCCGCGGCGGACCTGCCCTCCTCGGCCACGCTGGGCGACTACGCCACCGGCATGGTCTCCACCCAGCAGGGCTACCGCACCACCGCCGAGTCCGAGATGAAGACCCGCAAGATCAGCGCCGACGCGCTGCAATCGGCGCGTCTCAACCGCGACGGCGTGAATGTGGACGACGAAATGCAGAAGCTGCTGCTGATCGAGCAGAGCTACGGCGCCAGCGCCCAGGTGCTCCAGGCCGCCGGGCGGATGCTCGACACGCTGCTCCAGATCCGGAACTGACGCCATGCTCTACAACGCCGTCTCCACCCTCGGCCTTTCCAAGCGTCTGCAGACCGCGAACACCGAGCTTCAGCTCGAACGGCTGCGCAACAACGACGAGATCGCCAGCGGCAAGCATTTCGACGTCGCCAAGGCGCTGGGTGCGCGCACCGGACAGGCGATCGCGCTGCGCAACCTGTATGACGAGACCGACCAGACCCTGAAATCCACTGCTCTTTTGCAAGGACGGTTGGGCACCATGGACAGCGCGCTGACCAACATCCTGTCCGCCGGGCAGGACGTGCTGGCCGCCGCCTCGGTCGGGCTGGGCCAGCCCTCGCCCACCGGCAGTTCGCTCCAGGTGCGGGCCCGCGCCATGCTGGAGCAGGTGGTGGGGATGCTGAACGCCTCCTCCGGCAACGGCTACCTGTTCGGCGGGGTGGAGGTGAAGGCCGCCCCCATGCGCGCCGTGCAGGGCGACGAGTCCGGCCTGCCCTCCCCCATCCAGATCGTGCAGGACACCATCGCCGCGGCCACCGGGGGCACGTCCTCGCCGCAGACTCCCGCCGAGACCGCCGCCGCCGTGGCGGCCCTGGACGACCTGTTCGCCGCACCGTCGGCCTCGCCGCTCGGCTTCGAGGGCGGGTTCTACCAGGGGGCGCCCTCGACCGCGCCGCGCCTCAGCGCCCGGCCCGACCGCTCGACCGAGATCCCCTACGGCATCCAGGGCAACGACCCGGCCATGCGGGACCTGCTCCAGGGCCTCTACATGCTGGCCAGCGTCGACACCAGCCAACTGCCGCTGGACGCCTACAAGCCCTACATGGAGGCCGCGGTCGCCAAGGTGTCGGGCGGCATCGAGGGGGTGCGCGACGCCACGGCGCAGCTGGGCATCCACCGCGCGCAGCTCGACGACATCGCGGCGATGAACACCACGCAGCTCCGCATCCTCAACGACCAGCTCGACGCGATGGAAAGCGTCGATCCGGCCGAGGCCAGCCTGCGCATGAACCAGCTCGAAGTGCAGATCGAGGCGACCGCGGCGGCCACCGCCCGCATCGCCCGGATGAGCCTGACCAATTACCTGTAGGCGGCGAGCCCCTACGGACGACGAAAGACGGTTCGATGAAGCACGGTCCGATCCGCCGAGCCTTCCGCATGGCAGCGCTGGCCGCGGCCTGCCTGCTGTCCGCCGCCGCCTTCGCGGGGGAGGGGCTGGCCCAGACGCGGGTGAAGGATCTCGTCACCTTCGACGGGGTGCGCCGCAACCAGCTCATCGGCTACGGCCTCGTGGTCGGGCTGAACGGTTCGGGCGACCGGCTCATCAACACGCCCTTCACCGAGCAGAGCCTGAAGGGCATGCTGGAGCGGCTGGGCATCAACACCCGCGACGAGGTTCTGCGCACCCGCAACGCCGCGGCGGTGATGGTGACGGCCTCGCTGCCGCCCTTCGCCCGCCAGGGCACGACCATCGACATCACCGTGTCGGCGCTGGGCGACGCCACCAGCCTGCTCGGCGGCACGCTGCTGGTCACGCCGCTGCTGGGCGCCGACGGGCAGGCCTACGCCGTGGCCCAGGGGTCGCTGTCGGTCAGCGGCTTCTCCGCGGGCGGGGTGGCGGCCAACGTGACCAAGGGCGTGCCGACGAGCGCCCGCATCGCCAACGGCGCCATCGTCGAACGGGAGCTGAAATTCGCGCTGGACGAGACGACCGCGGTCCGCATGGCGCTGCGCAACCCCGACTTCACCACCGCCAACCGCATCGCCGACGCGGTGGCGGTGCGGCTGGGCAGCAGCGCCGTCCATGTGCTGGACGCGACCACCGTCGATGTGCGCATCCCGCCCCGCTACAGCGGCGCGGTCGCCCGGCTGATCGGCGACATCGAGCAGCTCACCGTGCGCCCGGACGGCATCGCGCGGGTGGTGGTGGACGAGCGCAGTGGCACCGTGGTCATCGGCGACGACGTGCGCATCAGCCGCGTCGCCATCACCCAGGGCAACCTGACCGTCCGCGTGGTGGAGACGCCCCAGGTGTCGCAGCCGCAGCCCTTCTCCGACGGGCAGACGGTGGTGGTGCCGCGCACCGACGTGCAGGTGCAGGAGGGCAACGGGCGCCAGTTCGTGACCATCGGCGGCAACGTCAGCCTGCAACAGCTCGTCAACGGGCTGAACGCGCTGGGCGTCGGGCCACGCGACATGGTCGCCATCCTCCAGGCGATCAAGGCGGCGGGTGCCCTGCACGCCGATCTGGAAATCATCTGACCCCTCCGGCTGGACGACGACGCGATGGACATCCCTCCCCTTTCAAAGGCGGCTCCCGCCGCGAAACCCGCCGCCCCCGACCTCGCCGCCCGGAAGGCCGGGCAGGAGTTCGAGGCGCTGATGGTCGGGCAGATGCTGGAATCCATGTTCGCCGGGGTGGAGACCGGCAGCGCCTTCGGCGGCGGCCAGGGCGAGCGGACATGGCGCAGCTTCATGCTCCAGGAATACGGCAAGGCCATCGCGGAGGCCGGCACGCTGGGCATCGGCCGCATGGTCGAGGCCGACGTGGCCCGCCTCTACGGCCAGACGAGCGAAGGAACCAAGGGATGAGCCGCCGTTTCAAGGACCTGATCCGCGAATTCGCCCCCGACGCCAAGCCGGAGGCGGACGCCGCCCCCGTCGCCGCCCCGGAGCCCGAGATCCCGGCGCTGGCCGACGGGCCGACCGCCGTGGTGATGACGGAGTTCCTCGACACCGTGGCGGAACTGAGCGTCCTGCTGGACGAGGAGACGGCGGCGCTCGCCGCCGGCGAGCTGGAGGGGCTGGAGGTCTACGCCCGGCGCAAGCAGGCGATGGCCGATCGTCTGGGCGGCATCATGACCCAGGCGCAGTCGGGCACGCTGCGGCTGAACGACGACCTGCGCGCGATGATCCTGGAGCGGGTGGAGCGGCTGGACCGCGCCATCAACGACAACGCGGCGGGGCTGGTCGCCATGCGCAAGGCCGTGCTGTCGATCAACCGCAGCCTCCTCGTAGCCCTGGAGAAGGCGGCCAGCGACGGCCTCTACGCCCCCTCCGGCCACGCGGTGCGCCCGGTCGAGCTGTCGGCGTCGGGCCTGAACGCCGAGCTGTAGACCCGACCCATCATAGCCCTCTCCCCAGAGGGAAGAGGGGATGTACGGACGATGGCTTTGCGGAGGGTTCCGCCGCCGGATGCGGGCCGCTATAGTCCGCCGTCCGCTTGGCCGCATCTTCCTAAGGCTTCCGCATGCCCGCAACCGACCGCGCCGGCTCCCCGTCGCTCGCCGTCTTCACCCATGGCGAGCTGATCGGCGACGCGCTCATCAAAATTCCCTTCGTGCGCGCCCTGCGGGGGCTGTTCCCGGACCATCGGATCACCTGGATCACCACCGAGGGCACCCATCTGGCGACGACGCTGCGCCCGATGATGGACGGCCTGATCGACGAGTTCCGCGCCGACACCGGCATCGGCCGGAGCCCGCTCGGCCTGCTGAAGCCCATGCCCATCAAGGATCGCTTCTCCCTGGTTCTGGACACCCAGGCCCTGCCCTGGCGGACGCTGCTGGCGCGGCGGTTGCGGCACGACCTGTTCGTCTCGGCCTGCGCCGGCTACCGCCTGTCGGACCGCCGCCCGCCGCCCGGCTACAAGGAGCCGCGCCATGTGCTGGACCGCCTGTTCGACCTGCTGGAGGTCGCCGGCGGGCGCCGCCCCCCGCTGGACATGGCCGTCCCCATCCCGGCGGAGGCCGAGGCCGAGGCGCGCGCCGTCCTGCCCGATGGACCGGGCTACGTCGCCATCGCGCCGGGGGCGGGCAAACGGGTAAAATGCTGGCCGCTGGACCGCTTCGTGGAACTGGCCCGCGCCCAGGTCGCCGGTGGACGGGTGCCGGTCTTCATTCTCGGCCCGGCGGAGCTGGACTGGCTGCCCGAGCTGCGCGCCGCCCTGCCGCAGGCGCTGTTCCCGCTCCAGGACGCCGAACTGGCGGAACCGCGCTATTCCCCGGTGCGCACCATCGCGCTGACCCGGCGCTGCGCCGCGGCGGTCGCCAACGACAGCGGGACCAGCCACCTGTTCGGCCTCGCCGACGTGCCGCTGCTGACCCTCTACGGCCCGACCATCGCGGAGAAGCTGCGCCCCAAGGTGACGCGGGGCGCGGTGCTGACGGCTTCCGCCTTCGGCGGCCGCGAGATGGAGCGCATTCCCGCCGACGCCGCGATCCGCGAGGTCGAGGCGCTGGTCCGTTCGTGACCACGGTTGTCTATCGCCACCGGCCGTCATAGCCCTCCCCCCTCCGGGGAGAGGGTGGCCCGAAGGGCCTCTCGCGCTGGCTGAAAGCCAGCGCTGACGGCGGCAGGCGGATGCCTCTGGCATCCGCTGAGAGCCGGTGAGGGGGTTGCGCTTGTGCCGGACGATCCGCCACGCGCATCCCCCTCACCCTAACCCTCTCCCCAGGGGGGAGAGGGGATTATAGGGGGTAGCGGTCCGGCTCTCGGATCAGCGCTTGACGGCGGGCGTGATCTGCCCCGCCTCCTCCAGCCGCCGCAGGCAGGCGACCAGGGCGCGCTGGAAGTTGCGGCCCTCGGAGGGCAGGTTGACGCCCTGGCCGGTCGTCCAGAACTCCACGAAGGCGCAATCGGCCGCGCGGTCGCCGGTCGGCCACTCGACGGTCACGCCCAGCCCGAGTTCCGCGGTGCGGCGGCGGCTGTCGGTGACCAGGATCTTCGCTTCCCAATGCATCCCGCCGCTGCCCGCCTCGGCGCGGCGGTGGCTCCACAGGCGCAGGTAATCGCGGAAGCTCTCGGACGAGCGGTCGTGCTGGACGTAGCTGCCACGGTCCACAACCGCGGGGGCGAGGCGCAGCGCGTAGCGGGCCTGGGCCAGCGCCTGGGTCACCTCCGCGATCAGCCGGTCCATCTCGGCGAAGCTGCGCCGCACGTTGTCGGCCAGCGCGGTGGCCAGCGCCTCCCCCTTCAGCGCGCCGGAGGCGGCGCGGTCGGAGCGGTACATCTCGAACAGGTCGTCGCCGTCGCTCATTGCCGTGATGCGCCGCGAAAGGGGAAGAGTTCCTTCGTCTACCGCCAAACCCGTTGAGAAGACATTAAGCTGATTTCCAAACCATCCGGCGCCCGCTCCACTACGCCCGCCCGATCACGCCCGTTGCGCCGGCTGCGCGGCCCCTCCGTTCTTCAGGCGCAGCACATACATCATCACCTCCGCCACCGCCTGGTAATGCTGGAGCGGGATCACCGCGTCGACCTCCGACGCGGCGTAGAGGGCGCGGGCCAGCGGCGGGTTCTCGATCACCGGCACGCCGTTCTCCTCCGCCACCGCGCGGATGCGCAGCGCCACGAGGTCGGCCCCCTTGGCGAGGCAGACCGGCGCCGGCATCTTGGCCCGGTCGTACTCCAGCGCCACCGCGAAGTGGGTCGGGTTGGCGATGACCACCGTGGCGCGCGGCACGTTCGCCATCATGCGGCGCTTCGACCGGTCGCGCCGGATTTCGCGCAGCCGCGCCTTCAGATGGGGATCGCCCTCGGTCTGCTTGAACTCGTCCTTCAGCTCCTGGAAGGTCATGCGCAGGCGGCGCCGCCATTCCAGCCGGTTCCACAGCACGTCCACGGCGGCCATCACCACCGTCGCCAGGAGGACGGCCAGCAGCAGCCGCAGGGTCAGGTCCCGCAGCAGGTCGGGCAGCGCCGCAACTTCCATGCCCACGATCCCCTCCGTCCAATCGATGTAGGGCGCCACGGCGAACCAGACGGCGCAGGCGATGATCGCCAGTTTCACGAGACTCTTCACGAATTCGACCAGCGCGTGGCGCGAGAAGATACGGCGCCAGCCGCTGAACGGCGACAGGTGCGACAGCTTGGGCCGGATGCGGTCGCCGGCCGCCAGCAGCGGCCCCTGCCCCACCGCCGACACCACCGCCCCGCCGACCAGCAGGCCCAGCACCGGAAGCATCGCCACCGCCACCCCGCCGATCAGCCAGCGCAGGCTGTTCATCACGTCGTAGGGACCACCGTCGAGCCGGATGTCGTTCGGATTCTCGATCAGCGGCAGCAGCACCTCGGCGATGCGGGAGGCGGCGAGCGGCCCGCCCGCCGCGGCGATCAGCCAGGCCGCCGCCATGGTGGCGGCCAGACCGACGTCGCGGGCGCGGGGGACGTCGCCCTTGTCCATCGCCTCGCGCAGCCGTTTTTCGGTCGGCTCCTCGGTTTTCTGGTCCTCGTCCTGGCTGTCGGACATCGCCGCCTCCTCACCGCCCCCTTCTCATCGCCCGCCGAGCCAGCCGGCCAGCGCGGCCAGCGTGGCGGTGACCATGGCGCCCGCCGTCACCAGGAAGACCAGCATCCCGCCGCCGACCATCGCCGGGGTGGCGACGAAATAGACGGGCATGGAGGGCATCACCCGGTTGACCAGGGCCAGCGCCATGTTGGCGATCATGCCGAAGACCAGGAAGGGGGCGGCCATCTGCACCCCCAGCCGGAAGGTGACCCCGACGAGCTGCGCGTAGCGGCCCGCCACCATGCCGGGATCGGGCAGCGTCGCCGCTGGCCAGCTTCCGTAGGAGCGCACCAGCGCGTCGATCATCAGGTAATGCAGGTCGAGCGCGAACAGCAGCGCCAGCCCGGCGATCACCAGCGTGCCCGACAGGATCGACCCGCTCTCGAACCCCGCCGCGTCGGTGCCAAAAGGGTTGGCGAGGCCCATCGCCTGGGCGGCGATGTTGCCGGCGACCTGGAGCGACGCCAGGAACAGCTTGGCCCCCAGCCCGAGGAAGGCGCCGGCCACCGTCTCCGCGAAGATCTGCTCCAGCATCACCGCGGCGTCGGGCGGCAGCCGGTCGGGCAGGCCGGGCACCGTCGGGGTCAGCGCCAGCGCGACGGGAATCGCGATGCACAGCCGGACGCGCGGCGGCACCGCCAGCTCGCCGAAGCCGGGCAGCAGGCTGACCGCCGCGGCGACGCGGGCGAAGACCAGAAAGGCGCGGTAGACCTCCAGGCTGAGCAGGTCGGCGAGCGTGTCCATCACTGTTTTTTCCTTCCCCGCCCTTCAGACCTGGTCGATCGTCTTGACGGACACCTTGCGGTGCAGCTCGGCGTGGCTGATGACCGGGGTCATCGGGCTGACCCGCTCCAGCAGGGAGCGCACGAAGGGCCGCACCTCCGCCCCGACCAGCAGGGCCGGCCACACCTGGGGCGTGGCGTGCTTCTGGATGGTGATGCGCAGCGCGGTCAGGAACTCCTGCACCTGGGTCGGCGGCATGGCGAAGCGGCGGTCCTCGCCCTCGGCGATGACGCTCTGCTGAAGCGCCTGCTCCCAGCGCGGGGTCAGGACGATGACCGGGACGAAGCCGTCGGGTGCTGTCAGCGACTGGCATATCTGCTGGCCGAGCCGCGCCCGCACATGCTCGGTGACCAGTGTGATGTTGCGCGTCCAGTTGACCGCCTCGGCGATGGCCTCGACGATGGCCGGCAGGTTGCGGATCGACACCCGCTCCGCCAGCAGCGCCTGGAGCACGCGCTGCACCACCACGAGCGTGATGCGCGACGGCACCATGTCGGAAATCAGCTTCTGGTACTCCCGCCCCAGACCGTCCAGCAGCTTCTGCATGGCGGCGAAGGTCAGCAGGGTCGAGAGATGGTCCTTGATGACCTCGGTCAGGTGGGTGGTGATGACGCTTTCCGGGTCGACCACCGTGTAGCCCTTGGCGATGGCCTCCTCGTGGCGGGCCGGGTCGATCCAGCGGGCCTGGAGGTTGAAGGTCGGCTCCCGCGTCGCCTCGCCGGGCAGGTCGGGGGCCGCCCCACCGGACGGGTCGATGGCGAGCAATTGCTTGGGCCGCACCTCGCCGCTCGCCACCTCGACGCCCATGACGCTGACGACGTAGCCCTTGGGCGGCAGGAAGCTGCTGTCCTTGATGCGCACCGACGGCAGGATGAAGCCGAACTCCTTGGCGAAGCGCTTGCGCAGCGTCTTCACCTTGCCGGTCAGCGGCCCGTTCTTGTTGAGGATCAGCGGGACGAGATGGTTGCCGACCTCCACCTTCACCTCGTCCACCTTCAGCATGTCCTCCACCGCCTCCTCGGCGGGGGCGGTCGGGGCCTTGCGGCTTTCCTCCAGCCGGGCGAGTGCCGCGCGGCGCATCTTGCCGCGCATCGCGTACCAGCCCGCCGCGCCGAAGCCGCCGCCGAGCAGGACGAAGGGGGCGGCGGGCAGGCCCGGCGTCACGCCCAGCGTGCAGAGCAGCCCGCCCGCCACCATCAGCGCCTTGGGATAGCCGCCGAGCTGGGCGAGCACCGCCTGATCGGCGGAGCCGACGTTGCCGCCCTTGGTCACCAGCAGGCCGGCGGCCAGCGAGACGACCAGCGCCGGGATCTGCGTCGCCAGACCGTCGCCCACCGTCAGGATGGTGTAGACCGATGCCGCGGATTCGAAGGACATGCCCTGCTGCGCCATGCCGATGGCCATGCCGCCCAGCACGTTGATGGCGGTGATGACCAGCCCGGCCACCGCGTCGCCGCGCACGAATTTCGACGCGCCGTCCATGGCGCCGAAGAAGGTGCTCTCGTCCTCCAGCTCCTTGCGGCGGCGGCGGGCCTCGACGTCGTCGATCATGCCGGCGGACAGGTCGGCGTCGATGGCCATCTGCTTGCCGGGAATGGCGTCCAGCGTGAAGCGCGCGCCGACCTCCGCGATGCGGGTGGCGCCCTTGGTGATGACCACGAAGTTGATGACGATCAGAATGGCGAAGATCACCACCCCGATCACGAAGTTGCCGCCCATGATGAACTGGCTGAAGCCCTCGATCACATGGCCGGCCGCCGACGGGCCGGTGTGCCCGTGGCTGAGGATCAGGCGGGTGGACGCGATGTTCAGCGCCAGCCGCAGCACCGTGACGACGAGCAGCACGGTCGGGAAGGACGAGAAGTCCAGCGGCCGGGAGATCCACAGCGAGACCATCAGGATCAGCACGCTGACCGCCAGCGACAGCGCCAGCCCGAGGTCGAGGAACCAGGTCGGCACCGGCAGGAACAGCACGGCCAGCACCAGCACGATGGCCAGCGCGAACAGAACGTCGCGGTTCGCCAGCCCGGCATCGCCGAGGCTGGTCATCCGGTTCCGGAAGGTGTCCGTGAAAGCCATGCGGGAACTCCAGGGTGCGGCACCGTTGGTACGCTAGCGCCCCGCGGTAAAACCGGCTTTTACGTCGGGGTCAGTCCGCGCCCGGCAGAAGGGGTTTCACCGCCGCGTTGGCGTAGAGGCTGGACAGGAAGGACAGGCGGCCAAGCTCGGCCTTGCCCCAGGCGGGCAGCGCGCCGGGGGCGGCTTGGGAATTGGCGGCCTGGGGGCCGGCGGCCAGCGTCTTCAGGTAATCCATGGCGCCGGCCACCCAGCGCCGGTTGCCGCCGACCCGCTCGCGGTAGGCCGCCCCACGCTCCGACTGGGCGGAGTGATAGCGGGCGATGGCGGCGTCCAGCGATCCCTCCGCGCGGTGCAGGTCGCCCAGGAAGCGCGCGGCGTAGCGGGCGTTGGCGCGCGGGTCGAAGGCGGTCTCCAGGTCGGGGAAGGCGTCGGGATGCCATTTCAGGTTCACCTGGAGGCAGCCGACGTCGATGGAGCGCGTGCCCCGCGCCTGCGCCGCGCGCACGAAGGCGATGGCCTCCTCCCGCGTCGGGAAGTAGCGGGAGGCGCCTTCGGTGTTCACGGTCCAGGGCCAGACGGTGAACAGCCGGTCGGCGGTCATCCGCCCGGCCTCGGTGAAGCCCATGGCGAGCAGCATGTGGTCGCTCACCCCCGCCTCGCGCTCCGCCGCCAGGATGGCGTCGATGCAGGCGGCCTCCGGCGGCAGGCCGCGCGCGGGCGGGACGCGCGGCGCGTAGAGGGCGGTGGACCAAGTGCCGATCTGGGACGAGGGCGGCTTCACCTCCGCGGCGGTCGCGGTTCCGGCCAGAAGACTTCCGGCCAGGAGCAGCGCCGCCAGTCCGGCCAGCCGGCGCATGTCACCGCACCGAGACGATCAGGCTGCCCAGCCGGTCGGCGTAGGTGGTCAGCGCGCCGTACATGAAGGGCAGCGCCAGCACGGTGGTGACCAGGATGGCGACGATCTTCGGCACGAAGGTCAGCGTCATCTCCTGCACCTGGGTCAGCGCCTGGACGAGCGAGATCGCCACGCCCACCAGGACCGCGACGACCAGCGGCGGGGCGGCGATCAGCAGCATCGTCCAGATGCCGGTGCGCAGGACTTCCAGCACGTCGGCTTCGTTCATGGGGGTCTCCTGGGGGGGTGTTGCCCCCACCCTAACCCTCCCCCGCTGGGCGGGGGAGGGAACTGCCCCCACCCCGGCCCTCCCCCGCCCAGCGGGGGAGGGCCGGGGTGGGGGCAAGACTTCCGAGCGAATGCGCTCAAATCGCCATCCGCATCACGTCCTGATACGCCTGGACCATGCGGTCACGGATCGACACGACCGTCTGCACGGTCATCTCCGCGGCGAGCACGGAGCGCACGACCTCGTGCGTGCCGGCCTTGCCGGCGATGGCGGCGACGGACATGCGCTCGCCCTCGTTCAGCGTCTCCACCGCCTGCGACACCTGACGGTCGAGGAAGGCGCCGAAACTGCTCTCCGCCGCCGAAGACGCCGAGGCCGCCGTCTCGGCGGACGGCGATGCCGCAGCGGACGTGGCGGGCGGGGTGGCGAGCGACGCGGCGGGCGCCGGCTGGGCCAGGGGCGCGCGGTGGAGGCCGTAGGCGGCGGCGGCGCGGCCGATGGGTTCGATCATGCTTGGGGTCTCCTCAGCCGCGCAGAAGATCGATCATGCGGCTCATCATGCTGCGCGATTGCTCGATGACGTTGACGCTCGCCTCGAAGGAGCGGCTGGCCTCGCGCATGTCCATCATCTCGATCAGCGGCTGGACGTTCGGGCGCTTGACGTAGCCCTTCTCGTCGGCGGCGGGGTGCGAGGGTTCGTAGACGAGCTGGAAGTCGCTGCGGTCGCGCCCGATCTGCTTGACCTTCACGATCTCCGACCCGGCGGCGCGGTCCATCGTGGTGGCGAAGGAGACGGTCTTGCGGCGGTAGGGATCGCCGCCCGCGGTCATGGCGGTGGAATCGGAATTGGCGATGTTCTCGGCCACCACGCGCAGCCGGGTGCCCTGCGCCTGCAGGCCCGAACTGGCGATCCGCATCGTCGCGGCCAGGGGATCGGTGAGCATGGGAGGGGACTCCGAAGTCGTCAGCCGGCGCGCCAGGCGGCGCGCAGGATCTGCAGGTTGCGCTGGAACAGGCCGGCGGTCAGGGCGAAGGCGTCGCGCGTCTCGCTGCCCTTGGTCATCTCCTGCTCCAGCGACACGGCGTTGCCGTCGGGCGTGGATTCCCACTGCTCGGGCTTGCGCGCCTCCTGCACCGCGCCGGACGGGTTGAAGCCGGTCAGGTGCATCGGCGAGGTGAGCGTGGGCGCCACCGCTTGCTGGCCGTCCATCAGCGCCGCGAAGGGCTTCAGGTCCTTCGGCTGATAGCCGGGCGTGTTCGCGTTCACGACGTTGGCGGCGATCAGCTTTTGCCGCTCCGCCAAGTAATCGAGGCGCGCGCCGCTCAGACGGAACACCGAAATATTGCTAAAATCCATTTGAACGGCCCTATCGCAAAGCCGGAAACCAAGGCAAGGCCAAGATGACCCCCGGCGTTTAAAACCGGATTTAAAATCCCTGTGCCAGGATCGCTCCGTTCCGACACGGCGGAGACGACCCGGTCATGCGTGTGCTTTCCAACCTCCTGTCCGAGATCGAGCGGATGCCGACCCGCTCCTGGCGCGGCGAGATCCGCAGCGCCGCCGGCATGACGCTGGAGGTGGAGGGCTTGCGCCGCGTCCTGGCGGTGGGCGACAAATGCTGGGCGGAGACGGCGCGCGGCCAGCGCCTGCTGTGCGAGACCATCGGCTTCCGCCAGGGGCGGACCCTGCTGATGGCCTTCGACAATCTGGACGGCGTGGCGGAGGGTTGCACCGCCGTCACCGACGACACCGCCTTCACGCTGCGCCCCGGCCCCGGCTGGCTGGGCCGCGTGGTCAACGCCTTGGGGGAGCCCATCGACGGGCACGGACCGTTGCGCAACGGCCATCACGCCCGTTCCTTGCGCGCCGCACCGCCGCCGGCCTACGCGCGCCGCCGCGTCGGGGCGAAGATGGACACCGGCGTGCGCGCCATCGACGTCTTCACGCCGATCTGCCGGGGCCAGCGCATGGGCGTCTTCGCCGGGTCCGGCGTCGGCAAATCCACCCTGCTGTCGATGGTCGCCCGCCACGCCGGGGCCGACGCCATCGTGATCGGGCTGGTCGGGGAGCGCGGACGCGAGGTGCAGGAGTTCATCCAGGACGATCTGGGCGCGGACGGCCTCGCCCGCTCCGTCGTTGTCGTCGCCACCTCGGACGAGCCGCCGCTGATGCGCCGGCAGGCCGCTCATCTCTGCCTGACCGTGGCGGAGGAGTTGCGCGACCGCGGCCTGCACGTCCTCTGCCTGATCGACAGCGTGACGCGCTTCGCCATGGCCCAGCGCGAGATCGGGCTGGCCGCCGGGGAGCCGCCGACCGCCAAGAGCTACCCGCCCAGCGTCTTCGCCGAACTGCCCAAGCTGATGGAGCGCGCCGGGCCGGGACAGGAGGGCCAGGGCGACATCACCGGCATCTTCACCGTGCTGGTGGACGGCGACGACCATGACGAGCCGATCGCCGACGCGGTGCGCGGCATCCTCGACGGCCACATCGTGCTGGACCGCCGCATCGCCGAGCAGGGTCGCTACCCCGCCGTCAACGTGCTGCGCAGCGTGTCGCGCCTGCTGCCCGGTTGCCACACGGCGGAGCAGAACGCCCTGCTGCGCCGCGCCCGCAGCCTCGCCGCCACCTACGACAACATGCGGGAGCTGGTGCGCATCGGCGCCTACAAGCAGGGCACCGACGCGGAGGTGGACGGCGCCGTCGCGCTGAACCCGGCGCTGGAGGAGTTCCTGCGCCAGGGCAAGGACGACGCCACGCCGTCCCTCGACTCCTTCCGAATCCTCGACCGCATCCTCGCCGTTCCCACGGGAGTCACTCCATGACCAACGCCACCGCGCTCGCCGCCCGCGCGCTTGCCCCCACCACCCCCACACGGGACGCCGTGAAGGCCCCGACCAAACAGGAGACGGCGGACCTCGGCCTGGATTTCGGAGACCTGCTGGACGCGGTGAATCCGTTGCAGCACCTGCCGGGGGTGTCGCAGGTCTACCGCCACGCCACCGGCGACGGGATCGGCCTGCCGGCGCGGCTGGCCGGCGGCTTCCTGTTCGGCGGCCCCATCGGCCTGCTGGGCAGCGCCGCCATGGCCGCCTTCGAGGCGGTGACCGGCGACGACCCGCTGGGCCATCTCGTCACGTTGGCGGAGGGCGTCACGGAGGAGACGCAGGCTCCGGCCAAGGATGCGCCGGCCAACGCCCCGCCCCTGCCCTTCCTCGCCGGCCCGGCGCGGGAGCCGCCGGCAGACCATCGCCCGTCCCCGGCGGTGCTGGCGGAGGCGCTCGCCCGCAAGGCGCCGGGCACCGATGCCGCTGCGGACACGCCAACGGCCAAGCCGGAGCAGCCCGCCCCGCAAATCCTGGCGAAGCTCTACGAACTGCACGCCACCCAGCCGGCGGACCGCCCGGCGGTCCGGCTCTGACCCCGCTCAGCGCAGCGCCTTCGCCAGCGCGTCCATGAACAGCCGCACCTTCGGCGGCACGAAGCGCGCGGAGGGGTGGACGCCCCACACCGCCAGCGGCTCCAACGCCCCGTCGGACAGGCGGAGCGCGACCAGCGCGCCGCGCGCCACCTCCTCCCGTACGTCCCAGTCGGACAGGACGGCGATGCCGAGCCCGGCGAGGCAGATGTCCCGCAACCCCTCGATGGAGTTGGCGGTGAAGCGCCCGCGCACCCGGATGCGCCGCTCCCGCCCGTCGCCCGCGAAGCTCCAATGGGTCGTGCCGGACAGGCACAGGCACTCGTGCTCCGCCAGATCCGCGACGGCGGCGGGTGCGCCGCGCGCCGCCAGATAGCCGGGCGTGGCGTAGAGTCCCCGCGGGTTGTCGGCCAGCCGCCGCGCGATCAGCGCGCTGTCCTTCAGACGCGCGATGCGGATGGCGAGGTCGATGCCCTGCCCGACGATGTCCACCACCGTGTCGGTCAGCAGCAGATCGACCGAGACCTGCGGGTTGTCCTTCAGGAACTCCGCGACCACCGGCACGACCACCTTGCGCCCGAAGGCGGCGGAAGCGGTCAGCCGCAGCAGCCCCGACGCCCCGGCGGTGGACGGGCGGACGCTGGCCCGCGCCGCCGCCTCGTTCTCCAGCATCGCCTGGGCGAAGGGCAGCATTGCCTCCCCCTCCGGCGTCAGGGCGAGGGAGCGGGTGGTCCGCTGCATCAGCCGCGCCCCCATGGCGTCCTCCAGCGCGGCCAGCCGCCGGGTCGCCATCAGCGGCGAGATGCCCAGCCGCCGGGCGGCCCCGGCAAGGCTGCCGGCCTGGGCGGCTTCCACCAGAACGGCGAGTCCGGCGAGGTCCATTGCTTCACATTCCGACATACAGGCCATTCATTCTGCATGACTGATGCGAATTATGAAAGTGCGATAGGGTCCGTTTCAGAAATCATCGCCTTGGGCTCAGTAGCCCTTTCCCCTCTGGGGAGAGGGGATGTTGCAAAAGGACCGCTGTCATGAGCATCACCGACACAATGCCCCACGCATCGACTCACACACCGGAACAGACGCGGCTCGGGCGCGGGCTGACCTTCGCGATGGCGACCGCCGCGGGGCTGGCCGTCGCGAACATCTACTACAACCAGCCCATGCTGGGCCTGATCGAAGGCGACCTGCCCGGCCCGCTGACCGGCATGATCCCGACCGCCACGCAGCTCGGCTACGCCGCCGGCCTGCTCCTGCTGGTGCCGCTGGGCGATCTGGTGGAGCGGCGGCGGCTGATCGTCGGGCAGTTCCTGCTGCTCGCCGCGGCGCTGGTCGCGACGGCGCTGGCGCAGGGACCCGCCCTGCTGGTCGTCGCCTCGCTGCTGCTCGGCGTGTCGGCGACGGTGGCGCAGCAGATCGTGCCCTTCGCCGCCCATCTCGCCTCGCCGCAGCGGCGCGGGGCGGCGGTCGGCACCGTCATGTCGGGGGTGCTGACCGGCATCCTGCTCAGCCGCACGCTGGCCGGCTTCGTCGGGACGCACGAGGGCTGGCGCGCCATGTTCTGGCTGGCCGTGCCGCTGGCGCTGGGCGCGGCCGCGCTGATGGCCGTCATGCTGCCGGGCAGCCATCCGAACGCGACATCGCCCGACACCAGCCTGCGCTACCCGGCGCTGATGCGCTCGCTGGTCCATCTGTGGCGGGAGTTCCCGGCCCTGCGGCTGGCCGCCGTCACCCAGGGGCTGCTGTTCGCCGCCTTCACCGCCTTCTGGACCATCCTGGCGCTGCGTCTGGCCGAGCCGCGCTTCGGCCTGGGCGCCGACGCGGCGGGCCTGTTCGGCATCGTCGGCGCGGTCGGCATCCTGGCCGCCCCGATGGCCGGGCGGATCGCCGACCGCAGCGGGCCGCACCGGGTGATCCTGCTGGGCACCGTGCTGACGCTCGCCTCCTGGCTGCTCTTCGGGATGTGGACGTCGGTCGTCGGGCTGGTCGCCGGGGTGATCCTGCTCGACTTCGCGGTTCAGGCGGCGCTGGTGTCGAACCAGCACATCGTCTACGCCCTGCGCCCCGAAGCCCGCGCCCGGCTGAACACCATCTTCATGGGCGGCATGTTCCTGGGCGGCGCGCTGGGGTCGAGTGCGGCGACGCTGGCCTGGAACGCCGGGGGCTGGGCCGCGGTGACCGGCCTGGGCATCGCCGTCGCCGCGGCGGCCACCGCCCTCCAGGTCGCCGCGCGGCGCCGGTAAGGGGGCCAGAAAATTGGAAGATCGGGGGGCCTTACCGCCCCCCGCTCCGCGCCGAGCGTTCCAGGGAGCGGATGTGGGACAGGCCCGGCAGGATTTCGGAGCGGATGAACTCCAGCCGGCGGACCGGGCCGCCGCCGCTGGAGAAACGGGCCTTCCACAGGGCCATCTTCACCGCCAGCCCGCACAGCACCCCGCCGATGGTGACGTGATGATTGGTGATCAGGTCGCGGATGCTGCGGAAGCTCTGGGCGTTGATGTTGCGCCAGAAGTCCTTGGAGCGGTTGTCGAAGCTCTCGAACCGCCCGGTGATGGAGGCGGCGATCTCCGTCAGGTCGCGCCCCACCTCGTCGAGCATCCGGGCGTGGCGGGCGTCGCGGCGGACCTCGCTGAAGCCGCGCACCGCGTCCATCCAGGCGAGGAAGGCCTGCACGTCGGGGACGATCTCGTCCAGGCACTGCTTGAAATAGGCCAGCGACAGGAAGATGTCGCCGTACTCCTCCAGGAAGGCCGGGATGTCGGCCATGGCGATGTCCAGCCGGTCGGCCATCAGGGTCAGCCGGCGGCGCACCTCCGCCAGATCGGGTTCGGCGAACAGGCGGATCAGGTCCTCGACATTCTGCACCTGCACGTCGTCGCTGCCGTAGACGCTTTCGATCAGCGGGCGGGTGAAGACGCGCATGTAGCGGGTCAGCTGCTCGCGGCGGCGCTGCGACAGGCGCAGGGCGGCGTGCTCGTCCACCGCGATCTTCAGACGGCGCAGCTCGATGCGCAGGGAATAGACGTCGAAGCTGGCGGCCTGGGCGATCTGCCCGATCATCAGCAGGTCGCGGTCCAGCTCCGGCGAGCGGTTGCCGAAATGCAGCGGCAACTGGCTGGGCATCACCTGCCCGCTGCCGGCGTGGACGTCGTTGAACAGCTCCACCACCGTCTGGAGCCGGACGTTCTTGATCAGCCGCGCCCGGCGCAGGCCCGGAGTCTCCAGCGGCAGGATGGTCATCGGCAGGATATGAAGGGAGTCGCGGGCCGTGTCCTCGTCCCGGTCGTCCGGGCCGGGCAGCAGGGCCACGACGTGCGGCCACGCGCCCGGCGGCCTGGCCTGTCGGCTCGGCTGCACAGCCAGTCTCCCGAGGTTCCGCCCGCCGAAATCCCGCCGCTCAGAAGCGCGGGAAGTTCAGCAGCGACATGGTGATGGACGGGTCGATGGCGATGATCGAGGAGCGTCCGCGGCTGTTGATCGGCCCGATGTAGGGGAGGTTTGTCGAGGCTCCCGCGGGCCCGCCGTTCTTCAGGTCGTACATGGCCGAGAAGCGGTCGAGAAACTTTCCGAGCTTGGCCGGGTCCTTGAAATCGGCGATGTCGAAGCGCTTCTTCAGCTTGTCGACCAGCCGGTCGAGGTCGCCCAGCGCCGACTGCTCGGGAATGTCGAGCGCGGTGAAGACGACCTTCTGCAGCGCGCGGTCGGCCATCACCTGATACCAGTTGGTGATGCGCGGCGCCTTGCGGTCGAAGTAGAGCGCCAGACGGACGGCGGGGTTGCTCTCCTCCGCCTTCACCTCCAGCGACACGTCGACGTAGCGGTCGACGATGGCCTTGACGATCGCCGGCTCCTTCAGCGTGGCGCCGCCCGTCTCCTTGAAGGACAGGACGGTGGCCATCTCCTTGAACTTGGCGTCGTTCATGCGGTTGGCCAGCGCCTCCGGGTCCTTCACCCCCTGGTCCAGCACCTTGCGGATCAGGGCGCGGGCGTAGGTCTGGCTCTCCAGGTCGAAGGCCACCATGACGAAGCGGTAGAGCTTGTCGTCCTTCAGCAGCTCCTCGGCGCTGGCGATCTTGCCGATGTTGGCCTCGAAATAGGCGATGTTGCGCTTCACGTCGGGGCGCGAGCGGATCATCGCGTCGTAGCGGTCCTGGTTGCGGACGATCTGGCGATAGTCCTGGAGCGTGCTCATGCCTTGACCTCCGGCCCCTTCGACCGCCCGCTCTCCTCCGCCGCGTCCTCCGCCGGGTCGGCGTAGGAGGGCGGGATTCGCAGGATCACTTCGCCGGTGTGGGTGTCCAGCACCTCGGTGGACAGCCGGCCCGTGCCGGGGTCGAGGTTGACGCGGTAGGGTGGGATGGGGTCGGGCAAGATTGGATCGGGCCGGCGGCGGTTGTCGGATTCCGCCGACGCGCGGGCTTCCTCGACCACCTCGGTGGCCTTGACGGCTTCGGCCTGGGCGGCGCGCAGCCGGTCGGCCTGGCGCTGGCGGGCCTCGGCGATCAGGTCGGCGCTGGCGGTGCCGCGCTCGCCGTTGACGCCGGACACGCCGCCGGTCAGTCCCTGGATGGGGGCGGGCATGGCGGTCAGGCCTCCGCGTGGGTTTGGGGCGCGCGGCTTTCGGGAACACGGTCGTCGCGCGCCGGCCGCTGGGCGCTCAGCAGGGAGTCCTCGTAGGCCATCACGGGCCGCAGGCAGGCCAGCGCCTTGTAGTAGTCGCGGTCGCTGACGTTGCGCATCGCCTGCATGATGCGGTCCTGCATCTCCGGATGCATGAAGGCGGTGTAGAGCTTGGCCATCATGCCGGCGACGACGCTGCCGTACTGCTCCGCCGCCTGGGGGTCCAGCAGCATGCTCTGGATCACGAAATAGGCGCGGCGGACCGGGGTGTCGGCCTCGTCCTCCTGCATGATGTCGCTGCCGCGGATGATCTGCGCGAAGTTGCTGACCGTCAGGGTGTAGCGGCGGTTCTCGTTCTGCACGACGCAGCCGTTGATGACCACCCGCTCGCAGGGCTTGAGGCGGAGCTTAAGCGCCATAGGACGCCTCCATCGGAGCGGGAGCCTCCGTGCGGGCCACGCCCTGCAGGCCGCGCATGACCGACCGGTTGATGTCGATCAGGACGCCCGCGTCGGCCTCGCCGCGCAGCACCTGGGTCGTCTGGCGGGCCACCGAGAAGGACAGCGAGACCAGCCCGGCGCGCAGCGCCTCGGGCAGCGCGTTGCCGTCCTCCAGAAGGTCGGCGCGCAGCGTGTTCCAGAGTTCCAGGTTGCGCCACAGCGCGTCCTTCAGCGCCGCCGACCGCCAGCCGGCGTCGCGGTTGGCCTCCAGATCCAGGGTGATGCGGAGGAAGACCAGATATTCGATGCGGCGCGGGTCTTCGCACTCGGCCATCGTCTGCTGGTAGGCGGCGATGCTCATGGTCGCACCTTATGCAACGCGCACGGGGGCGCCGGAAGGGGGCTGGGGCAGCGAAAAGGGAGCTGGATCGGGCAAGGAAAAAGAGGCCGGCGCCCCCTCGGGAGAGGGACGCCGGCCGGACCGGGTTAGCGGAACAGCGAGAGAATGTTCTGCGGACCCTGGTTGGCGATCGACAGCGCCTGGGTGGCGAGCTGCTGCTGGACCTGGAGGGCCTGCAGGCGGCTCGATTCCTCGTTCATGTCGGCGTCCACCAGGGCGCCGATGCCCTTGTTCATCGAGTCGGTCAGCTTCGACACGAAGTCGTTCTGCACCGACACGCGGTTCTCGATGGAGCCGATGACCGCAGCCTTGCCGATGGCCTTGTCGAGCAGGCTGTTGATCGCCACCAGCGACTGCTCGGCGTTGTTGACCACGTCGATCTGGGTCAGCTCGGCGAGGCCACCGAAGGCGTCGCTTTCCTTGCTGCTGACCCACAGGCCCTTCAGCTTGGCGGTGAAGCTGCCGTTGGTGTCGTCGTCGGCCACCGTCAGCGTCAGGTTGTCGTTGGCGTCGAACGCCGCCACCAGGGCGCCGGCGGTGCCAATCTGGGCGTCGAAGGCCGCGTTCACCGCCGTCAGGATGTTGGTCTGGGTGGTCGCCTTGTCGGTGTCGTAGGTGATCGCCGACAGGTCGACGGAGATCTTCGTCGTCGTGCCGTCTTCCGCGGTGTAGCTCAGGGCCAGCTTGTCGAGGCCGAGATTCTGGCCGTCGATGAAGGTGTCGCCCGCAGCACCCAGCGCGATGCCGACCTGGGCCTTCAGCGCCTTCGTCGAGTCCACCTGCTGCTCGATCGTGGCCTTGCCGACGATCGAGGAGACCTGCATGTCCTGACGCTGGAAGCTGATGTAGCTCGGATCGACCGTGCCGGCGTTGCGGCTCAGCGAGGCCAGGATGTCGACGTTCTTGTCCTTGGCCGTGCCGTCGTTCGAGTAGGACACGCGCAGCAGGTTGTCGCCGTTGAAGGAGGCGTCGGCGGCGGCACCCTTCACCAGCTTGACCAGCTGGTCGATGTCGTTCTGGATCAGCGACTTGTCGACGCCGTTGGTCTGGCCGGCGATGACGCGGGCCTTCAGCGTCTGCAGGTTCTCGACGATGTTCTTGGACGCCACCGACGCGGTGTTGGTGGTGCCGGTGCCGAGTTCCAGCGATTCCTTCACCGCCTTGAAGCCGGCGACGTCGGCGCGCATGGTCGTGGCGATCGACCAGTAGGCGGCGTTGTCCTTGGCGTTGTTGACCTTGAGACCGGTCGAGATGCGATCCTGGGTGGTCGCCAGATCGTCGGTCACGCGGCGCAGCGTCTGCAGCGCGGTCATCGCCGAGGTGTTGGTCATGATCGAGGCCATGTGTATCTCCATTCGCGAGATGCAGAGCGCCTTTCTGACGCTGGGGCCGGGCTGCGCGGGCCTTCCCACTTGGTTTTTATGGGCGCGCAACCGACCATTCGACTGTGACCGACCCCGTTTAAACCGGAGTAAAAAACCGCAGCCTTTTCAGGGGAACGAACCCGTCTTTCAAAGATGGGCATCTTTTAAAAGTAATCGCGCATTTTATAAAAATGCAGCGACCGCGCACAGCGGCTCAGCCGCCGTGCCCCGAAGGGCCGCGGCCATGGCGTCTTTCAAAATGTCGGAAGCGGAACGCAGGGTGGGACTTTAAAATGCGACGCGGTCACTCGGCAAAATGTGGCGCCGTCACTCGGCGGCGACGAGACAGCCGGGGTGCAGGCCGGAGGCGGCGAAGGGGATGGCCGGGAAGCGGCGGGCGGCGGCGGGTGCGGCGGTCGGAGCGGCCTCTTCATGCTCGGGCGGTGCCTCGAACTTGTAGCCGCGTCCGTAGACGGTCTCGATGTAGCGGGCGCCGCCGGTGGCCTCGGCGATCTTCTTGCGGAGCTTGCAGATGTAGACGTCGATGACCTTGTCCAGCGGGTCGGCGCCGGACAGGCCGTAGACCTCGTCGTAGATGTGCTCCTTGGAGACCACGCGGCGGTGATGCGCGGCCAGCACGCCGAGGATGGCGTGCTCGCGCTGGCTCAGGCGCAGCCGCTCGCCGCCGACCTCCGGGTCGCGCCCGTCGAGGAACACCGTCAACTGGCCGACCCGCACCGCGTTGCTCAGCAGGCCGCGCGAGCGCCGCCGCGCCACCTCGATGCGCGCCCGCACCTCGGCGCTGACCACCGGCTTGACCAGCACGTCGTCGGCCCCGGCGTGGAGAAGTTCCACCGTCGTCGTCACGCAGCGCCGGTCGAGCAGGCAGAGGATCGCCGCCCCGACCTGATGCGCCCGCAGCGCCGCCACGCAGCGCGCCGGGTCGTCGACGCTGCCCAGCACGATGGCGTCGTAGCCGAGCCCCTCGGCCCCCTGCTCCTGCAGAAGCTCCTCAAGCCCCGCCCAGTCCTGGCGGTCGTAGCGGATCTTCCCCATGCCGAGCTGACGGCCGAGCGCGTCGGCGATCAGGGGATTTGGTTCAACCAGGACAGCGCGCATGGGATTCTCCGCAACAGGGGTTTCAACTAGAGGGCGGGACGACAAGGCACTTAAAATTTTCCTTAATTCCGAGTGCTTTATTTTCTCACACCCTCAGGTAATAGCCTTCCTGTACCGCGAGTCAACCATCCGGCTTACCTCAAGGGATAATGTTACGGCCTGCTTTTATATGACTTTTAATATCCGTTAAGGCGTAGATTCTTGGCTGCTCTTTGCCTCGAAATTCGAAGCATTTTCCTCCCGAGTTGTCCGCAACGCCGCACCTCCGCACACGCCCTCTCACCGGCTTGAACCGGGCTTTAATCCGGCTGTATTTCACTGGTGGCGAGAGGATGCGAAACGGGGGAGAGGAAGCGATGCCGACCCGCAACAGACAGGCGATTGCCGGAACCGCGCTGGCGGGCGTCCTCCTGCTGGCGGGCGGCTGCGCGATGACCAGCCCGGCGCCCGACACCGCCTACCGACAGGCGCTGGAGGCGGCGGTGGAGGCCGGGCGGTGCGAGGGGCCGACGGTGGAGGCGCTGTGGACCGCCTACGACCGGTGGTTCGCCGTGGCGGCCAGCCTCGCCTCCTACCACCGCGGGACGGAGGCCGGCGCCCTGCTGCGGCAGGGGGAGGCGTTCCGCATCCTGGGCTGCCCCGCCGCGGCGCGCGACACCTACGAGACGCTCCTGCAGCGCTTCCCCGATCCCGATTACGAGCTGGAGCGCAACGCCGCCCGCCGCGGCCTGATGGATCTGCCGATCACCCCGCCGACGCCCCTGCTGCGCCCGGCGCCCGCCGTCACCTCGGCCCTGCGCGGCCCGGTCGGCACGGACCGCGGCGACGGCTGATCCGCGGTCCCGCGCCATGACATCCGTAGGGCCGACCGTATGGCTGCCATGACGCTCCGCACCGTTGTTCCCAGGCATGATATATCAGTAACCTGACGGTTAGCCGGGCCAGAGACCCGGGCCGACCGTCCGCTTGCTGCCCTCCTGCCTGGAAACGCCCTCCGGCCATGCCCGACTGCTCCCGACCCCCGGAAGGGGTGTCCGCCGCCCAGACCGTGCCGTCCCACGGCCGCGAGCGCCGCGACGATCCCGTGCGCGGCATTCTGATGGTCGTCGCCGCGGTCTTCTTCTTCTCCTGCTCCGACGCGACGGCGAAGTATCTGGCCCAGACGCTGCCCTCCATCGAGATCGGCTGGATGCGCTACGTCGGCTTCACCACGCTGCTGCTGCCGCTGATGATCCGCGGCGGCCCGCCGGTGATGAAGACCGCCAGCCCCGCTCTCCAGGTGCTGCGCGGTCTGGGGATGCTGGGGTCGGCGCTGTTCTTCATCATGGGCATGCATTACCTGCCCCTGGCCGAGGCGGCGGCGACCAGCTACGTCTCCCCGGTCTTCGTCACCGTGCTGTCGATCCTGGTGCTGGGCGAGAAGATCGGGCCGCGCCGCTGGGCGGCGGTGCTGGTCGGGCTGCTCGGCGTGCTGATCGTCATCCGGCCCGGCGGGGCGGCCTTCCAGCCGGCGGCCATCTTCCCCATCCTGTCGGCGATGAGCTGGGCGACCGGCGTGGTCATCACCCGCAAAATGACCGGGCAGGAGCATCCCACCACCACCCTGATCTGGTCCGCCCTGACCGGCCTCGCCGTCCTGACCGTGCTGCTGCCCTTCAACTTCACCATGCCGACCGCAACGGAGGTGGCGCTGGGCGCCCTGATCGGGCTGGTCTCCACCATGGGGCAATGGCTGATGGTCCAGGCCTACCGCTTCGGCGAGGCGTCGGTGCTGGCCCCCTGCTCCTATGTGCAGATCGTCTGGTCCACGCTGCTGGGCTTCCTGATCTTCGGGGCGCTGCCCGACCACTGGACCTTCCTGGGCACCGGAATCATCATCGCCAGCGGTCTCTACACCGCCCATCGCGAGCGGCTGCGCAAGAAGCAGCAGCAAAACGCCGCAGCGTCCACCCCGTGACCAAGGCCCGAAAAGCCTTGCCTCGGACATTGATATATTAGTATACTTGCCCTCGGGAGGCACGGGACTAAAAACCCGTGTTGTTCGAACTCTTTAGCACAGACCGGCGGATCGGACCGCCGGACGGGGGATGGCGATGGGTGAGTCCGCACGCCGGGTTGCGGCCCTTGGCGAATGCATGATCGAAATGGTGCGCCGTCCCGACGGGACCTTCACCATGGGCTTCGGCGGCGACACCCTGAACACCGCCGTCTACATGGCGCGGCTGGGCGTGGCAACGGATTACGTGACGGCGCTGGGCGACGACGGCAACAGCGACGCCATGATCGCCACCTGGGAGGCCGAGGGGGTCGGCACCGGCCATGTGCTGCGCGTTCCCAACCGCGTCCCCGGCCTCTACATGATCGAGACGGACGACAGCGGCGAGCGGCGCTTCCTCTACTGGCGCGATTCCGCGCCGGCCCGCGACCTGTTCGTCCTGCCCGACAGCCCGGCGCTGGTCGCCGATCTGGAAGGCTACGATCTGCTCTACATGTCCGGCATCAGCCTGGCCATCTGGGGCGAGCGGGGGCGGGAGGTGCTGTTTCCCATGCTCGACCGCCTGCGCGAGCGCGGCGGCCGCGTCGCCTTCGACACCAACTGGCGCCCCCGCCTGTGGCCCGACCGCGAGACGGCGCAGCGCGCCTATGACGCGATGCTCCGGCGCACCGACATCGCCCTGCCGGGCGTCGAGGACCTGCGCGGCCTCTACGGCGACGCCGATGCCGACAGCGCCATGGCCCGCGTGCGCGGCGCCGGGGTGACGGAGATCGTGCTCAAGCTGGAGAAGCCGGGCTGCATCGTCTCCGCCCCCGGCCTTGAGGAGACCGTGCCGTCGGAGAAGGTCGCCAAGGTCGTGGACACCACGGCGGCGGGCGACAGCTTCAGCGCCGGCTACCTCAGCGCCCGTCTGAAGGGCCTCGGCCCGGTGGAGGCGGCGCGCTCCGCCCACCGCATCGCCGCCGTGGTCATCCAGCATCGCGGCGCCGTCATCCCGCGCGACGCCATGGCGTCGGTGCTGGACGGCTGATCCCCTGACGGAGGGACCCTCCATGCCACCAGACCAAGTCCTCTCGGGCCAAGCCGCCATCGCTCCCGCCGCGGCCGTCAAGCCGCCCCGCGCGTCGCAGCGCGGGACCACGGCGGCGGCGGCCATCTACCGCGACCTGCGGGCCGACATCGTGTCGCTGGCCCGCAAGCCGGGCGACCCGATCGTGGAGAAGCTGGTGGCCGAAGCCTTCGGCGTCAGCCGCACCCCGGTGCGCGAAGCCGTCCTGCGGCTGGCCGACGAGGGGCTGGTGGAGGTCTTTCCGCAATCGGGCACCTTCGTCGCCCGCATCCCCATCGCCGACCTGCCGGAAGCCAACCTGATCCGCAAGACGCTGGAGCAGGCGACCGTCCGCTTCGCGGCGGAACGCGCCACCCGCAGCCAGGTCGCCGCCCTCCAGGCCAATCTGGAGCGCCAGCGCGAGGTCGACGCCTCGGGCTGCGCCGACGGCTTCCATCAGGCGGACGAGGCGTTCCACGCGCTGATCGCCGACATCGCCGGCTATCCCGGTTTCTGGCCGATCACCCAGCAGGTGAAGGTGCAGATCGACCGCTGCCGCCACCTGACCCTTCCCTATCCCGGCCGCCTGGCGACCGTCATCGCCGAGCACGAGGCCATCGTCGCCGCCATCGCGGACCATGACCCCGACCGCGCGGTGAAGGCGCTCGGCGACCACATCGACGGCCTGCTGCTGACCATCGACGACATGCGGCACGCCACCCCACTCTATTTCTCTCCTGCCGAGGCCCTGACATGACCCACCCGCGTCTTGAACCCTCCCTGTCCGGCCCGCGCATCGTCCCGGTCCTCGTCCTCGACGAGCCGGACACCGCGGTCGCCCTGGCCGAGGCGCTGGTCGCCGGCGGCCTGACCACGCTGGAGGTGACGCTGCGCACCCCCGCAGCACTCGCCTGCGCGGAGGCCATCGCCGCCCGCGTTCCGGGCGCGCTGGTCGGCCTCGGCACGCTGATCCGGCCGGAGCAGTTCGCCCAGGCCCGCGACGCCGGCGCCCGCTTCGTCGTCAGCCCCGGCCTGACCGACCGTCTGGCCGAAGCGGCCAAGACCGCCGGCCTGCCCTATCTGCCGGGCATCGCCACGGTGGCCGAGGCGCTGATCGCCATGGAGCACGGCTTCCGCGAGCTGAAGTTCTTCCCGGCGATGCTGAACGGCGGCGCCCCGGCACTGCGCGGCATGGCGCCGCTGATGCCGGAGATCCGCTTCTGCCCGACCGGCGGCCTCAAGGCGGAGCA
The DNA here is from genome assembly GCF_003119115.1 of Azospirillum sp. TSH58. Taxonomy (NCBI): domain Bacteria; kingdom Pseudomonadati; phylum Pseudomonadota; class Alphaproteobacteria; order Rhodospirillales; family Azospirillaceae; genus Azospirillum; species Azospirillum sp. TSH58. The sequence goes on from NZ_CP022366.1 coordinate 165,969, forward strand.
TGTGAAGGAGATCCTGTCGCTCCCCAACGTCTTCGCGCTCGGCGGCACCTGGCTGACCCCGGCCGACGCGGTGAAGGAGCGCCGCTGGTCCGAGATCGAGCGGCTGGCCCGCGAGGCCTCCGCCCTGGCCCAGGGCTGACCGCCATGGTGGTGGCGGGGCGGCGCCGCGTCGGCGTGATCGGGCTGGGCATGGCGGCGACGCCGCACGCCCAGAGCCTGCTGGATCTGGCGGACCGGGTGGAGGTGGCGGGCTGCTTCAGCCCGTCGGCCGAGCGGCGGGCCGCCTTCGCGGCGCGCTTCGGCCTGCCGGCGGTGGACCGGGCGGAGGCGATCCTCGACGATCCCACCGTCTCCGCCGTGCTGCTTCTGACCCCGCCGGACACCCACGCCGACCTCGTCGCCCGCTGCGCCGCCGCCGGCAAGCATGTCCTGCTCGAAAAGCCGCTCGACGCCACCCCCGCCGGCTGCCGCGCCGTGGTGGAGAGCATGGAGCGCGCCGGGCTGACGCTCGGCGTCATGCTCCAGCACCGCTTCCGCGCCGCCGCGGAACGGCTGGCGGAGCTGCTGCGCGCCGGCACGCTGGGCCGACCGCTGTCGGCCTCCGTCGTGGTGCGCTGGTGGCGCGACGACGCCTACTACGCCCAGCCGGGGCGCGGCATGAAGGCGCGCGACGGCGGCGGCGTGCTGCTGACCCAGGCCATCCACACGCTGGACCTCTATGTCAGCCTGCTCGGCCTGCCGCGGGAGGTCGCCGCCTTCGCCAACACCAGCGGCCTGCGCCCCATCGACACCGAGGACGTGGTGTGCGCCGCCCTGCGCTACGACGGCGGGCTGCTCGCCACGGTGGACGCCACCACCGCCGCCTATCCCGGCTATCCGGAACGCATCGAGATCGCTGGAACCGCTGGCTCCGCCCTGCTGACCGGCGACCGGCTGGAGGTGCAGCTGCGCTCCGGCGAAACGGTGCAGGCGGGGGAGACGGCGGGCACGCTGGGTGGCGGGGCCGATCCCATGGCCTTCTCCAACGCCCACCACCGCGCCGTGCTGGCCGATTTCCTCGACGCGCTCGACCGCGGCGCCCAGCCGCGCGTGTCCGGGCGGGAGGCGCTGAAGGTCCACCGGCTGATCGAGGCGATCCTCCAATCCTCGGAAAGCGGCGCCGTCACGGCGATTCCGGAACGCTGACCTCACGTCACGCTCACGAACTCGTGTCCCGCGCTTGATTTGCCGGGACCGGCGACCAAGGCTAGATGAGGGACGGGGGGCGCTGTCGCCTCCCGGCGGCTTTCCTGTGGAGAGGGTTCATGCTCATCAAAGTCCGGAGCGCGTCGCAAGCCAGCGAGAGTGAGGTGACGCCCCGCGGCCTGTTCCTGTCCCGGCGCTCCATCATCGCCGGCGGCATCGCGGGTGGGGCGGCCCTGGCGCTCGGCGGCACGGGGGGCCTGTCGGGTCCGGCGCTGGCCGCGCCGTTCCAGGCTCCGCTGACGGTCAGCCCGAAGGACCCCAAGATGGACGCCCAGACTCCGATGAAGTCGGCGACCAGCTACAACAATTTCTACGAGTTCGGGACGGACAAGACCGACCCGTCCGAGAACGCCGGCACGCTGCGCACCCGCCCGTGGGAGATCGCGGTGGACGGCGAGGCCGGCAAGCCCACCACCTTCGGCATCGAGGACCTGCTGTCCTTCCCGCTGGAGGAGCGCGTCTACCGCCTGCGCTGCGTCGAGGGCTGGTCGATGGTCATCCCCTGGGTCGGCTTCCCGCTGGCCGAGCTGCTGAAGCGCGTCGACCCGACCGGCAACGCCAGGTACGTCGCCTTCCAGACGCTGGCCGACCGCTCGCAGATGCCCGGCCTGAAATACCCGGTGCTGCAATGGCCCTATGTCGAGGGGCTGCGCATGGACGAGGCCATGCACCCGCTGACCATCCTGGCGGTCGGCATGTACGGCGAGACGCTGCCCAACCAGAACGGCGCGCCGGTGCGGCTGGTCGTGCCGTGGAAGTACGGCTTCAAGTCGATCAAGTCGATCGTCCGCATCACCCTGACGCAGGACCAGCCGCCGACCTCCTGGAACCGCTCGCAGCCGCGCGAGTACGGCTTCTATTCGAACGTGAACCCGGAGGTCGACCACCCGCGCTGGAGCCAGGCGACGGAGCGCCGCGTCGGCGAGTTCTCCCGCCGCAAGACGCTGGCCTTCAACGGCTATGGCGAGGAGGTGGCGTCGCTCTACGCCGGCATGGACCTGCGAAAGAACTACTGAGATGGCCGCGGTGTCGAAAGGACCGGTCGCCCTGGCGCTGTCCTCGCGCTGGGCGAAGCCGGCGGTGTTCGCCCTGGGGCTCGTGCCGCTCGGCTGGATGGTCTGGCTGGGGCTGAGCGGCGGGCTGGGGGCCGAGCCGGTGGCCGAGGCGGTGCGGCAAAGCGGGCTGTGGGCGCTGCGCCTGCTGCTCGTCGCGCTGGCCGTCACGCCGCTGCGCATCCTGACGGGTCAGGCGGGGCTGGCGCGCTTCCGCCGGATGATCGGGCTGTTCGCCTTCTTCTACGCGCTGCTGCACGTCTCCGTCTATGTGGGGGTGGACCAGTTCTTCGACTGGGCGGCGGTGTGGAAGGACATCGTGAAGCGGCCCTACATCACCGTCGGCATGGGCGCCTTCGTGATCCTGACGGCGCTGGCCGCGACCTCGACCAACGGGATGGTGCGGCGGCTCGGCGGGCGGCGCTGGAAGGCGCTGCACAAGGCGGTGTTCATCGCCGGGGCGGCGGGCTGCGTCCACTACGTCATGCTGGTCAAGGGCTGGCAGTACCCGCCCTTCGTCTACGCCGCGATCCTCCTGGGGCTGGTCGCGCTGCGTTACGCGAAGTCACCGGCGGCGGGTCGGCTCTCCCCGTCCTACCGGACCTGAGCCCGGCCTCTTAAGCCCGACCGGCAGACACACCCGCATCCCGTCCGCCCCCACGGCCACCACCTCGACCTCCGTCCCGTAGACCTCGCGCATCATCGCGGCGGTGATGACCGCCTCCGGCGTGCCGAAGCGGGCCAGCCGCCCGCCGTGCAGCAGCGCCACCCGGTCGGCGATGGCGAAGGCCTGCTCCGGGTGGTGGGTGGAGAAGACGACCGTCAGCCCCTCACCCCCCTCGCCGTCCGCCAGCCGCCGCACCTGCTCCAGCACGCGCACCTGATTGCCGAAGTCCAGGCTGGCGGTCGGCTCGTCGAGCACCAGGACGCGCGGCGCCTGGGCCAGCGCGCGGGCGATCAGGGCCATCTGCCGCTCGCCGCCGCTGATGCGCAGCCAGTCGCGCTCGGCCAGATGCCCGATGCCCAGCCGTTCCAGCGCGGCCTCCGCGGCGGCGTGGTCGGACGCGGCGGGGGCGCTGAAGGCGCCGCGGTGTGCGGTGCGGCCCATCAGCACCATCTCGCGCACCGTGAAGGGAAACTGCCCGGCCCCCGCCTGCGGGACGTAGCCGAAGGCCAGCGCCCGGCGGCGCGGCGACCAGCCGGCGGTGTCCTCGCCATCGACCCGCACCCGCCCGCCGCGCGGCGGCAGCAGGCCGAGCAGCGTCTTGAACAGCGTCGTCTTGCCGCCGCCGTTGGGGCCGAGCAGGCACAGCACCTCCCCCGCCGCCACGGTGAAGGCGACCCCGGCGCCGACCACCCGCTCGCCGTAGCCGAAGGCGAGATCCTCCACCGACAGCCGCGCGCTCATGACCAGCCGCGCTTTCCGAAGGCGAGCAGCCAGAGGAAGACCGGCGTGCCGATCACCGCCGTCAGGACGCCCAGCGGCAATTCCACCGGGCCCAGGCTGCGCGCCAGCGTGTCCACCGCCAGCAGATAGGCCGCCCCCAGCAGCACCGCCGTGGGCAGCAGCCGGACGAAGGCCGGGCCGACCATCAGCCGGGCGAGGTGCGGCACCAGCAGCCCGACCCAGCCGACGATGCCGCTGACCGACACGGCGGCGGCGGTCATCAGCGTCGCCGCGGCGATCACCACGATCCGCACCACCCGCACCGGCACGCCGAGCGCCGTCGCCTCCTCGTCGCCCAGGGTCATCACGTCCAGCCGCCAGCGCAGCAGGACCAGCGGCAGCAGCGCCACCGCCACCGGCGGCACCAGCGCCGCGAGGTCGCCGCGGTTGACCGCCGACAGGCTGCCGAGCAGCCAGAAGGTGATCGCCGGCAACTGGTTGTAGGGATCGGCCAGATACTTCAGCAGAGCCACGCCGGAGCCCAGCAGCGCCCCGATCACCACGCCGCCCAGCACCAGGACCAGCACCGGGTCCCGCCCGCGGATGGCCGAGGCGACGGCCAGCACCACCCCCACCGCCAGCAGCCCGCCCGCGAAGGCCATGCCCTGGATGGCGAGGACCGGCAGCGAGGCGAAGATGCCCAGCACCGCCCCCAGCGCCGCCCCCGACGACACGCCGAGGATGTCCGGCGAGACCAGCGGGTTGCGGAACAGCCCCTGGTACGCCGCTCCCGAGGCGGCCAGCCCGGCCCCCACCAGCATGGCGGTCAGCACGCGCGGGCCGCGGATGTCCCAGATCACCGTCTCCACCGCCGGAGCGACGGCGGCGCTCCCGAGCCCCAGCTTGGCCGCGAGCAGCCCGGCCAGCTCCCCCGGCGCGACGGGATAGGCGCCGGTGCTGAAGGCGACGCAGACCGCGGCGACCAGCAGCGCCGCCACCCCGCCCAGAGTCAGCGCGAAGGGCACCTCACCCCGGCGGGCGGCTGCCGGCGAGGAGGGCGTCGATCTGCTCCGCGGTGGGCTCCCGGTGGTAGAAGAGGGCATAGAAACGTCGCGTCTCCTCGCGCAGATCCTCCGGAAACAGCTCCGGATAGAGGACGGCGCCCAGCCAGCGCAGGCCGAGCAGGCGGTTGGCGGCGGGCGGGGAATCGATCCAGGTGAAGGGCAAGCCCGGCGAGAGGTAGACGCGCCGGTCGCGCACCGCCTTCACCCCCTGCCACAGCGGGTCGGTCCACACGCTCTCGTAGAAGCCGCGGTCGATGGTGACGATGGCGTCCGGCTGCCAGGCCAGCACCTGCTCCATCGACACGTTGACCAGCCCGCCGCTGCCCAATTTCTCCGCCGCGACGTTGCGCACCCCGGCGACGTCCAGCGCCTCGACGTTGATGGAGCCGCGGATGCCGGTCTGCAGGCCGCGCGGCCCGCGCGCCATGTAGACCTTCAGACGCCTGCCCTCCGGCACGTCGTCGAAGCGGCGGCGCACGTCGTTCAGCGTCCGCTCGGCGTAGCGGGCCAGTTCCTCCCCCCGCTCCGCCACGCCCATCAGCGCGCCGAGCGTGCGGAAGGTGCGCGCGGATTCGGCGAGATGCCCGTCGATCAGCAGGGTCGGCACCCGCGTCTGCTCCTGCACCCGGTCGGCCAGCGAGACGAAGGTCGGGGCGGTGCTGCCGACATCGACGACGACGTCCGGCTTCGCCGCCACCACGGTTTCCAGATTGACGGTGTTGCCGCGCCCGGTCAGCCGCCCCAGCTCCGGCAGGTCGGCGTAGCGGTCGGGCAGGAAGGGCCGCTCCGGCGGGCTGATCGCCCGCGTCCAGCCCAGCAGCTTGTCGGGCGCCAGCATGTAGACGACGACGGAGGCCGGCGGCCCGGCGGGGAACACACGCTCCACCCGGTCCGGCACGGCGACGCGGCGCCCGGAGGAGTCCGTGACGGTCCGCTCCGCCGCCGCCGGCCCGGCCAGCAGGGCGAGCAGCAGCCCGGCCCCCACGCCCGCCATCCATCCACGCCTGCCCACGCCACTGTTCACACCGCCACCCCATGTATCTGCACTTATAGTCCCCTCTCCCCTCCGGGGAGAGGGTTAGGGTGAGGGGGTTGCGCTTTTGCCGAACGCAGCGACACGCGCATCCCCCTCACCGGCCCTCCGGGCCACCCTCTCCCCAGAGGGGAGAGGGTTACTTTGGCCACATGGAATAGCCTCGTCATCCAAAGCATGGGGTCTGCGCCCGCCACCGTCCATAGGGCAAGCGCGCCGAACAGCCCCGCGAAGGTCACGCTTTGGCCACGGGCGGCCTCCCCATCCGAACGGATAGGGTGCGGCGGTCCGCTCACCACCCCCGTGCCGCTCCATGACCGCATCCCCGCTCCACCGCGCCGCCCTCGCCACCGCCGCCCTGCTCGCGCTGTCCGGCTGCGCCGGGTTCGGCTCGGCGGTCACGGGGGTGACCACGGCGGGCGTGGCGGCGACGGTCGGTTCGGCCACCGGCAACCCGGTGCTGGGCATCATCGCCGGCGCCGGAGCCAGCTACGGCATCGACCAGGGCGTGAAATACGCGGAGCGGCGGATCACCGACAACGTCCACAACGCCGTCGCCCGCGCCGCCGGCCCGCTCGCCGTCGGCCAGTCGGCGACCTGGACGGTGGAGGAGAAGCTGCCGCTGAGCGGGAAGACCGGCACCGTGCAGGTGGCGCGCGGCTTCGGCGAGGCGATCCCCTGCAAGGACGTGGTCTTCACGCTCGACGACGCGCCGGACCTCAACGTCACAACCGTCTGCCGGGCCAAGGACGGCCAGTGGCGGTGGGCGCTGGCCGAGCCCTCCACCCGGCGCTGGGGAAGTCTGCAATAACGCATGCAGTCGGCCATGTACGCATGGGCCGCGTTGCGGTAAAGCTCCGCGGGCAGTTGCGTCACGGGTTTGCGTCACGGGAGTCCGCACATGTTCACGGCCAAAATCCTTCTTCTCGGCTCGGGCGAACTCGGGAAGGAGTTCGTCATCGCCGCCAAGCGCCTCGGCTGCGAGGTCATCGCCTGCGACAGCTACGCCAACGCCCCGGCGATGCAGGTCGCCGACGCGGCGGAGGTCTTCTCCATGCTCGACGCGGACGCCCTGCGCGCGGCCATCGCCAAGCACACGCCCGACTTCATCGTGCCGGAGGTCGAGGCCATCCGCACCGAGGTGCTGCACGAGTTCGAGGACGCCGGCCTGACCGTCGTCCCCTCCGCCCGCGCCGCCACCATGACGATGAACCGCGACCGCATCCGCGAGGTCGCCGCGGTGGAGCTGGGGCTGCGCACCTCCAAGTACCGCTACGCCGAGAGCCTGGAGGAGGTGATCGCCGGGGCGGAGCACACCGGCCTGCCCTGCGTCGTCAAGCCGGTCATGTCCTCCTCCGGCAAGGGGCAGAGCACCGTCCGGACCGCGGCGGAGCTTGAGGCCGCCTGGACCTACGCCGTCGCCAACATGCGCGGCGACCGCCGGAAGGTCATCGTCGAGGAGTTCGTGCCCTTCGAGTACGAGATCACCCTGCTGACCGTCCGCACCCGCGAGGGCATCCTGTTCTGCGAGCCGATCGGCCACCGGCAGGAGCGCGGCGACTATCAGGAATCCTGGCAGCCGGTGCCGATGCCCGCGGCGCTGCTCGACGACGCCAAGGACATGGCGGCGAAGGTCGTGGACAATCTCGGCGGCTACGGCATCTTCGGCGTCGAATTCTTCGTCACCAGGGACGAGGTGGTCTTCTCCGAGCTGTCGCCGCGCCCGCACGACACCGGCATGGTGACCCTGCTGTCGCAGAACCTGTCGGAGTTCGACCTGCACGCCCGCGCCATCCTGGGCCTGCCGATCCCGGCGATCCACGTTCGCGGCCCGTCCGCCTCCGCCGTCATCCTGGCCGACCGCGAGGCGGAGCGCTTCGCCATCGAGGGTCTGGCCGACGCCATGCGCGTGGGCAGCGCGGAGCATGACGTGGACGTCCGCCTGTTCGGCAAGCCGACGACCCGCAAGAACCGCCGCATGGGCGTGGCGCTCGCCGCCGGCACCGACACCGACGACGCGCGCGAACGGGCGCTGAAGGCGGCCTCGGCGGTCAGCATCCGCTACGAGTAAGGTTCGGACCATCGATCTCCGACGGCGCGGCCCGGCGACTGGCGCGAACCGCCTCTCAACGCAGAGCCGCGCCGATCATCGGATAAAGAGCGTAAATCCCGAAAATCGCCGCCCCCAGCAGGGTGAGCAGGATCCGGAACCCCGCCCGCCAGCCGCCGTCGGCGCGGCGAAGGTCCAGGTAATGGGTGAGAATCCGGTCGGCCTTGACGGTGGCCGCGGCGAGGACGAGTCCAACCCCGAGCGGGCCGAGACCGCCGGCACCCTCGCCATGCCCGGCCCACATTGAGACGGCGGTAAGGACCATCAGAAGCATCCAGGTGCGTGTCAGGATCGCCATCGTCTCACCTCAGCAGATAGACGATGGGGTAGAGCAGCACCCAGATCAGGTCCACCATGTGCCAGAAGGCGGCCCCGGTCTCCAGATTCTCCAGGCTGTCCCACCACGTGACGATGCCCAGGATGATGATCCCCGCGGCGACGTGCATCGCGTGGAAGCCGGTCAGCAAATAATAGAGCTGGAAGAAGCTGTTGGTCTCCAGCGTGAGGCCCCGGCCGATCTTGTCGCCGTACTCGACCGCCTTGATGGCGAGGAACACCCCGCCGAGGGCCATCGCGCCAAGCATCGCCGCGCGATGGGAGCGGCCCGAGGCCCGGCGCCGCACGGCGACCGCGACCAGCCAGCCGCTCGTGACCAGGACCATGGTGTTCACGCCGCCGAGCAGACGGTCCAGCTGCGCCTGCGAGGCGTCGAAGGTCGCCGGGTCGAGGGCGCGCGTCACCGCGAAGCCGATGAACATCGCCCCGAAGGCCGCCAGCTCCCCCAGGATGAGAATCCACATCATGGGGTTGCCGGGCAGGCTGGAGAGAGGCCCCCAGTCGGCGGCCTCCCCGTCCGCAGCGCCATCCGCGGCGACCACCGTCGTCGGCGCGGCCGTTTCCGTCATGTCCGCTGTCCTTCCGGAAGTGATGACCGGAAGGGACCATGACGCGGGAGAGCGGCGCCGTCTTTGCCCGGGGGCAAACTCGCGGACCGTTGCCCATCAGCGGGAGCGGACGGCGCCGGCCGTCAAACGCAGGCCATCAGACGCCGATCACTGATAGCCGCCGATCACTGATAGCCGCCCTTGTCCGCGCGCTCCCGCGCGGCGTCCTCCTGGGCCTTCGTCATCTCCTCCTTGGTCGCTACCGGCTGGTCGTCGGGCTTGCCGGTCGCGCGGTCGTTCTCGGCTTGCGGTTGGGAGTCGGGGTTGCGGTTGTCGCCCATCGCGTCATCCTCCGGCATGGGGCGGGCCGATGCGGCCCGCCGTAAGCCTCACCAACACGCCCGCGCGCCGGTTGTCTCACCCCTCGCGCTGCATCGGTGGTCAGGCGACGATGCCGGCGTCATGCAGGCGGCCGATCTCGACGGACGGCAGGCCGAGCAGGTCGGCCAGCACCGCGTCGGTGTCCTGCCCCAGGATGGGCGCCGGGCGGTGGTCGGTGCGCTCGCCCAGGCCGGGGAAGCCAAGGGGCGAACCGGGAACCAGCAGCGGCCCGACCTCGGGCTGCTCGACCTCGCGGAACAGCGGGTTGGCGGTGGAGCAGCGCGCGTCCTCCGCCACCAGCTGGCCGAAGTCCCGGTACGGACCCCACAGCACGCCCGCCCCGGCGAAGGCGCTCTCCACCTCGGACAGGGTGCGCGCCGCGAACCAGGGGGCGAGCACGGCGGAGATGGCGTCGCGCGCCACGAACCGCCCGCCCTCGTCGTTCATGTCGACGTCCATCAGCGGGCCGATCATCGCCAGCCGCTCGGTCAGCCCGGTCGCCTTGCCCAGCGCCTTCCACTGGCGGTTGGAGATGGCGACGACCATCGCCCGCCGCCCGTCGGCGGTGGCGAAATCGCGGCCGTAGGCGCCGTAGAGGTCGTTGCCCATCGGCGGTCGCACGGCGCCGTTCACCCGGACATCGGCGAGGTAGCCGAGGTTGCCGACGGTCGCCAGCATCACGTCGGCCAGCGCCACCGTCACCTCCTGGCCCCGCCCGGTGCGGCGGCGGTGCCGCTCCGCCGCCAGCAGGCCGGTCGCCAGATAGAGGCCGGCGGCGACGTCCCAGGCCGGCAGCACATGGTTCACCGGCTCACCGCCCCGCCCGGTCGCCATCGGGAAGCCGCTGGCGCAGTTGACGGTGTAGTCGACCGCCGCCGACCCGTCCGGGTTGCCGGTCAGCCGCAGCATGATCAGGTCGTCGCGCTTGGCCGACAGCGCCTCGTAGCCCATCCAGCCGCTGGCCGGCAGGTTGGTCAGCAGGAAACCCGCGTTCTCGCCCGAGGCGGTGATGATCGCCTGGGCGATCTCCCGCCCCTCCGGCCGGTCGAGCGCCAGCGTCACCGACCGCTTCGCCTTGTTCAGCGCGGTCCAGTAGAGGCTGGTGCCGTTCGGCGCCACCGGCCAGCGCCGGTAGTCGATGTTGCCGCCGATCGGGTCGATGCGGATCACCTCCGCGCCCAGCTGGGCCAGCGTCATGCCGCCCAATGGCGCTGCGATGAAGGCCGACACCTCGACGACGCGCAGATCGGAGAGAAGCGAGGACATGGGAGTCTCGATCCAGATGGAAACAACGTTGTGGACGGGTGCCCCCACCCTAACCCTCCCCCGCTGACGCAGGGGAGGGGACCATTCTCCCTCCCCTGCTTCAGCGGGGGAGGGTTAGGGTGGGGGCAAAGGCCGATGCGATCCTTACACGCAGCGCCCGCCGTCGATCTCCAGCACCACGCCGGTCAGGAAGGCCGCCTCGTCCGAGGCGAGGTAGAGGGCGGCGTTGGCGACGTCGGTCGGCTGGCCCAGGCGGCCCAGCGGCACGATGCCCATCATGCGCGCGCGCTTCTCCGGGGTGTCGCCGCCCATGAAGGTGGCGAGCAGCGGCGTCTCGGTGGCGACCGGGGCCAGGGCGCAGACGCGGATGTTGTCCGGCGCCAGCTCCAGCGCCAGCGACTTGGTGATGTTGTGCACGGCACCCTTGGTCGCGTTGTACCAGACCAGACCCGGACGCGGCCGCAGGCCGGCGGTGGAGCCGAGATTCAGGATCACGCCGGACTTTTGCGCCCGCATGGTCGCGACCACCGCCTTGGAATAGAGGTAGATCGACTTGACGTTCAGCGCGAAGACGCGGTCGAACTCCTCCTCCGTCACGTTCTCGAACGGGCCGTTGGCGTGGGTGGAGCCGGCGTTGTTCACCAGGATGTCCAGCCGCCCGAACTTTTCGACGGAGGCGGCGATGGTCATCTCGACATCGGCCATGCGGGTCACGTTGGCGGCGATGCCGATGGCGGACTCGCCCAGCCGTTCCGCGACCGCCTTGGCGGCGTCGCCGTTGATGTCCACGACCGCGACGCGGGCGCCCTCGCGCACGAAGGTCTCGGCCATCGCGAGGCCCAGCCCCTGCGCCGCACCGGTGATCAGGGCGACCTTGCCGTCCAGACGCTTCGTCATTCTTGTTTCCTCCCCAAGGGATTATGTGGTGATGGGGAGGCTATCCGCGCCGCACCGGCCGTGCTATGGACCATCCGTCATAGCTGCTATCAGCCCGCGCAGCCGTGTCACGCACAGCGGGTCATGACCATCGCGTCATGACCATCGAGTCAGGGGGCGCTGTTCTCCCCCGCGCTGCCGGGGGCGACGACCTTGCCCTTCAGCACGCCGTTGGCGACGCATTTCGCCACCTCGGCGTGGATCAGCCGCAGCAGGGCGCGCGTCGCCTTCGACACCGGCTGGTGCAGCGGCGTCGCGGTGACGAGCATGGCGTGCATGTCCTTCGAGCTGATTTCGCGGGCGATCAGCCGGCCCTGCCGCACCTCGCGGTGGACGGCGCCGAAGGGCAGGATGGTCGAGCCCATGCCCTCCTCCACCAGCTGCTTGATGGCCGTGACGGAATCGATCTCCATGTCGACCTGCAGGTCGATGTCGGCCCGCCGCACCGCCGCGTCCACCACCCGGCGCAGGCCGTTCTCCAGCCCCGGCAGCACGAAGCGCAGACCGCCTAGCGTCTCCACCTCGACCGGCCCGTCCTCGCCGGCCACCGCGTCCTTTGCGGACTGGACCAGCAGCAGATTCTCCACGAGCAGCGGCGAGGACAGCATGCTGCGCCCGCGCCGGGCGTCGTAGAGCACGGCGAGGTCCAGGCGCCCGCCCTCGACCCATTCCAGCAGCGTGCCGCTGAACACCTCGTGGATGCGCAGCGTGGCGTCGGGGTAGTTCTCGTGGAAGCGGCGGGCCAGCGGCGCCCCCAGCGTGGCGCAGATCGACGGCGGAAGGCCCAGCGTGACGGACCCGGTCAGCCGTTCCGACTGGTCCTGGATCTCCTCCTTGATCTCCGACAGGGCGCCCAGCAGATGGCGCACCACGTCGTAGAGCTTGCGCCCCTGCTGGGTCAGCGAGACGCCGCGCCCATGGCGGTAGAACAGGCTGGTGCGCAGCTCGTGCTCCAGCTTCTGCACCTGCCGGCTGAGCGCCGGCTGGGTGATGCCAAGCTTGACCGACGCCTTGGAAAAGCTGCCAAGGTCGGCCACCTGAACAAAGTAGCGCAGTTCCAGAAGTTCCATCGCGGGAGAGGTCTCGTCGTTCGGCCTCCGGGTCGGATAGCGAATACGCCGGTATGACACAAGCGGAGTCCTGGCAGGTCAGTCCTGCCCGGTCCTCCGCCGTGTCTCGCGGTCAATTGCGCCGGGTGAGCAGGCCGCGCGCCACAACCTGGGCCTGGATTTCCGCCGCCCCTTCGAAAATATTCAGAATACGGGCGTCGCACAGCACACGGCTGATCGGATATTCCACCGCGTAGCCGTTGCCGCCGTGGATCTGCACCGCGTTGTCGGCGTTCGACCAGGCGACGCGCGCCGCCAGCAGCTTGGCCATGCCGGCCTCGATGTCGCAGCGGCGGTCGCTGTCCTTCTCGCGCGCGGCGAAGTAGGTGAGCTGGCGGGCGATCATCGTCTCCACCGCCATCCAGGCGAGCTTGCCGGCGACGCGCGGGAAGGCGGCCAGCGGACGGCCGAACTGGACGCGCTCCTGGGCGTAGCGCAGGCCAAGCTCCATGGCGTTCTGCGCCACGCCGACGGCGCGGGCGGCGGTCTGCACACGGGCGGATTCGAAGGTCGCCATGAGCTGCTTGAAGCCCTGGCCCTCGACCTCGCCCAGCAGGTTCTCGCGCGGCACCGCGAAGCCGTCGAAGCCGATCTCGTACTCCTTCATGCCGCGATAGCCGAGAACCGGAATCTCGCCGCCGCTCATGCCCTCGGCCGGGAAGGGGTCCGCCTCGGTGCCGCGCGGCTTCTCGGCCAGCAGCATCGACAGGCCGCGGTAGCCGGGGGCGTCCGGGTCGGTGCGCACCAGCAGCGTCATCAGGTCGGAGCGGCTGGCGTGGGTGATCCAGGTCTTCGCCCCGGTGACGCGGTAGGTGTCGCCGTCCAGCACCGCACGGGTGCGCAGGCTGCCCAGGTCGGACCCGGTGTTGGGCTCGGTGAAGACGGCGGTCGGCAGGATCTCGCCGGACGCGAGGCGCGGCAGCCAGCGTGCCCGCTGCTCGGCGGTGCCGCCCAGCCGGATCAGCTCGGCGGCGATCTCCGCGCGGGTGCCGAGCGAGCCGACGCCGATGTAGCCGCGCGACAGCTCCTCCGTCACCACGCACATGGCGAGCTTGCCCATGCCGAGCCCGCCATCCTCCTCCGGCACGGTCAGGCCGAAGACGCCCATCTCGGCCATCTGCTCGACGACCGGCATCGGGATCAGCTCGTCCTTCAGGTGCCACTCGTGGGCGTGCGGCTCCACCACGTCGGCGACGAAGCGGCGGAACTGCTCGCGCACCATGTCGAGCGCCTCGTCCTCCAGCGCCGCCTCGCCGAAGCCGCCGCCGTGCAGCGCGTCGGCCAGCCGTTCGGCGATGCGCAGCCGCAGGGCGGAGGCGTTGCCGGCGGCGATCAGCCGGCGCACCGCGTCGGTGCGGAAGGCGGCCCGCTCCGCGTCGTCCAGCCCGAAATCGGCGGGGCGGACGATCTCGCCCTGGCTCATCGCCAGACCGCCGTCGAGCTGCGCCAGATACTCGCCGAAGGCGGCCTGGAGCATGCAGGCCTCCAGCTCGCCCAGCCGGCCGGCGCGGTCCAGCCGCTCCGCCCAGCCCTGCATCTGGCGCAGCGCCTCGGCGTAGGTCGCCACCCAGGCGAAGCCGTGCGCCGCCACCTGATGGCGGTCGAGCGCGGCGGCGTCCACGCGCCCGTCCGGCGCCACCAGCGCGGCGACGCCGCGCTCGGCGGCCTCGGCCAGCCGCGCCACCGCGTCGAGCGCCGCCGCCGTGGTGGACAGCAGGTCGGCCGGAAGGCCGGAGAGCGGAAGCGGGCCGTTGGAGGTTGGGGTGGACGACATGGCGCGTTTCCTCGGTTCTTGTTGTTCGGGTCAGCCCGTCTGTCCTCCTTTGGAGGAAGCAGGGCACTCGCATTCGGCCACTATAGCCCTCGCCCCTCCGGGGAGAGGGAGGGGACCCGCGCCGCAGGCGTGGGGAGGGTGAGGGGGACCGGTGCGCCTGCGGCGCACCGCCAAGGGGCATGCTGCCCCTTGGCAATCCCCTGGCGCGGGCTTGCAGCCCAGGCTGCCCCCTCACCCTTCCCTCTCCCCGGAGGGGAGAGGGATTCCAGGGCCGGGGCGTCAGTCCGCCGCGATCGTCTCGCGGGGCGGGAGGGACGCGGCGATCCCGGCGAAGGCCTGCTCGACCAGCCGGCGCTGGTCGGCCTCGTGGTCGCCGTGGAAGCTGCCGGCGGGCGAGGCCGCCTCGTCGCGGGCCACGCAGGCGACGCGCGGTTCGGCGCAGCCGGCGGCGGCGCGCAGCGCCTCCAGACGGCGGTCCAGATAGGTCCAGGCGCCCAGGTTGCACGGCTCCTCCTGCACCCAGGCGCAGGACGCGCCCGGCCAGCGGCGGAACAGCGCCGACAGCGCGGCGTCGGGCAGAGGGTACAGCATTTCCAGCCGGACCACCGCCACGGCCTCGGCCCCCCGCTCGGCCCGTTCGCGCTCCAGCTCGTAGGCCAGCTTGCCGCTGCACAGCAGGATGCGCTCGACCCGCGCCCCGGCGGTGGCGATCACCGGCTGGAAGGCGGTGCCCGGCGCGCAGTCGGCCAGAGTCGACACGGCGGCGGGCAGGCGCAGCAGCGTCTTCGGGCTCAGCACCACCAGCGGCTTGCGGTCGCGGCGCAGCATCTGCCGGCGCAGCAGGTGGAAGTAGTTGGCCGGGGTGGAGGGGTGGGCGACGCGGATGTTGTCGCGCGCCGCCATCTGGAGGAAGCGCTCCGGCCGGGCGGAGGAGTGTTCCGGCCCCTGCCCCTCCAGCCCGTGCGGCAGCAGGATGACGAGGCCGGAGGGCTGGCGCCACTTGTCCTCGGCGCTGACGATGAACTGGTCGATCATGATCTGCGCGCCGTTGGCGAAGTCGCCGAACTGCGCCTCCCAGATCACCAGCGCGTCGGGCCGCTCCAGGCTGTAGCCGTATTCGAAGCCCAGCACGGCGTATTCCGACAGCGGGCTGTTGACCACGTCGAAGCGCGCCTGCTCCACACCCAGGTGACTCAGGCTGACGTGGCGGCGCCCGGTGACGGTGTCGGTCAGCGCGAAGTGGCGGTGCGAGAAGGCGCCGCGCACCACGTCCTGGCCGGTCAGCCGCACCGGCGTCCCCTCGGCCAGCAGCGTGGCGAAGGCCAGCGCCTCGCCGGTCGCCCAGTCCAGCGGCTCCTCGGCGCGGCGGCGGATGACGCGCTCCACCTTGCGGTCCACGGCGAGCCCGTCGGGAATGGCGGCCAGCGCCGCCAGCAGCCCACGCAGCCGGTCGTCGGCAACCCCGGTGTCCGGTTCGGCGGGAACCGTGCCCGCCGGGGCGAAGGGCGCCCAGCGCCCGCCGGGGAAGCCGTCGTGGTTCGGCCGGTGGTCGGAGGCCGCGGCCAGCGCCTCCTGGAAGCGGACCTTGTGCCCGGCGGCCAGCGCCTCGGCCTCCTCCGGGCCGACCAGCCCGTCGGCGGCCAACCGCTGCGCGTAGAGGGCGCGGGCCGGCGGGTGGGCGTCGATCGCCTTGTAGTCGAGCGGCTGGGTGAAGCGCGGCTCGTCGATCTCGTTGTGGCCGTTGCGGCGGTAGCCGACGAGGTCGATCACCGCGTCGCGCCCGTGCGCCTGCCGGAAGGCCACGGCGAGGTCGGCGGCGCGCAGCGCGGCGTCGGGGTCGTCGGCGTTGACGTGCAGGATGGGGCTGTCCACCGCCTTCCACAGGCCGGTGCAGTGGAGCGAGGTCCGCGCCTCCTCCCGCTCGGTGGTGAAGCCGATCTGGTTGTTGACGATGACGTGGATGGTGCCGGCGACGGTGAAGCCGGGAACGCCGGACAGTTGCAGCGCCTCCGTCACGCTGCCCTGGCCGATCACGCTGGCGTCGGTGTGCAGCAGCACGCAGAGCACGCGCTTGGCCTCACCGCCCTGCGCCCGCTCCAGGTCCTGCCGGGCCCGCGCACGGCCCAGCGTGACCGGGTTGATCGCCTCCAGATGCGACGGGTTGGGCGACAGGGTCAGGGCCAGCGACCGCTCGCCGAAGGACAGGGTGCTCTCCACCCCCATGTGGTAGGGCACGTCGGCGGGAACCGGCGGGTCGGCCAGGAAGGGGTGCATCCCCTTGATCCCGGCGAACAGCTCGACCAGCGGCTTGCCCAGCGCGTTGGCCATCAGGCTGAGCCGGCCGCGGTGCATGGTCCCGACCTGCACCTCGGTGACGCCCGCCGCCGCCGCCGCCGCGAGGATGCGGTCGAGCAGCGGGATCAGCGTCTCCATGCCCTCCGCCCCGAAGCGCTTCTTGGTCGGGTAGCGGACGGCGAGCAGCCGTTCGAACTCCTCCGCCGCGGTCAGCAGGGCCAGCGCGCGGCGGCGCGCCTCGGCGGGCGGAGCGGTCTCCGCCCCCTCATAGGCGTCGCGCAGCCAGGAGCGCAGGGCCGGGTCGTCGATGTGCGCGGTCTCCAGCGTCAGCGTGCCCTGGTAGAGGCGGCGCAGGCGCGCGGTTGCAGCGTCCTCGGACGCGGCGACCGATGGCGCGGCCCGGCCCAGCGGGTCGAGGGCGGCGGCGGCGTGGCCGCGCTGGCGGATCTCCTCCTGGCGCAGCGGAACCGTCGGGTCGCCCGCTGGCGCCCCGGCGGGCATCCCCGCGGGAACGGCGCCCAGCTCGTCCAGGATCTGGAAGACGGCGCGCCAGCTCACGTCCACCGACGCGGGGTCCTCGCGGAAGCGTTCCTGCAACGCTTCGAGATAGGCGGCTCCGGCGGCGTTGAGCGGAGAGGACAGCCTAGACATGGCGCACACCGTTCATGCGATTGAACATCCGTCGGTTTGATGGCGGTCGGAGACCAGTTGCCTCCAGCTTATCGACCCATCGCGCGGTGCGGAGCGCATGGCGTGCCTGTAGCAGATATTCATTGCGGGCATAGCAAACCGTCCGCGCCCGCACCGTTCGGGGCGGGCCGCCGTGGGTTTCGGGCGAAACCGTTCGTACCGCTGATGGCTTGCCGCGCTTATGGCTGATATGCCGGCAAAACGCATTCCGCTGTGCGGTCGCCTGATCCACTGTCAGGGTCACCACACCCTCCCCGGCCACCGACCGGGGACCAAGCGTCCTCGGACCGGCATCGCGTCGTCCGGGCAACAAAAATCTCGGCCACAAAAATCTCGGGAGGAAGATCCACATGAAGCGCCGTCAATTCTTCAAGGGTGCCGCCGTCGTTGCCGGCGCCTCCACCCTCGCCGCCCCGGCCATCGCCCAGTCGGAGCCGACGATCCGCTGGCGCTGCGTGTCCAGCTTCCCGAAGAACATCGAGGTGCTCTACGGCAGCGCCGAGGTGCTGGCGAAGAACGTCGCCGAGGCCACGGACGGCAAGTTCCAGATCCAGGTCTTCGCCGCCGGCGAGCTGGTCCCGGCGCTCCAGGCGCTCGACGCCGCCAGCAACGACACGGTGGAGATGGCCCACACCGCGTCCTACTACTATGTCGGCAAGGACCCGAGCTTCGCCTTCGGCTGCTGCCTGCCCTTCGGCCTGAACACCCGCCAGCAGAACGCCTGGTTCTACCACGGCGAGGGCGGCAAGCTGCTGGAGGAGTTCTACGCCGGGCACAACCTGAAGGCGCTCGCCGGCGGCAACACCGGCTCCCAGATGGGCGGCTGGTTCCGCAAGGAGATCAAGACGGTCGAGGATCTGAAGGGGCTGAAGTTCCGCATCTCCGGCCTGGGCGGCCAGATCCTGTCCAAGCTGGGCGTCGTGCCGCAGCAGGTCAGCGGCGGCGACATCTACCCGGCGCTGGAGCGCGGCACCATCGACGCCGCCGAGTTCAACGGACCCCATGACGACGAGAAGCTCGGCCTCTACAAGATCGCGCCGAACTACTACTACCCTGGCTGGTGGGACGGCACCTCGCTCCAGCACTTCTTCATCAACACGAACCGCTGGAACAGCCTGCCCAAGCATTACCAGGCGGCGCTGACCTCGGCGGCGGCGCTCGCCAACGTCGACAGCGTGGCGCGCTACGACGTGCTGAACCCGGCGGCGCTGAAGCGCGTGGTGGAGAAGGGCGCCAAGCTGCGCGCCTTCCCGCAGGACGTGCTGCAGGCCAGCCACAAGGCGGCCTTGGAGCTTTACGACGAGCTGTCGGACAAGAACCCGACCTTCAAGAAGTTCTACGAGAGCTACCGCCGCTTCCAGACGGACTCGAACCTGTGGAACCAGGCGTCGGAATACGCCTACGACAGCGCCGTCCTCCGCCTCGCCCGGCGCTGATCCGGCACGTCCTTCAACCATGTCCGGGGGGCGGGGCCACCGTCCCCCGGCCGTGGCATCGTCGCGTTCCGCGCGACCGGCTTTTTCGGGAGGGCCTGCCCACCATGCCGAGCCCCAACGCTTCCCCTTTCATGACGGCCCTGGTCGGGGCCTGCCGGCTGGTCGACGCGGTCACCGCGCGGCTGGGCAAGGCGATATCCTGGCTGATCGTGCTGGCCATCCTGGTGTCGGCCGTCAACGCCGTCGTCCGCAAGATGTTCGACATCAGCTCGAATTCGTGGCTCGAACTGCAATGGGTGCTGTTCGCCGCGGTGTTCCTGCTCTGCTCCCCCTGGACGCTGAAGGAGGACGAGCACATCCGCATCGACATCGTGAACGCGCAGCTCGGCAAGCGCGCCCGCGACACCATCGACCTGTTCGGCCATCTGACCTTCCTGCTGCCCTTCAGCTTCGTGATGCTGGTCACCTCCTGGCCCTTCGCCATCGCCTCCTACGCGATCGAGGAGCAGTCGATGAACGCCGGCGGCCTGCCGCAATGGCCGGCGAAGATGCTGATTCCGCTGGGTTTCACCGTGCTGTTCATCCAGGGCCTGTCCGAGCTGGCCAAGCGCGCCGCGATCATGTCCGGCCATCTGGAGGACGACAACCACCGGGCCGGCGGCCATCAGGCGGCGGCCGAGGCCGAGGCGGAACGCCTGCTGGCGGCCGAACGCGAGCGCACCACCCACCCCGACACCCTTCCCAGCCGGTGACCGCGCGATGAGCACGACCTCCCCCACCCCTTCGCCGCGCGCCGTCCGGCTGTCCGTCATCTCCCTGGTGCTGCTGGCGGTGGTCGCCGTGGCGCTCTACGTGCTGCCGGTGCCCGGCGCCGCGGCGCTGGCCGAACAGGACGGCTGGCGCGGCTGGTTCGGCCACAACATGGCGCCGATCATGTTCGCCACGCTGGTCGGCATGCTGCTGCTGGGCTATCCGGTGGCCTTCGCGCTGGCCGCCAACGGGCTGCTGTTCGGCCTGATCGGCATCGAGATCGGACTGTTCCGCCCCGACCTGTTCCAGGCGCTGCCCGAGCGCGTCTACGGCACGATGAACAACGACGTGCTGCTGGCCGTGCCCTTCTTCACCTTCATGGGTCTGGTGCTGGAGCGGTCCGGTATGGCCGAGGATCTGCTCGACACCATCGGGCAGCTGTTCGGCTCGATCCGCGGCGGTCTGGCCTACGCGGTGATCTTCGTCGGCGCGCTGCTCGCCGCGACGACGGGCGTGGTGGCCGCGTCGGTGATCTCGATGGGCCTGATCTCGCTGCCGATCATGCTGCGCTACGGCTACGACCGCCGCTTGGCGTCGGGCGTCATCGCGGCGTCGGGCACGCTGGCCCAGATCATCCCGCCGTCGCTGGTGCTGATCGTCATGGCCGACCAGCTCGGCCGCTCGGTCGGCGACATGTACGAGGCCGCCTTCATTCCCGGCCTGCTGCTGGCTGGCCTCTACGCGCTCTACGTCTTCGTCGTCTCGATGATCTGGCCAAAGGCCGCCCCCGGCCTGCCGCCGGAGGCCATCGCCCACCGCGAGCCGAACGGCGCGCGCGGCGTCTGGCAGCTCGGCCTGCTCGCCCTGTTCTCGGGCGCGGTCGCCACCTGGGTGATGGGCCGCACCGACGTGAAGTCCGGCGCCGACTATGTCGTGCTGCTGCTGTCGGTGGCGGTGCTGGTCGCCTTCCTGGCGGCCGCCTTCAACCGCGGCTTCGGCGCGCAGCGCCTCGTCCTGCAGTCCGTCGCCACGGCGGCGCTGACCGCGGGGGCGGCGTGGCTGACGGTGAACGGGTGGACCACCCTGGCCCTGATCGGCGATTCCATCGCGGCGGGCGCGCTCTACGCCCTGACGGTGGCGGTGGTTGAGCGGGCGACCGGCAAGCGCCTGATCTCCCGCATGGCGGAGCAGGCGACCTTCGTCATGGTGCCGCCGCTGGCGCTGATCTTCCTGGTGCTGGGCACCATCTTCATCGGCCTCGCCACCCCGACCGAGGGCGGCGCCATGGGCGCCGTCGGCGCGCTGGCGCTGGCGGCCATGAAGAAGCGCCTGAACTTCGACATGGTGCGGCAGGCCACCTACGCGACGGCCAAGCTGGCGTCCTTCGTGCTGTTCATCCTGATCGGCGCGCGGGTGTTCTCGCTGACCTTCTACGGCGTCAACGGCCACATCTGGGTCGAGGAGCTGATGGTCTCCCTGCCCGGCGGCCAGATGGGCTTCCTGATCGCGGTCAGCGTGATGGTCTTCCTGCTGGCCTTCTTCCTCGACTTCTTCGAGCTGGCCTTCATCGTCATCCCGCTGCTGGCCCCGGCGGCGGACCGTCTGGGCATCGACCTGGTGTGGTTCGGCGTCATCCTGGCGGTGAACATGCAGACCAGCTTCATGCACCCGCCCTTCGGCTTCTCGCTGTTCTTCCTGCGCTCGGTGGCGCCGAAGGTGCCCTACATCGACCGCATCACGAAGAAGGAGACGGCCCCCGTCCTGACCAGCCAGATCTACTGGGGTGCGGTGCCCTTCGTCGTCATCCAGCTCGTCATGGTGGCTCTGGTGATCGCCTTCCCGCAGATGGTCATGCACTACAAGTCGACCGCCACCAAGCTCGACGACAAGCAGATCGAGGAGCAGTTCAAGGGCCTTGGCGGCGACCTCGACGACGACCTGCCGCCGCTGGAATTCAAGTGATCGAGACTGAGGAAGGGAGAACGACATGCGCATCGCCGTCGTAGGAGCCGGCGCCGTTGGCGGCGCGCTGGCCGGGTATCTCGCCGCCACGGGCCGGCACGAGCTGTCGCTGCTGGCCCGCGGCGCCCATCTCGCGGCGATCCGCGACGGCGGGCTGACCGTGCAGACGCCCAAGGGGACGCTGACCAGCCGGCCGCGGGCCAGCGATTCCGCCGCCGACCTCGGCCCGCAGGACGTGGTGATCGTCACGGTGAAGGGGCACGGGCTGCCGGCCCTGGCCCCGTCCTTCCCGGCGCTGTGCGGGCCGGACACGCTGGTGGTGGCTGCGCAGAACGGCATTCCCTGGTGGTACCTGTACGGCGCCGGGGACGGCGTGACGCCGGAGCCGCTGGAGGTGGTCGATCCCGGCGGCGCCATCTGGTCGGCCATCGGGCCGGAGCGGGTCGCCGCCTGCGTGATGGAGGTGCTGCCCGCCCGCATCGTCGAGCCCGGCGTCGTCGCCCACACCGCCCTGCCGGTGCTGGCCTTCGGCGCCCCCCGGCCCGGCGACCACTCGGAAAAGCTGGCGGCGCTGGCCGACTCCTTCAACGCGGCGGGCGCCACCGCGCGCCTGCCCGCCGACATCCGCGTGCCGCTGTGGAGCAAGCTGATGCTCAACATGGCGGTCGGCCCGACCAGCGTGCTGACCGGCGCCACCATGGGCGCCATGGAGCAGGCCCCCGGCATGGCCGCCGTCCAGGGCCGGCTGATGCGCGAATGCCTGGAGGTCGCCCATGCCTGGGGCGTCGCCCTGCCCGACGACATCGACGATCGGCTGAGCCGGGGCAGCGGCGTGCCGGGCCACAAGCCGTCGATGCTCCAGGATTTCGAGGCGGGGCGGAGCATGGAGATCGACCCCATCGTGACCACCGTCCTGGAGCTGGCCCGACGCCGCGGCGTGCCGGTGCCGACCATCGAAACATTGTGGGCGCTGACCGCCCTGAAGGAGCGGGTGGCGCGCGCCGACTGAGCGCACGTGCCCCCACCCTGGCCCTCCCCCGCTCACGCAGGGGAGGGGACTGCCGCCGCTTCGCGAAAATCACCCTCCCCTGCGCAGCGGGGGAGGGCCGGGGTGGGGGCAAGGACCAGCGCCACTGAAGAACGTCCCCCGGAGAAAAAACGACATGTCCCCCGCTTCCGATCGCATCACCAACTTCATCGCCGGCTCCTGGCGTCCGGGCCGCGAGCGGCTCGACATCTTCAACCCGTCGAATCTGGACGAGCTGGCCGGCTCCTACTCGCTCGCCGGCGCCGAGGACGTGACGGAGGCCGTTGCCGCGGCCCGCGCCGCCCAGCCGCAATGGCGCGCCGCCACGGTGGAGCAGCGCTCGCTGGTGCTCGACGCCATCTCCCGCGCGCTGTTCGACCGCAAGGACGAGCTGGCGCGCATCGCCGCGACCGAGGGCGGCAAGACCATTCCCGACGCGCTGGGCGAGATCACCCGCGCCGCCCACCTCGCCCGCTTCTTCGCCGCCGAGGCGCTGCGGGCGCCCGGCGAGACGCTGGGCTCGGTGCGGCCGGGGGTCGAGGTCGACGTGACGCGCGAGCCGGTCGGCGTCATCGGCCTCGTCACGCCCTGGAACTTCCCGGTCGCCACGCCGATGTGGAAGATCGCCCCGGCGCTGGCCTTCGGCAACGCGGTGATCTGGAAGCCGTCGGAGAAGACCCCCGGCATCTCCATCGCCGTCACCCGCCTCATCGCGGAGGCGCTGGAGGCCCACGGCATGCCCAGCAGCCTGTTCAATCTGGTGATCGGCGCCGGCCCGAACGTCGGCGCCGCCGTGGTCGACGCGGTGGACGCGGTGTCCTTCACCGGCTCGGTCAACACCGGGCGGCGCATCGCCGTGCGTTGCGCGGAGCGCATGATCCGTGTCCAGCTGGAGCTGGGCGGCCAGAACCCGCTGGTCGTGCTGGGCGACGCCGACCCGGAACGCGCCGCCGAGATCGGCGTCAACAGCGCCTATTTCCATGCCGGCCAGCGCTGCACCGCCACCGGCCGCTTCATCGTCGAGGATTCGATCCACGACGCCTTCGTCGCCGCGATGACGGAGCGGATGGCGGCGCTGCGCGTCGGCCACGCCCTGCTGCCGGAGACGCAGATCGGCCCGGTCATCGACGAGTTCCAGCTCACCAAGAACCTGCAATACATCGACACCGGCCTGAAGGAAGGCGCGCAGTTGGCCTCCGGCGGCGGGCGGCTGGACCGGCCGACGCGCGGCTGGTTCCTGGCACCGACCCTGTTCACCGAGACCAGCAACGCCATGACCATCAACCGGGAGGAGGTGTTCGGCCCGGTCGCCAGCGTCATCCGCGTCAAGGATTACGAGGAGGCCCTGCATGTGGCCAACGACACCGACTACGGCCTGTCGTCGGGCATCATCACCAACTCGATGAAGCACGCCCGCCACTTCCAGGCCAACATCCAGGCCGGCATGACCATGCTGAACCTGCCGACGGCCGGCGTCGACTACCACGTCCCCTTCGGCGGCCGGAAGATGTCGAGCTACGGCCCGCGCGAGCAGGGACGCTCCGCCATCGAGTTCTACACCATCATCAAGACGGCCTATCGCGCGCTGTGACGCCGAACCGAAGCCCAGGGAGAGCCTTCTTGTCCAATGACACCCTGAACACCGGGCGGCCGGACTTCGCGACGGCCGTGCTCGCCCCGATCCACGCCATCGTCGGCGACCGCGGGCTGATCACCGATCCCGGCACCATGCAGCCCTTCATGGAATCCTGGCGCGACGGCTGGGTCGGCCGCTCCCCCGCCGTGGTGCTTCCCGACAGCACCGAGGCGCTGGCCGCCGTGGTGCGCATCTGCGCGGAGACGCGCACCCCCATCGTGCCCCAAGGCGGCAACACCGGCCTGACCGGGGCCAGCCAGCCGCACGCCGACGGGACGGAGATCGTCCTCTCCACCAACCGGCTGAACCGCATCCGCGAGATCGACATCGACAACGACACGATGACGGTCGAGGCCGGCTGCATCCTCGCCAACATCCAGAACGCGGCGCGCGACATCGGCCGTCTGTTCCCGATGAGCCTCGCCGCCGAGGGCTCCTGCCAGATCGGCGGCAACATCGCCACCAACGCCGGCGGCGTGCAGGTCGTGCGCTACGGCAACATGCGCAACCTCGTCGCCGGGCTGGAGGTGGTGCTGCCCGACGGGCGGATCTGGGACGGGCTGCGCGGGCTGCGCAAGGACAACGCCGGCTACGACATGAAGCAGATCTTCATCGGGTCGGAGGGCACGCTGGGCATCGTCACCGCCGCGGTGCTGAAGCTGTCGCCGCTGCCGCGCGCCACCGCCACGGCGCTGGTCGCGGTGTCGGCGCCCAGCGACGCCGTCGATCTGCTGACCCGCGCCAAGGGTGTCGCCGGCGACCGCATCATCACCTTCGAGCTGATCCAGCGCGACTGCATCGACGTGGCCCGCCGCCATGTGCCGGACGTGCCCGACCCACTGCGCGACCGCTATCCCTGGTACGTGCTGGTCGAGCTGGCCGACCAGGACGGCGGCAACCGTCTGGCCGAGATGCTGGAAGGCATCCTGGAAGCCGGAATGGAGGCCGGGGAGGTGCTGGACGGCGTCGTCGCCGCCTCCAAGGCCCAGGCCGATTCGCTGTGGCGCATCCGCGAGGGCATTCCGGAAGGCCAGAAGCGCGAGGGCGTGTCCTTCAAGCACGACGTGTCGGTGCCGATCTCCCGCGTGGCGCGCTTCCTCGACCGCGCCAACGCGGCGCTGGAGCGGGAATGCCCGGGCATCCGCCCCTTCGCCTTCGGCCATCTCGGCGACGGCAACATCCACTTCAACCCGATCCAGGCGGAGGGCGGCGACCCGGCCGAATGGAAGGCGAAGCTTGCGACGGTCAACGCCATCGTCCACGACATCGTGGTCGACCTTGGCGGCTCCATCTCCGCCGAGCACGGCATCGGGCGGCTGCGCATCGACGAGATGCCGCGCTACAAGTCCCCGGTCGAGCTGGACATGATGGCGACGCTGAAGCGCGCCTTCGATCCGCACAACATCATGAACCCCGGCAAGATCCTGCGCGCCTGAGCGCGGCCCGGCCAAACAAGGACCGCATCCGATGAAGATCCTCGTCCCGGTCAAGCGGGTGGTCGATTACAACGTCAAGATCCGCGTCAAGGCGGACGGCTCCGGCGTTGAGACCGCCAACGTGAAGATGAGCATGAACCCCTTCGACGAGATCGCCGTCGAAGAGGCCGTCCGCCTCAAGGAAGCCGGCACGGCGACCGAGGTCATCGTGGTCACCGTCGGCCCGACGGCGGCGCAGGAGACGCTGCGCACCGGCCTCGCCATGGGCGCCGACCGCGGCATCCTGGTCCAGACCGACGCCGAGACGCAGCCCCTGGCCGTCGCCAAGGTGCTCAAGGCGCTCGTCGACAAGGAAGGCCCGACGCTGGTCATCCTGGGCAAGCAGGCGATCGACGACGACTGCAACCAGACCGGCCAGATGCTCGCAGCATTGCTGGGCTGGCCGCAGGGCACCTTCGCCTCCAAGGTCACGCCGGGCGAGGGCGCGGTCACTGTGACCCGCGAGATCGACGGCGGCCTGGAGACGGTGCAGCTGACGCTGCCGGCGGTCGTCACCGCCGACCTGCGCCTCAACGAGCCGCGCTACGCCTCGCTGCCCAACATCATGAAGGCCAAGAAGAAGCCCATCGAGACGCTGGCCCCCGACGCGCTGGGTGTCGACGTGGCGCCGCGCCTGACCACGCTCAAGGTCGCCGAGCCGGCCAAGCGCAAGGCCGGCGTCAAGGTCGCCGACGTCGCCGCCCTGGTCGACAAGCTCAAGAACGAAGCCCGCGCGATCTGAAGGGCCCACCGGCTCTAAAGGGGAAATGATCTGACATGTCCATTCTCGTCATCGCCGAACACGACAACGCCGCGCTGAAGGCCGCCACGCTGAACGCGGTCGGCGCCGCCGCCAAGATCGCCAGCTCGGTTCAGGGCGACATCCACGTGCTGGTCGCCGGCCAGGGCGCCCAGGCCGTCGCCGAGGCGGCGTCCAAGATCGCCGGGGTGGCCAAGGTGCTGCTGGCCGACGACGCGGCCTACGCCCACCCGCTGCCGGAGAACGTCGCGCCGCTGGTCGTCGGTCTGGCCAAGGGCTACGGCCCCGAAAAGTATGAGCATCTTCTGGCCGCCGCCTCGTCGGAGGGCAAGAATCTGCTGCCGCGCGTCGCCGCGCTGCTCGACGTCGCGGCGATCTCCGACATCACCGGGGTGGTCTCCGCCGACACCTTCGAGCGGCCGATCTACGCCGGCAACGCCATCGCCACGGTGAAGTCCGCCGACCCGATCAAGGTCGTCACGGTGCGCACCACCGCCTTCGAGGCGGCCGCCGCCACGGGCGGCTCGGCGACGGTCGAGAGCATCGCCGGGACGGGCGACGCCGGCTCGGCCAGGTTCGTCGGCCAGGAGCTGACGAAATCGGAGCGTCCGGAGCTGACCCAGGCCAAGATCGTGGTGTCGGGCGGCCGCGGCATGCAGTCGGGCGACAACTTCAAGCTGCTGGAGGCGCTGGCCGACAAGCTGGGGGCGGCGGTCGGGGCCAGCCGCGCGGCGGTGGACGCCGGCTTCGTGCCGAACGACTACCAGGTCGGCCAGACCGGCAAGATCGTGGCGCCCGAGCTGTACATCGCCGTCGGCATTTCCGGGGCCATCCAGCACCTCGCCGGCATGAAGGACAGCAAGGTCATCGTCGCCATCAACAAGGACGAGGAGGCGCCGATCTTCCAGGTCGCCGACTACGGCCTCGTCGCCGACCTCTTCAAGGCGGTGCCGGAGCTGACGGCCGGGGTGTGACGCCGACAGGCTCGCGCCCCCGCTGACGTTACGCGCAGGAGGTGGAGGCGTCCGGAAAATCGGCGCGGCTCAACCGGTGCACCGCCGCCACCGCCTCGGCGTGGCAGGAGGGCGGATGCCAGGCGAGGCCGCGCCCGACGATCCCGTCCTCCCCCGCCGCGTGCAGGGCGGCCAGACAGACGGGGGGCACCGGGCCGCCCAGCAGCACGGCGCGGGCGTCCAGCCCGACGCGCCGCCCGTGGACGGGATGGTCGGCGCAGAGCAGCCGGTCCGCCGCCGCGATGGCCGTTTCGGCCGCTGCCCCCAGCTCCGCCCGCAGCAGCGGGGCGGCGTCGAGGGCCAGCGCGCCGAAGCCCAGCGCGTCGATGACGGCGCTGTCCCCGATCGCCGGCAGGCGCGGGCGGGGAGTACCAATGTCCGGCCCTTGCGGGGCGGCCACCGGCGCGCTCGCCCAGCCCTCGCCCATCATGCCGGACAGGCGCAGCCCGAAGCGCACCCCGTTGCCACCCGCCGCCGTGACCAGCGCCGCCCCCGGCACGCCGTCGGCGGCCAGCATCATCGCCTTGCAGGCGGCCATCCAGGGGTTGAGGAAGAACTGCCCGGCCTCCTTCAGGAAGGCGCAGACCGCGCCGGTCCCGCCCAGCCGCGACACCAGCGTCTCGGTCAGCAGCGCCGAAGCCACCCCGACGCGCCCGTGCAACTCGTCCCCCTGCCCCATCGCCTCGCAGGCGATGCCACGCAATTCCACCGGCCCGATCCCGGCCAGCGCCGGGCCGACCGCGCCGTGCAGCAGGCGCAGCCGCTCCACCACCGCCCCGCTGACGATGCCGAAGCGCAAGGCGGGGCCGCCGCCCTCGTTGAGCGGGCTGTAGGCGCGGGCGCCGGAGCCGCCCGCATCCTCCACCACATGCAGCCACATCGACCGCGACACGACGGCGGCCAGCGGGGTGACCACGCCCATGTCCTGCGCCGGGCGCAGCGTCACGGCGCCGCTCAAGACCATGGCACGGGCCTCCTCCACGCCGCCGGCCACACCTTCGAACAGCAGCGCCGCGGCGGCGGCGTTGAGGATCGGCGGGCAGATCTCCGCCGGATCGGCGAAGGGCGGCCCGGCGTGCAGCAGCGTGTGGCGGTCGAGCCCGATCCGCTCCCCGGCGGTTCCGGTTTCCGTCCACACCGGAACGGCGGCCAGCATCCGCTCCACGGCCCGCGAAGTGGCGTCGTTCATCGCGTGTATCCCCAACTCTCTCGGTGTTTACGGTGCCGTTACGGCAAATGCAGCGGGGCGCGGCCGTAGCCGTTGCTGGCGTCGACCAGATGCAGCAGGTAGCGCAGGAAGACCGCCCGGTCCTCCTTCGGCAGGGGCGCGATGGTGCGGTCGTGGGCGCGCTGGGCCTTCTTGTCCATGCGGCGCAGCAGCTTCCGGCCCTCCGCCGTGATGGCGGCCAGCTTCATGCGCTTGTCCACCGGGCTGGCCCGGCGCTGGATCAGCCCGCGCTCGGCCAGCCGCGCCAGCACGCCCGCCGTGGTCGTGCGGTCGATGCCGATCTGGGCACCCAGCGTCACCTGATCCAGGTCGGGGCGTTCCGCCAGGGCGGTCAGCACGCTGTACTGGACGGGGGTGATGTTGAACTCCGCGCACTCCTCCATGAACATGGCGACGTGGATCTGGTGCAGGCGGCGGATGAGGAATCCGGGACGCTCCGCCAGGACGCGGTACGCCTCTTCGATCAGGGGGTCGTCTAATGTCATCGCGGGCGGTCCGTCGGAGCGGGTTTGGAAAATTGACTTCCAGAGAGGATGGCGGCGGGCCGGAGGATCGGCAACCGGGCCGGAAGACGGTGGCGCCTAGCCCATCAGCGACACATGCGCCGCGACGATCCGCCAGCCCTCCGGCATGCGGACCCAGGTGTGGCTCTGCCGCCCGACGCGCTCGGTGGAAGGGCGCGTGAATTCGGTGTTGGCGGTCGCCATGTCGCGGCCATAGGTGGTGATGACGGTGTTGCGCAAGCTCCGGTCCAGCCCCGCCGCCGGGCGGCCCTGGCGGAAGGCGGCGATGGCGTCGTAGCCGTACAGGTTCTCGCCCACGCCGTAGCGCAGGGTCGCCGGGTGGTTCCAGAACAGCTCGTCCAGGACCGCCACGTCGTTGCCGGTCAGCGCGCGCTCGTAGCGCTCGAAGGCGGCGGTGACCTCGGCCACCACCTCGGGGATGTTGATCTCAAGCGTCATGCGAAGAGGTCCTCGGCGATGGCCAGAAGCGTCGAATCGCTGCCGCGCGGGCCGATCAGCGACAGGCCGAGCGGGCAGCCCTGGAGCCGCGCCGCGGGAATGGAGACTTGCGGCAGACCGGCCAGACCGGCGGGGCAGAGGATCGCCAGCGCCCGACCGCGCTCCGCGTCCACCGCCGCCCCCGACGAGCCGCGCAGCGGCGCGATGCCCGGCGCGCTGGGCAGGATGATGAGCCCGTCCGTTCCCAGAAGGGCGTCCATTCGCCGCCGGATGCCCTCCCGCGCCTCCGCCGCCGCGCGGGCCAGGGCGGGATCGAGCGTGGCGGCCGCGGCGAAGCGATCGCGCACCCCCGGGCCGAAGGTCGGCTTCGTCGCCGCGATCCAGGCGCCGTGCGCCGCCCAGGCCTCGGCGGCCTGGAGCGTCTGGAAGACCGGGCGCCATCGATCCAGCCCCTCCGGGGCCAGCGTCACGGTCTCCGCACCCCCGAACCGCTCGCGCAGCCGCTCCAAGGCCGGGGTGAGGGCGGCGCGCACCGTCTCCCCCGCCACGGCGAAGGCGTCCTCGGCGACCCGCAGGCGGCGGAGCGCCGGGGCGGACGCCGGGGGCAGCACCACCGCCCCGACGCGGCGGAGCAGCGCCGCCTCGCGCGCGAACCAGCCCACGGTGTCGAAGCTCGGCGCCAGGGGAACGGAGCCGTCCAGCGGAACCGCCCCGTGGGTGGGCCGGATCCCGTAGAGACCGCAATAGCTCGCCGGCAGGCGGACCGACCCGCCGGTGTCCGTCCCGATGGCGAAATCCACCGCCCTGCCCGCCACCGCGGAGGCCGACCCGCTGGAGGAGCCGCCGGGGATGCGGCCCGGCGCCTGCGGGTTCTCCGGCGTGCCATAGTGGGCGTTCTCGCCGGCCAGGCTCCAGGCCAGCTCGTCGGTCAGGGTCTTGCCGGCGACGCGCGCCCCGGCGTCCAACAGCCGCTGCACGGCGGGGGCGGTCTCCCGCGGAACCTCGTGGGTGCGCAGCCAGTCCGGGTTGCCGGCCCCGGTGGGCAGGCCGGCGATGTGGAACAGGTCCTTCACCGCAAAGCGCAGCCCGGCCAGCGGGCCGCTTGCGGCACTGGCGACCTCGGTCCGGCCGTAGGGGACGAAGGCGTTCAGAGGATCGTTCGGCATGATGCGGTGGTCAATCTCACGTTCGGAAACGGCACGGCACTCCCTCTCCCGGGGCGGAAGAGGGATTATCGGGAACGGCTGTGGTTGTTTTGCAGAGAGCGGCCGCCGAACAGGCCACGCAGCCAGTCTTTCAGCATCACCCACAGCAGATTGCCAGCGTTCAGTTCCTTGGCTGGCTCGGGGGCCGGCTCGGGGGTCGGTTCGGGGGCGGACTCGGCGGCAGGCTCGGGAACCGGGGCGGCCGCCGTGTCCGAAGACGCAGCCGCCATCACCTCCGCCGGTGCGCTCGCCGCCAGCTTGGCTTCCAGGTTGCGGGCGAACTCGGCGGTCAGGCGGTTGGCGATCTCCTGAACGATGGCGCCGCGGCTGAACTGGGCCAGCACGCCGGTCAGGGTGAAATCGACGGTCAGGTCGATGCGCGTCCCCGCACCCTCTTCCAAAACCGAAAAGGTCACGTCGGCCTTGGCGCGGGAGTTGTTCTTGGGGTCCGTGCCCTGGCCGTGGATGACGCCGGTGTGGGTCGCCTCGTCCATCGCCAGCGTGCCCTCCCCCGCGAAGACGGCGGCGATGGGGCCGAGCTTCACGCGCATCTGCCCGAAGATGCGGTCGCCCTCGCGCGGCTTGGTCAGCGAGGCGCCGGGCATGCAGGACATCACCTGCTCCACGTCGCCGAGCAGCGGCCAGACGCGGGCGCGCGGGAAATTGACGGCAAGGGTCTGGGTCATGGTCGGCATGGGCTTACCCCGCGTTCGTGTTGCGCGCGTCGATGACGCGGCGGATGGCGTTGACGATCCCGACATAGCCGGTGCAGCGGCACAGGTTGCCGCTCATCGCCGTGCGGATCGCCGGGTTGTCGGCGTCCGGGCGGCGCAGCACCACGTCGCGCGCCGCCACCAGCATCCCCGGCGTGCAGAAGCCGCACTGGAGCCCGTGCTCGGCGGAGAAGGCCTCGCGCAGCTCCGTGGCGACGGGATCGTCGTCCAGCCCCTCCACCGTGGTCACGGACCGCCCGTCGCAGGCCACCGCGAAGGTGATGCAGGAGCGCGCCGGCTCGCCGTCGATCAGGATGGTGCAGGCGCCGCACACACCATGCTCGCAGCCCAGATGGGTGCCGGTCAGCAGCTCCCGCTCGCGCAGGAAGTCGCCGAGATGCTGGCGCGGCGGCACGCTGGCCTCGACCCGCTTGCCGTTGACGGTCAGGGAAATGGTTTTGGCGTGGGCGCTCATGATATCACCTGCGCGATGGCGCGCTTCAGCGCGACGGTGTGGGTCCGAAGGGCGATGGGGTCGTCCGCGGCGGGGCTGCCGGCGAGATGCGCGGCCATCGCCGCTTCCGTGCAGCCGCCCGCGAACAGGGCCGGGCCGTCGATCACCACCGGCTTGCCGGAGGTGGCCCCGGCGACGAAGCGCTGGATGCCGCGGGCCGGGTCGATCAGCACCGCCCCGGTGGCGTGGGAGAACTCGCCGGTCTTGCGGCAGACCTTGTAGTAGCCCCAGCGCGCCCGGTCGGAGAGGGCGGGCACATGGATTTCCGCGACGATCTCGCCCGGCTGCAGGGCCGTCTCGAAGACACCCAGGATAAAGTCGGTCATCGGAACGCTGCGCCGCCCGCCCGCGCCGGCGATCACCACGTCGGCGCCGAGCGCGGTCAACACGTTGACCCAGTCCGCCGCCGGGTCGGCGTGGGCGAGGCTGCCGCCGATGGTGCCGCGGTTGCGCACCGCGCGGTAGGCGATCACCGCCGCCACGCTGGGAAGCACGCCGCGCGTCACGTCCGGGTAATCGCCGTCCTCCAGCCGCGCGTGGGTGACGCAGGCCCCGATGACCAGCCGGTCGCCCTCCCGGCGGATCGTTTGAAGCTCGGCGATGCGGGTGATGTCCACCAGCAGCTCCGGCTGGGCCAGCCGCAGGTTCAGCATGGGGCCGAGCGACTGGGAGCCGGCGACGGGCCGCACCATGACGTCCTCGCGCGCCAGCAGCGCCAGCGCCTCGTCCAGCGTCGCCGGCTGCGCGTAGTCGAAATCGACCGCCTTCATGCCGCACCCCGCTGGCCCGCGATGGCGGAGAGAATGACCTCCGGCGTCATCGGCGCGTTCGTCACGATGACTCCCAGCGGCTTCAGCGCGTCGTTGATGGCGTTGCAGATCGCGGCCGGCGGGGCGATGGCGCCGCCCTCGCCGATGCCCTTCACGCCGAACTCGGTGTAGGGCGAGGGCGTCAGCATGTGGATGATCCTCACGTGCGGGACCTCGGTGAATCCGGGGATCAGGTAATCCGCGAAGGTGGAGGCGAGCGGCTGGCCCTCCGCGTCGTAGGGCATCCGCTCGTAGAGCGCGGTGCCGACGCCCTGGGCGACGCCGCCGTAGATCTGGCCGTCGACGACCATCGGGTTGACCATGGTCCCGGCGTCCTCGACCACCACGTAATCGAGGATCTCGACCTGCCCGATCTCCGGGTCCACGGCCACCGCCACGGCGTGGGTGGCGTAGGAGAAGGTGCCGTGGTCGCTGCCCGGCTTGTAGCCGGCGGTGACCTCCAGCCCGCCCCGGTCGACGTCGGCGGGGAGGAGCTGCGGCGCGCGGTACCAGGTGTGGGCGATCTCGCGGATGGTCACCGCGGCGGCCCCGGCCTTCACCGCACCACCCTCCAGCACCACCCCGTCCGGACCGGCCTGCATCAGGTGCGCGCCGATCCGGCACAGCCGCTCGGCGAGCGTGCGGCAGGCGGTGGCGACGGCGCCGCCAGCCATGACCATGCTGCGCGACCCCCAGGTGCCCGTCGAATAGGGCGTCAGGCCGGTGTCGCCATGCACCAGCTTGATCTTCTCCAGCGGGATGCCCAGCACCTCGTGCGCGACCTGGGCGAAGGTGGTCTCCATGCTCTGGCCGTGCGACTGCACGCCGACGCGCAGTTCCAGCCCGCCGTCCGGAGTGATGCGGGCCTGCGCCTGCTCGTGCCCCGGCACCATGGGGATGCCCCAGCCGTGATAGACGGCGGTGCCGTGGGCCGACTGCTCGCAATAGGTGGCGAAGCCGACGCCGATCAGCCGACCATCCGGCTCTCCGTTTTTCTGGCGGGCGCGCCAGCCCTCCAGCTCGATGGCGGCGACGGCGCGGCGGACGGATTCGGGATAGTCGCCGCTGTCGAAATGCTTCTTCGTCACATTGTCGAAGGGCATCTTCTCCGGCGGGACGAGATTCTCCAGCCGGACCTGCCACGGCTCCCGCCCCACGGCGTCGGCGACGGCGTCGATCATCTGCTCCATGGCGAAGCACACGCCGGTGCGCGCCACGCCGCGGTAGGGGACGATGGGCGGCTTGTTGGTGCAGACGGAGAAGGTGCGGCAGCGGTAATGCGCGAAATCGTAGGGGCCGGGCAGGATGCTGCCGACCTGTGCGGCCTCCAGGCAGGCCGAGAAGGGATAGACGGAGTAGGCCCCGGCATCGACCCAGGCGTCGGCCTCGATCCCCAGCAGCCGCCCGCGCGCGTCGGCGTAGGCGGTGATCTCGTAATGATGCTCGCGGGCGTTGGCGGCGGCGACCAGATGCTCCCGCCGGTCCTCGGTCCAGCGGACGGGGCGGTCGAGCCGCATGGCGATCCAGGCGGCCACGATCTCCTCCGGCTGGAGCAGGCCCTTCCAGCCGAAGCCACCGCCGACGTCCGGCGCCACCACGCGGATCAGCCCCTGGTCGAGGTCCAGGCATTCCGACAGGCCGGCGCGCACGATGTGCGGCATCTGGGTCGAGGTGGTCAGGACGAGCTGTTCGACGTGGCGGTCCCAATGGGCGACCACGCCCTTGCCCTCCAGCGGCACCATGCACTGGCGCGCCGTGCGGATGGTGCGCGACACCTTGACCGGGGCGGTGGCGGCGATCTCCGCGATGTTCCCGCCGACGTTGGTCTCCAGGAACACGTTGTCCGGCCAGTGGTCGTGCACCTTCGGCGCGCCCGGCGTCACCGCCTCCAGCATGTCGGAATTCACCGGCAGCTCGGCGTAATCGACGAAGACGGAGGCCGCGATGTCCTCGGCCTCGGCGCGGGTGGCGGCGACGCAGACGGCCACCGGCTCGCCGACGAAGCGCACCTTGCCGTCGGCCAGCGCCGGCTGCTCCGACACCTTGAAGCCGGGCAGGCCCGAGACGGCGCGGATCGGCTTGACGCCGCCCGCCGCCAGATCCGCCCAGGTGAAGACGGCGCCGCGGTGCTCCTCGGGGATCTCGATGCCGGTGATGGTGGCATGGGCGACCGGGCTGCGCACGAAGGCCAATTCCTTCATGCCGACCAGGGCGATGTCGCCGACGAAGCGGCCCCGCCCGCGCAGCAGCCGGTCGTCCTCCTTGCGGCGGACCCTGGCGCCCACACCGGAACCGGCGCCCGAGCCGGTGGTGGAAACCTCTCCCATTCCCTGACCCTCTCTTTTTTCTTAACCGCCCAGATAGGCGCGCTGGATGTGGTCGTTGGCGAGCATGGCCTGCCCCGTGCCCTGCTCCATCACCTGCCCGCTCTCCAGCAGGTAGGCGCGGTCGCACATGTCGAGCGCGGCGTAGGCGTTCTGCTCGACCATCAGCACGGTCGTCCCTTCCCGGCGGATGTCCGACACGATCTCGAAGGTGCGCTCCACGAGGTTGGGGGCGAGGCCGAGCGACGGCTCGTCGAACAGCACGATCTTCGGGCGCGACATCAGCGCCCGCGCGATGGCCAGCATCTGCTGCTCGCCGCCCGACATGGTGCCGGCGGGCTGGTTCAGCCGCTCCTTCAGGCGGGGGAAGCGGTGGAACAGCCGCTCCATGTCCTGGCTCACCGCCTGATGATCGCGGCGCAGATAGGCGCCCATCTCCAGGTTCTCGCGCACCGTCAGGTGGGGGAAGACGCGCCGCCCCTCCGGACAGTGGGCCACACCCAGCGCCAGCACCGTGCGGGGTGCTGCGTTGCCGATCTCCCGCCCCTCGAAGGTGATCCGGCCCGAGGCCAGCGGCAGCAGGCCGCTGATGGCGCGCAGCGTCGTGGTCTTGCCGGCGCCGTTGGCGCCGATCAGGGTGACCAGTTCCCCCTCCTCCACCGTCAGCGAGACGTTGCGGAGCGCCGGGATCTGGCCGTAGCAGACGGTGATCCCCTCAACCTTTAGCATGCTTCACCCCCTGGCCCAGATAGGCCTGGATCACGTCCGGGTTGGCGCGGATGACCTCCGGCGGGCCTTCGGCGATGATGCGCCCGTGGTTCAGAACCACCACGCGGTCGGAGATGGTCATGACCATGCGCATGTCGTGCTCCACCAGCAGGATGGTCACGCCGCGGTCGCGGATGCGCTGGACGACGCCCATGAAAGCCTCCGTCTCCGACGGGTTCAGCCCGGCGGCGGGCTCGTCCAGCAGCAGCAGCTTCGGGTCGGCGGCCAGCGCGATGGCGATGCCGAGCAACCGCTGCTCGCCGTAGGCGAGGTTGCCGGCCAGCTCGTCGGCGCGGTGCGACAGGCCGACGAAGGCCAGGATCTCCGCCACCGCCGCCCGCATCCGCTCCGTCTCCACCCGCACCGAGGCGAGCCGCAGCAGCGCCCCCCAGGTCTCCGCCCGGCCCTGCCGGTGCATCCCGGTCAGCACGTTGTCGAAGACGGTGCAGCCGGCGAAGATGCTGGTGCGCTGGAAGGTGCGCACGACGCCCAAGCCCGCGATGCGGTTGGAGGACAGGCGCGTCAGGTCGGTGCCGCGGAACAGCACGTTCCCGCCGGTCGGCTTCAGGAAGCCGGTGATGACGTTGAAGGCCGTCGTCTTGCCAGCACCATTGGGGCCGATCAGGCTGACGATCTCCCCCTCCGGCACGGCGAAGCTCATCGAGGCGATGGCGATCAGGCCGCTGAAATGAACGGCGACCTCGCGAACCTCGAGGATCGGCGCGGCGGATTCATCGAGGGCAAGGCTCATGCCGAGGTCTCCTTGCGCAGGCCCAGCGCCGTGGCGGCGACGCGCTTGCGGCGGCCGGCGAACCAGTTCTTGACCGCCGGGACGATGCCCTGCGGCAGGAAGAAGACGACCACGATCATCGCGACGCCGTAGATGATCCACTGCACCTCGGGCCGCGCCACCTCGCGCAGCACCTCGGGCAGGATGCCGAAGGCGAGGCCGCCGACGATCGGTCCGGCCAGCGTGCCCTTGCCGCCCGTCACCACCATGATGACCATGGTCACCGTGTAGATGAACATGAAGACGTCCGGATCGACGATGCGGATGTAGTGGGTGTAGAGGCCACCCGCGGCCCCGGCCATGCCCGCCGCGATCACCGTGGCGACGACCAGATAGCGCGTCACGTCGATGCCGACCGAGCGCGCCAGCGACTCGTTCTCGCGCAGCGCCACCAGCGCCCGGCCCACCCGCGACTGCACCAGCCGCTGGATCACCAGGAAGCAGACCACCGCGACCGCCAGCACCAGAAGGTAGTTGTATTCCTTCCTGTAGAGCGGGATCACCCCGTCCCACGGCAGCCAGACCGACAGCGGCGGGATGTTGTTCAGCGCCATCGGCCCTTCGGTCAAATCCACCCAGTTCAGCGCGACCATGCGCATGACCTGGGCGAAGCTGATGGTGACGATGACGAAGTAGGCCCCGCGCACCCGGAAGGCGAGCTTGCCGATCAGGAAGCCGAACAGCGCCGCCACCAGGATGCCGCCGAGGAAGGCCACCCACACCGGCTGCGGCCCCAGCACGAAGGGCTCCGCCCCGCCGAGGTCGAGGTCGAAGCCCAGCGACAGCAGCGCGCTGGTGTAGGCGCCGATGCCGAAGAAGGCGATGTGGCCGAGGCTGAGTTGCCCGGTGTAGCCGAGCAGCAGGTTCAGGCTCATCGCCCCGATGATGAAGATGCCGGTCGAGGTCAGGACGTAGAGGATGTACTGGTCGCCCAGCCACAGCGGCCCGACCGCCATGACCAGCACGAACAGCCAGGGGAGGAGACGCGTCGTCATCCGATCCGCTCCTTCATGGCGAAGAGACCCTGAGGCCGCACGATCAGCACGGCGATGATCAGCAGGAAGCCCATGGCGTCGCGGTAGCCCGACGACAGGTAGCCGGCGCCGAACTCCTCGGCGAGCGCCAGGACGAAGCCGCCGATGGTGGCGCCGGGGATGTTGCCCAGCCCGCCCAGGATGACGATGGCGAAGGCCTTCAGCGCCACCAGATCGCCCATGGTCGGGGTGACCACGAAGATCGGGCCGAGCAGCGCCCCCGCCGTGGCGGCGAGGCCGGAGCCGAGCGCGAAGGTCAGCGTGTACATCAGCCCGCGGTTGACGCCCATCAGCGCCGCCGTGTCCGGGTCCTGGAAGGTGGCGCGCATGGCCACGCCGAGCTTCGTCCGGTTGATGAGCAGGTAGAAGCCGCCGAGCAGGAGCAGCGCCACGCCCAGGACGAACAGCCGGTTCATGCCCACCGACACCGACCCGATCACCACCGGCTCGGTCGGGAAGGGGCTGGGCACGGACTTCGCCACACCGCCCCAGACCAGCTGCTCGCCGGCCTGCATGGCGATGCCGGCGCCGATCATCACCAG
The DNA here is from genome assembly GCF_003119115.1 of Azospirillum sp. TSH58. NCBI lineage: Bacteria > Pseudomonadati > Pseudomonadota > Alphaproteobacteria > Rhodospirillales > Azospirillaceae > Azospirillum > Azospirillum sp. TSH58. Next base: position 204,143 of record NZ_CP022366.1, read on the forward strand.
CATGGTGGTGTCGATGTCCGCGCCCTTCAGCGGGCGCAGCAGCGTGAATTCGATCAGCGCGCCCAGCGCCATGCCCAACACGGCGGCCATCGCCAGGGACATGAAGAAGTTCAGCCCCATCATCCCGGCCAGCATGTAGGCCATGTAGGCGCCGAAGGTGTAAAGCTCGCCATGGGTGAAGTTGACCACGCGCATGATGCCGAAGATCAGCGTCAGGCCGATTCCCAGCAGCGCGTAGGTCCCCCCCAGGACCACGGCGTTCAAAAGGTGCTGCAGATGAGCTTCCACCGCGTGTCTCCTTACTTCCCCTCTCCCGTCCCGGGAGAGGGTGACGCCGAAGGCGACGGGTGAGGGTCGCCCGAGGATTGGTGCCTGCTTCTCGGCAGCACCCTCACCCTTCCCACGCCTGCGGCGCGGGCGTTTGAAAGGAGGGCCTTACGGCATCGTCACCTTGCCGTCCTTCACCTGGACGACATAGACGTTGGCCTCGTTCTGGCCGCTTTCCTTGCCCTCCGGGCCGTCCTTCTTGAAGGCGATGTCGCCGTTCACGCCGTCCAGCTTGACGGTCCACAGCGCGTCGCGGATGGCCTGCGGCTCGGCCTTGCCGGCCGTCTTGATGGCTTCCACGATGGTCATGATGCCGTCGTAGCCGCGGTAGCCCTCGGTCAGGCCGGCGAAGTCGTAGCCCTTCTTGTTCCAGCCATCGACGAAGGTCTTGGCGACCGTCGGGTGCACCGCCTTCTCCGGGAACCAGGGGGCGAAGAACAGCGTGAAGTAGCCGCCGTCCGCCGCGGCACCCGCCTGCGCGATGAGCTGGTCGGGGGAGGAGGAGCCGCCGTTGGTGATGACCCGGTGCGGCAGGCGCAGCTCCGCCGCCTGCTTGAGGATCAGGGTGATCTGCTCGACGCCGGTGGTGACGAACAGCGTGTCGCCGCCCGACTGCTTGATGCTGGAGAGCTGGGCCGACAGGTCGGTGGCCTCCGGCGCCATCGTCTCGGTGACGCCGATCTTGACGCCCTTGGCCTGGAGCATCTTGCGGAACTCGTCGGCCGAGCCGCGGCCGAAGTCGTTGTTCACCGCTAGGAAATCGGCCTTCTGGATGGCCGGCTGGAAGTGGTCCAGCTTCTCCGCGAAGGACTTGGCCTCCATGGCGGAGGTCGGGGCGATGCGGAAGACCCACGGGTTGCCCGAGGTGGTGATCTTGGTCGAGGAGGAGGTCTCCACCACCATCGGCACGCCGTACTCCACCAGCTTCGGCATCACCGCCAGGGTGAAGGTGGAACTCCAGGCGCCCATCAGCACCGGGACCTTGTCGCGCACGATCAGCTTCTCGGCGGAGGCGACGGCTTCCTTCGGATTGCTCTTGTTGTCCTCGATGATCAGCTGGATCTTCTTGCCGAGAACGCCGCCGTTGGCGTTGACGATCTCCTCCGCCACCCGCGCGCCGTTGGCGACGTAGTTGCCCGACGCGGCGACCGCGCCGGTCAGCGGCTGGGTCACGCCGATCTTGATCGTCTCCTGCGCAAAGGCCACGCCCGGCGCCAGCAGCGCGGCGCTCAGCAGCAACGCCGTGGTCTTCATCGTCCGCATGTCGTCTAGCCCCCTCTTTTTGATTTGAACCGTCAGTAGGCGGCGGTCACTTGGTGGTGGTCACCCGGTGGATTCACCAGGCGGCGACCGCGCCGTCGCTGCGGGGATCGGTCGCCCCCTCCAGCGTTCCGTCGGCATGGCGGACGATGGCGCCCGCATGCCCCATGGTGCTCGTGTAAGGATCGAGCAGCTCGACTTCGTGCCCGGCGTCGCGCAGGGCGGCGACCAGGGCGGGGTCGAAGCGGTTTTCCAGCTTCAGCGTCACGCTGTCCTCGCCCCAGGTGCGGCCGAGCAGCCAGCGCGGCGCCGTGACGGCGGCCTGCAGGCCCTGCCCGAACATCGCGTAGCGGGAGAAGACGGCGGCCTGCGTCTGCGGCTGCCCCTCCCCGCCCATGGTGCCGTAGACCATGCCGCGCCCGTCGTCGAAGCGGGCCATCGCCGGGTTCAGCGTGTGGAAGGGCTTGCGCCCCGGCGCCAGCGCGTTCCAGCCGTCCTCCGCCAGACGGAAGGAGGCGCCGCGGTTCTGCCAGGTGATCCCGGTCTCCGGCAGGACGAGGCCGGAGCCGAATTCGAAATAGACGCTCTGGATCATGCTGACGGCGCGGCCCTGCCCGTCGATCACGCCCAGCCACACCGTGTCGCCGGGCTTGGCGACATGCGGCCAGGGCAGCGCGCGGGCGCGGTCGATGTTCGCCGCCAGACCGTCCAGCACGGCGGCGTCGAGGAAGCTCTGCGCCTCCCGCCCCATGTAGGCCGGGTCGCCGACCTCGCGGTCGCGCACCAGGAAGGCCTGCTTGGTCGCCTCGATCAGTCCGTGGATGTGGTCGAAGCCCTCGCCCTCCGTCACGCCCAGCCGGTCGAACAGCGCGAGGATCATCAGCGAGGCCAGACCCTGCGTCGGCGGCGGGTGGTTGAACAGCCGCGCCCCGCGCACGCCGACCGACAGGGCCGGGCGGCGGTGCGCCGCGTGAGCGGCCAGATCCGCCGCGTCCACCGGCGACCCGGCGCGCTCCAGATCCGCCGCGATGGATGCGGCGAGCGGCCCGCGGTAGAAGCTGTCCAGCCCCTCCGCCGCCAGCCGGCGCAGCGTGGCGGCCAGCGCCGGCTGCTTCAGCGTGGAGCCTTCCAGCGGCACGGCGCCGCCCGGCAGGAAGGTGTCCTTGAAGCCGGGAACGTCCTTCAGCTCGTGCAGCTTCTGGCGGGTCAGCCTCTCCTGGCTGGCGGTGACCGGGATGCCCTGCTCGGCGTGGGCAATGGCCTCCTCCAGGATGCGGGCGAGCGGCAGCGGGTCGGCCCAGCCGGCGCTGACCGCCAGCGCCTCGCGCCAGCCGTCGATGGTGCCGGCGACCGTGTTCGCCGCCAGCGGCCCGCGCCAGGGCACCGTCGCGTGGCCGCGGCGCCGGTAGAGGTCGAGCGAGACGGCCTTGCCCGCCCCGCCGCAGGCGTCGATGGCGACGGGGTCGCGCCCCGGCTCGGCGATCAGCCAGAAGCCGTCGCCGCCGATGCCGGTCATGTGCGGGTAGACGACGGCCAGCGCCGCGGCGACCGCGACCGCCGCCTCGACGGCGGTGCCGCCGTCGCGCAGGATCTGGAGGCCGGCCTGGCTGGCGAGATGATGCGGGGAGGTGACCATTCCCCGGCGGCTGCGCGGCGTGTTCAGCATGGGAACCTCAGGGAAGAAGGCCGTAGATCATCCGCGCCGCCGTCAGCCCGAGGAACAGGGCGAAGACGCGGCGCAGGACGCGGGTGTCGAGGCTGTGGGCGAGCCGCGCGCCAAGCGGCGCCATCGCCATGGAGGCCGGCAGGATCAGCGCGAGCCCCAGCAGGTTGACGTAGCCCAGGCTGAAATCCGGGCGGCCCGGCACGTTCCAGCCGGTCAGCACGAAGCCCACCGTTCCCGGCACGCCGATGATGAAGCCGAGCGCCGCCGCCGTTCCGACCGCGCGGTGGATCGGGTAGCCGAACAGGGTGAGGATGGGGACGCTGAGCGTGCCGCCGCCGATGCCCATCATGGCGGACATCATGCCGATGCCGCCGGCCAACCCCTGGCGCGGCGCGCCGCTCGGCAGCCCGTCGGCGATGCGCCAGTCGGCCTTGCCGAACAGCATGTGCAGCGTGACCAGAACCGCCATCGCAGCGAACACCGCCGTCAGCACCGGGCCGCGCACCACGCCGGCCACCGCCGTTCCCGCCAGCACGCCGAGGAAGATCGCCGGCCCCCAGGCGCGCAGCAGCTCGCCGTCCACGGCGCCGCGGCGACGGTGGGCGCGCAGCGAGGTCAGCGAGGTGGCGATGATGGTGGCGAGCGAGGTGCCGACCGCGACGTGCATGCGCACGGCTTCGTCCACGCCCAGCGCGGTGAAGAGATGATAGAGCACCGGCACGATCACGATGCCGCCGCCGACCCCCATCAGGCCGGCCGCCAGCCCGGCGAAACCGCCGGCCAGCAGCAGCCCGCCGCCGAGAATGGGAAGCTGCGGCACCGCCGCGATCCCCAGCCCGGTCACGGGATGCCCCGCCACAAATGCAGAAACCCTCTCATTTTTATGGATATCCGACTTTTTCCGTTGGTTTCCCATCCCTTTGCGAACGCCGTGCCAACCGGCAGAACACTGCGCATTTCGGTTTGCCGGGAGGGACGGCGCGGCACGGCGTCCGGGCCGGAAATCGCCCCAATGTTGGGCAAACGGAGTGAAGGAAGGGCCGCGCGGTTCCTGGAAAGCGCACGCCATTACATTGAAAAACAATCAATAATCGCGAACTCCGGGCGCCAAGGCCCTCCGCCTCATTCGTGCGCAACCTCTGCCTGTCACGCGGGCATTAATCAGTATACTGACGATCTACCGACGCTTGTGGATCGCCGGCGCATGCCCTGCCGCGACGGCCGCCATGCTCCCCTGAAACCCTTCAAAACCCCTGGTTTCCCCCTTGGCGGCTGCGTTCGTGCACAAATCGGCGGCAGGGTGCCACGCCATGCCGCCCGACCCTGAATCATCAGTATACTGCGGAAAACGGCGCGCCGGAGGGCGGCGGGCGCATGCCGTGGTATGCCGTATTGTGCGTATTTTGACCACCGACTGCCCAACGGACGGTCATTCGTCAGCATGCTGAAGTTTTGTGCGCCCCGACAAACCCGCCCCGCCCTGGCATGGCCCTTGCTGAAGGGACGGCCAGATAAAAATCAGCGCAAGAAGGTGGGTTATGTCAGAGACGCACACGTTCGACCTCGTGCTCCGCGGCGGACGGATTCTCGATCCGGCCAACGGGCTGGATCTGGTCGGCGATCTGGCGGTCGCGAAGGGCCGCATCGCGGCGGTGGCGGAACGTCTGCCCGACGATGCCGCCGACACCATCCTCGATGTCTCCGGAAAGCTCGTGACGCCGGGCCTGATCGACACCCACGCGCACGTCTTCGAAAAGGTCACCGGCCGCTTCGGGCTGAACCCGGACATGGTGGGCGTGCGCTCCGGCGTGTCGACGCTGGTCGATCAGGGCGGGCCGAGCCTGATGACCCTGCCGGCCTTCCGCCGCTTCATCGCCGAGCCGGCGCGCTCGCGCACGCTGTGCTTCCTGTCGGCCTATCTGGTCGGCGGGCTGGAGGGCCACTATTACCCGCAGCTCTACCGCCCGGATTGCGTCGATGTGGACGCCACCATCCGCGTCGGGCGCGAGAACCGCGACATCGTGAAGGGCATCAAGGCCCATGCCGAAGTCGGCGGCGCCTCGCGCTGGGGTCTCGACGTCATCAAGCAGGCCAAGCGCATCGCCGACGGCATCGGCGTGCCGCTCTACGTCCATCTCGGCCAGCTCTGGCCGGAGGTGGAGGGCGGCGAGGCCGTCGACCCCGACATGCTGGTGGAGGAGCTGGTCCCGCTGCTCGATCAGCGCGACATCCTGGCCCACCCCTTCACCCGGCACCCCGGCGGCTTCATCTCGACCCGCACCGGCGAGGTGCACCCGGTCATCTACAAGGCGCTGGAGCGCGGCCTGACCGTCGATGTCGGCCACGGCTCGCACTTCAGCTTCGAGATGGCGCGGCGGACGCTGGCGGCGGGCATCCTGCCCTACACGCTGGGCGCCGACCTGCACGGCTACAACGTGAAGGCCCCGGTCACGGGTGCCGGCGGCGACCGCGAGGCCAACCCCTTCTACGGCGTCGCCCCCTTCAGCCTGACCCACGCGATGACCGAGCTTCTGACGCTCGGCATGGCGCTGGGCGACGTGCTGAAGACGGTGACCAGCAACCCCGCCGCCATGCTGGGCATGGCCGACGAGATCGGCGCGCTGACTCCGGGCATGGCCGCCGACGTGGCGGTTCTGGAGGTCAAGGCCGGCCGCTGGCAGCTCAGCGACAACAGCGGCGAGCGGGTGACCGCGCCGGAGATGATCGTCCCGGCCTTCTCGCTGCGCGACGGCGTGGTGCAGGAGGTCGATAGCCCGCTGCTGCCGAAGCCGATTCCGGTCGCGGCGTAAGGCGGCGGACTCGCCCCCACCCTAACCCTCCCCCGCTGGGCGGGGGAGGGGACGGTCTCCCTCCCCTGCGAAAGCGGGGGAGGGCCGGGGTGGGGGCACCGTCGACACCCGAACATCTTCCCCTCCCAAGAGGACTCCGCTCATGTCCGAAGCCGCGCTCGCCTTCTGGATGTTCGAGGTCCCGGCCCGTTGCCGCGACGCCGAGGGGCGGCGGCTGGGCAAGGCCCGCGCCCTGCTGCTGTCCCACCCGCAGCGCCAGCAGCGCATGATGCTGGAGCTGGCGCACGACGCCCCGCTCGCCACGGGAAGCCGCGTCGTCACAAGGCGCGCGGCCTTCGTGGTGGAGCGGTGCGAGGGCGAGTCCGGATTCGGCTTCCGGCGCTACGCCGTGCGCTGCGTCGGGACACGTCCGGCCTTGTGATGAAAACCGTGCGCGGCTGATCCACATCAAGGCGTCGGGGGCTCCGACCGGGAATATTAATCGAACGATTAATAACCCGCTTCGGAGATTCCCATGACCACCCCCGCCCCCGCGCCGCAAGAGGGCCTGTGCGCGACGCTCCTGCGCGGCTGGCGCGGCGTCCGCTCCCTGAACGCGCTCCAGGCGCTGGCCCCGCAGGACCGCGACCGCGTGCTGGCCGACGCCGGGCTGACCGACCTGACCGCGCCGGCCGTCCTGCGCGCCGGCCATGTCGGCGCGCTGCTTCCCGCCGCGATGGCGCTGCACGGCGTCGACGGCGCCGCGGTGGAACAGGACCGCCCCGACCTGTTGAACGATCTGCAGCGCGTCTGCGCGCTCTGCCGCAGCGCCCGCACCTGCCGCCGCCTGCTGGCCGAGGGGTGCGCGCAGCCGGACCACGCCCGGCTCTGCCCCAACGCCGACACGCTCGACGCGCTCCGCTGAGGAGCGCGCCGACCGCGCGCAAAACACCGCCGCAAAAAATCCCCAACCGTCTTCGTCGGAAAAGCGATTGACAGCGCCGCGACGCGACCGTTAGCATCCCTGCATAATTAATTGGCCGTATAATAAAACACGGGAACGGTTGCCGCATCCAACGGCGCGCGTTCCCGCAACGGGCCGACGCGCCCACGCCGAGAGCGGCGGGGCGCCGACAGGGAATCGTCATTCGCCGTCATCGCGACATCACCGTCGAACGCGGAGGGAGAGATGAGAAACGTGGTACTGGGCGGCCTGCTGTTGACCGGCGTCGCCGCGTCGGTTCCGGCGCAGGCGCAGGACACGGTCAGGATCGGGCTGGTCCAGCCGCTGACCGGATCGGTCGCCTACAACGGCAAGTCCGTGGTGGAAGGCGCCCGGCTCGCCGTCGAGGAAATGAACGCCGCAGGCGGCGTCCTCGGCAAGAAGATCGAACTGATCGTCGAGGACGGCCAGTGCACCCCGGCCAACTCGGTCAACGCCGTCGAGAAGCTGGTGCAGAAGGACAAGGTCGTCACGCTGGTCGGCGCCTTCTGCAGTTCCGCCACCGCGGCGATCATGCCGGTGGCCCAGAAATACAAGCTGCCGCTGATCACCGGAGTGTCGTCGAAGGCCAGCCTGACGGAACAGGGCAACCCCTATTTCTTCCGCGCCGCCGAGACGGACGCGCTGATGGCGGAAGCCTTCGCCAAGATCCTCGCCAACGACCTGAAGCTGACCAAGGTCGCCTACATCGGCGTCAACGACGACTGGGGCCGCGGCGGGGTCGAGGAGTTCTCCCGCGACCTGACGGCGCTGGGCGTCAAGACGGTGCTGACCGAGTATTTCGACCACGGCGCCACCGACTTCTTCACCCTGCTGACCAAGCTGCGCGCCGCCAAGCCGGACGGCGTGTTCGTCGCCGCCGAGACGCAGGACGGCTCCATCCTGGTCAAGCAGATCCGCGAGATGGGGCTGGACACCAAGGTGTTCGGCGTCGGCTCCTGGGCCACCGCGGACTTCATCAACCTGACCGGCGAGGCCGCGGAGGGCATTCACGCCGCTGTCCCCTACGCCTCCAGCATGGACACCCCGCGCAACCAGACCTTCGTCCAGAAATACCAGGCGAAGTACGGCATCAAGCCGGGCAAGTACGGCGCCGCCGGCTACAACGCCCTGAACATCGCCGGACAGGCCATCGAGCGGGCCGGCGGCACCGACGCCGAGGCCATCCGGGCGTCGCTCGCCAAGACCAGCTACGAGGCGCCGAACGGCGTCTACAAGTTCACCGACAAGGGCCAGGCTTACGGCTTCGACGCGGTGCTGGTGCGGATCGAGAAGGGCGAGCCGAAGGTGATCGCCTCCACCCCGGTGGACGCGCCGCACTGACCGGCGGACGCGCCGCGGTGATGGTCCCAACGGCACCGTCCCCGCGGCGCGCACCGATCCAACGCACGGTTTGTGCGGGCCTGCTTTTGCGAGAACGTCATGGATCTCTTTCCGCAGTTCCTGGCCAACGGGCTGGTGATGGGCGTGTTCTACGCGCTCTCCGCCCTCGGCCTGACGCTGATCTTCGGCCTGATGCGCGTGGTCAACTTCGCCCATGGCGAATTCTACATGCTGGGCGGGGTCAGCGGCTGGTTCGTCACCAATTACCTGGGCCTCGACTTCTTCAGCGGCCTGATCGTGGTCGCCGCCTTCATGGCCGCCGTCGGCTGGCTGGTCGACCGCTTCCTGATCGAGCGGGTGCGCGGCCAGGGTGAGGAGCCGGGCATCCTGCTGACCATCGGCCTGTCGATCTTCCTGGTCAACGGCACGCTCCTGCTGGTCGGCCCGGCGCCCATGAAGGTGGCCGGCGCGGTGGCCGAAGGGCCGCTGTTCTTCGGCCCGATCGCGGTGACCAAGCTGCGCCTGCTCGCCGTGGCCGTCGGCATCGCGCTGATCGTCGGCGCCCATCTGCTGATCCGCCGGACCCGGCTGGGGGCGGCGATGCGCGCCACCTTCCAGGACCCGATGGCCGCCAGCCTCGCCGGCATCCGCACCGGCCACGTCTACGCCGCCACCTTCGCGCTGGGCTGCACGCTGGCCGCGCTGTCGGGGATGCTGCTGGCCTCCATCTACTCCGCCCAGGCGTCGGTCGGCGGGCTGATCAGCCTGAAGAGCTTCGTCGTGGTGATCCTCGGCGGCATGGGCAGCTTCGCCGGGGCCATCGCCGGGGGCCTGCTGCTGGGCGTCGCCGAGGCGATGTGGGGCGGCTACGTCTCCATGGGCATGGTGGACGTGATCGGCTTCGTCCTGGTCATCCTGATCCTGCTGTTCCGGCCCCAGGGCCTGTTCTCGATCCGCACGGAAAGGGCCTGACATGACCCTGGAACGCAACATCCTGCTGGCCTTTCTGGCCGGGGCGGCGCTTCTGCCCTTCGCGGTGACGGACCAGTACATCCTGCACCTCGCCATCATGGCGCTGTTCTACGCGGTGCTGGCGAGCAGCCTCAATCTGGTGGTCGGCTATGTCGGCGAGTTCTCGCTGGGCCACACCGCCTTCCTCGGCACCGGCGCCTACACGGCGGCGCTGCTGTCCACCCAGGCCGGGATGCCGATGTGGGTGACGATCCCGCTGGCCGGGCTGGTCTCCGCCGTCTTCGGCTTCGCCATCGGGGCGATCACGCTGCGGCTGCAAGGCCCCTACTTCGTCATCGTCACCCTGTCCTTCGCCGAGGTGCTGCGCATCGTCGCCAACAACTGGATCGCGGTGACCAACGGCCCGATGGGGCTGGCGGGCGTCGGCCAGAACCTGTTCGGGGACGTCGCGGTCACCGACAAGGCCGGCTTCTTCCTGATCGTGCTGGCCATCGCCGCGGTGGCGCTCTACCTCTCCTACCGCTTCGTCTATTCCAACGCCGGCCGGGCGGCGGTGGCGGTGCGCGAGAACCGCTACGTCGCGCAGTCCATCGGCGTCGATCCCTTCGGCACGGCGATGCAGGCCTTCGTGCTGGGCGCCTTCCTGGCCGGTTTGGCCGGTGGCTTCTACGCCCACTACATCTCCTTCGTCGGGCCGGAGGTGTTCCGCTTCGCCTTCATGGCGACGATGATCATCATGGTGCTGCTGGGCGGCAAGGGCACGCTGATCGGCCCGCTGGCCGGCGCGGTGATCGTGACGGTGCTGGAGGAATATCTGCGCGAGGTGCAGGAACTCCGCCTCACCCTGTTCGGGCTGATCGTCATGGCCATCGTCCTGTTCCTGCCCAACGGCCTGATGGGCTTCATCGCCCAGCGCCGCGAGCAGCAGGCCGCCAAGCCGACCCTCAACGCCGCGAAGGAGCGCACCGTATGACGGCGACAACCGAGCCGACGGCCGACCGGCAGCCGCTGCTGCGCGCCGACGACCTGACCATGACCTTCGGCGGCATCACCGCGGTGAAGGACTTCAGCTTCCACATCCAGCCCGGCGAGATCGTCGGCCTGATCGGCCCCAACGGCGCCGGCAAGACCACCTGCTTCAACATGCTGACCGGCTTCTACGCGCCGAGCAACGGGCGGGTGCGCTTCAAGGGGCAGGACATCACCAACCGCAAGCCCCACGCCATCGCCCGCCTCGGCCTCGTCCGCAGCTTCCAGAAGACCAACGTCATGAAGCGGCTGACCGTCTTCGAGAATGTGCTGACCGGCCATTACATGGCGAGCCGGCAATCCCTCCTCGCCACCTTCTTCCCCGGCGAGGCGGTGCGCCGCGCCGAGCGGGAGGCGCGGGAGAGCGCCGCCGCCATCGTCGAGACGATGGGTCTGGCCCAGCGCATGAACGCCCCGGCGCATTTGCTGTCCTGCGGCGAGCTGCGCCTGCTGGAGGTCGCGGTGGCGCTGGCCGCCAAGCCCAGCCTGCTGATGCTGGACGAACCCGCCGCCGGGCTGAACAGCCACGAGGCCGGGACCTTCGGCGCGGTGCTGAAGACGCTGGTCGGGCGCAGCATCGACGCGCTGCTGATCGTGGAGCACAACATGGATCTGGTCATGTCGGTGTCGGACCGGATCGTCGTCCTCAACTTCGGCCGCAAGCTGGCCGAGGGCCGGCCCGCCGAGATCCTGGAGAACCGGCAGGTCGCCGAGGCCTATCTCGGAAAGGCCGCCGCATGACGCTGCTCTCCGAATCCCCCTCCCCCTCCGCCATCGCGCGGGCCGCCGACGCGCCGGTCCTCGCCGTGGAGGGCTTGCACGTCGCCTACGGCTCCACCGCCGCGCTGCACGGCGTGTCGCTGGACGTGCGGGCCGGCGAGACGGTCGCCCTGATCGGCGCCAACGGCGCCGGCAAGAGCACCATCCTGCGGGCCATCTCCGGTCTGCTGAAGGCGCGCTCCGGCACCATCGTCTGGAACGGCAAGTCCATCGCCAACCTGCCCGCCGACCGCATCGTCGCCGCCGGCATCGCCCACTGCCCGGAGGAACGGCACGTCTGGCCGAACATGACGGTGCAGGAGAACATCGCGCTCGGCGCCTATCTCTGCCGCTCGCGCGAGGAGGTGCAGCGGCGCATCGGCATGGCCTTCCACCGCTTCCCACGCCTGCGCGAGCGGTCGCGCCAGATGGCCGGCACGCTCAGCGGCGGCGAACAGCAGATGCTCGCCATCGCCCGCGCGCTGATGTCGGAGCCGCGGCTGCTGATGCTGGACGAGCCCAGCCTCGGCCTCAGCCCGAAGATGGCCGACGAGGTCTTCGACGTGGTGCGCTCCGTCAACGCCCACGGCGTCACCGTCCTGCTGGTCGAGCAGAACATCCACAACGCGCTGGGCGTCGCCAGCCGCGCCTATGTGGTCAAGACGGGCCGAATCACCGCCAGCCGCCCCTCCGCGGAGCTGCGCGGCGACCCCGACCTGCTGCGCGCCTATCTGGGCGGCTGAAGGCCACAGCGACGGCGAAAGGCCGCGTTACGAACAATTAAACGAACGACCGAACAATTCTCGGTCGCCGTCCTTCAGGAGGCAAGAGTGCGAACCAACATGCGAATTGGCATCGTCGGCGGCGGCATCGGCGGCGTCGCGCTGGCCGGCAGCCTGCTCCAGCGCGGCTTCGAGGTCCGCCTGTTCGAGCGGGCGCCGGGCTTCGGCGAGATCGGCGCCGGCATCCAGATGACGCCGAACGCGGTGAAGGTCATCAAGTCGCTGGGGCTTCTGGACAAGATGCTGGCCGCCGGCTTCCTGCCGCAGTCGCTGGTCGGGCGCAACTGGCGCAGCGGGCGGGAGAGCTTCCGCACGCCGCTGATCGAGACCTGCCCGGTCCTCTACGACGCTCCCTTCATCCACATCCACCGGGCCGACCTGCACGCCATCCTGGCCTCGCTGGTTCCGGAGAGCGTCGCCAACTTCGGGGTGAGCTGCACCGGCGTGCGCCAGGACAAGAGCACGGCGGTCGCCAGCTTCAGCGACGGCAGCGAGTTCGAGGCCGACCTGATCGTCGGCGCGGACGGCGTGCGCTCCGTCGTGCGCTCCGCCCTGTTCGGGCCGGAGGCGCCGCGCTTCACCGGCCACATGTGCTACCGCGCGGTGGTGCCGACCGGCGGGGTGGTGGATTACGTCAGCCCCGACGCCTCCTTCTGGTTCGGGCCGCACAGCCACGTCGTGACCTACTACGTGCGCGGCGGCAAGGCCGTGAACATCGTGGCGGTCGCCGAAACCAAGGAGTGGGTGGAGGAGTCCTGGAACGCCCCCAGCAGCAAGGAGGAGATGCTCGGCGCCTTCCGCGGCTGGCACCGCAACGTGGAGACGCTCTTCAGCAAGGTGGACCAGGTCTACAAATGGGGCCTGTTCGACCGCGACCCGATGACGAGCTGGTCGAAGGGCCGCATCACGCTGATGGGCGACGCAGCACACCCCATGCTGCCCTTCCTCTCGCAGGGAGCCGCGATGGCGATCGAGGACGCCTATGTGCTGGCCGAATCCCTGAAGGGGCACGGCAGCGACGTGGCGTCTGCGCTGCGCGACTACGAGGCGGAGCGGCTTCCCCGCACCAGCCGCGTCCAGCTGGAGGCGCGGGAGCGCGGGCGGACCTACCACCTGCCCTCCCCGCTGGCCCAGGCGAAGCGCGACTTCATGTACTGGCTGCGCGGACTCTTCAACCCGCAGGCCACCGGCATCCAGGCCAACTGGGTCTACCAGTACGACGCCCGCGCCTTCCGCCCGAACCTCTCCGACAAGCCGCGCCTCGTCGCGTGATGCCCCCACCCTAACCCTCCCCCGCTGCGCAGGGGAGGGGACTGCCGCCGCTTCGCCTGATTCTCCCTCCCCCGCGCAGCGGGGGAGGGCCGGGGTGGGGGCAAGGGCAGCAACGAGAGCCAGCCGCCAGAAGACATCTCCAAGGACCGACCATGAACAGCAAGACCTATCGCATCGGCCAGATCGTCCCCTCCTCCAACACGACCATGGAGACGGAAATCCCGGCGATGCTGACCGCCCACGCGCTGGCGCACGGCACCCGCTTCACCTTCCATTCCAGCCGCATGCGCATGAAGACGGTGAAGAAGGAGGAACTCGCCGCCATGGACGCCGAGTCCGACCGCTGCGCGCTGGAGCTGTCGGACGCCCGCGTCGACGTGCTGGGCTACGCCTGCCTCGTCGCCATCATGAGCATGGGCAAGGGCTATCACCGCGTCTCGCAGGAGCGGCTGCACGGGCGCACCGTGGAGAATGGCGGGGCCGCCCCGGTCATCACCAGCGCGGGCGCGCTCGTCGACGGCCTGCACGTGCTGGGCGCCAAGCGTATCGCCCTGGTCGCTCCCTACATGAAGCCGCTGGCCCAGCTCGTCGTCGACTACATCGAGCATGAGGGCGTGCAGGTCATCGACTGGCGCGCGCTGGAGATCCCCGACAATCTGGAGGTCGGACGCCACGACCCGTCCCGCCTGCCGGGGATCGTCGCCGGCATGGACACCGCCGGGGTGGACGCCGTGGTGCTGTCGGCCTGCGTCCAGATGCCCTCGCTGCCCGCCATCGCGCAGGTCGAGGCGATGACCGGCAAGCCGGTGCTGAGCGCCGCCGTCGCCACCACCTACGCCAAGCTGAAGGCGCTGGGCCTGCCGACGCGCGTTCCGGGGGCCGGCGCCCTGCTCTCCGGCGCCTACTGAGCGGGGGTTTCCATGACCAGCAGCACTTACCGCTACGGCGCGAACGTCCGCGCCAACGGCATCCGCCAGCATTATCTGCGCTACGGCGGCGAGGGGAAAACCCGTCCCGTGGTGATCGTGCCGGGCATCACCAGCCCCGCCGTCACCTGGGGCTTCGTGGCAGAGCGCTTCGGGCGCAGCTTCGACACCTACGTGCTCGACGTGCGGGGGCGCGGCCTGTCGGAGGCGTCGGACGCGCTCGACTACGGGCTGGACGCCATGGCCGCCGACGTGACGGCCTTCGCCGCGGCGCTGGGCCTGCGCGACTACGCGCTGGTCGGCCACTCCATGGGTGCGCGCATCGGCCTGCGCGCGGTCAGCCGCCATGGCGCCGCCCCGGCGCGGCTGGTCATGGTCGATCCGCCGGTCTCGGGGCCGGGCCGCCGTCCCTACCCGGCGCAGTTGCCCTGGTACGTGGATTCCATCCGCCTGATGCGCGAGGGCGCCGACCTGGAGGCGATGCGGCCCTTCTGCCCGACCTGGACGGACGAGCAGCTCCGCCTGCGCGCCGAATGGCTGCACACCTGCGACGAGCGGGCCATCGTCACCGCCTTCAACGACTTCCAGACCGACGACATCCACGCCGATTTCCCGCGCATCCCCTGCCCGGCCCTGCTGATCGCCGCCGGGCGCGGCGACGTCATCCGGCCCGAAGAGGAGGCGGAGATCCGCAGCCTCCAGCCCGAGCTGGCCGTCACCCGCGTCGAGGGGGCCGGGCACATGATCCCCTGGGACGACGCGGAGGGCTTCTACCGCGCCTTCGGCACCTTCCTCGGCACCGCCGTCTGACCGCTCAACCGGAAAGGGACACGCATCATGCCCGTCAGTGACGCCGATATGGTCCGCGCCTGGACCCATGTTCTGACCCTGTCGAAGCTGAAGCCGCAGGAGGTGGTCACCGTCTTGACCAGCGACGGCACCCACCCGCAGACCCTGCGCACCGCCCTGATCGCCGCAACCAATTTGGGGGCGCGGGTCAATCGGCTGGACCTGCCGCCGGTCAACGCGGAGCACGCCCACAGCCGCGACAGCCTCGCCTATCTCGGCACCACCCCGCTGACCGGCAACCGCGCCGCCATGGCCGCGCTGAAGGAAAGCGATCTGGTGCTGGACCTGATGACCCTCCTCTTCTCGCCGGAGCAGATGGAGATCCTGGAGAGCGGCACGAAAATTCTCCTCGCCGTCGAGCCGCCGGAGGTGCTGGTCCGCCTGCTGCCCAGCCTGGAGGACAAGGCGACCGTCGGCGAGGCGACGGCGCTTTTGAAGGCGGCCAAGGAGATGCACGTCACCTCCCAGGCCGGCACCGACCTGCGCCTGCCCATCGGCGAATTCCCGACGGTGCAGGAATACGGCTTCGTCGACGAGCCGGGGCGCTGGGACCATTGGCCGAGCGGCTTCGGCTTCACCTTCCCCAACGAGGGGCAGGCGGGCGGGCGGATCGTCCTCGACAAGGGCGACATCCTCCTGCCGATGAAGTCCTACCTGACCTCGCAGATCGAGATGACGGTGGAGAGGGGCTACGTCACCGCCATCACCGGCGGGTTGGACGCCGACCTGCTGAACGACTACATGGACGCCTTCGCCGACCCGGAGGCCTACGCCATTTCCCACATCGGCTGGGGCACGCAGAAGCGGGCGCGCTGGTCGACGCTCGGCCTCTACGACCGGGAGCAGACGCTGGGCATGGACGCCCGGGCCTTCGCCGGGAACTTCCTCTTCTCGCTCGGCCCCAACAACGAGGCGGGCGGGTCGCGCACCACCGCCTGCCACATCGACATTCCCATGCGGAACTGCACCGTCCGCCTGGACGGGCGCGAGGTCGTCCGCGAGGGCAAGCTGCTGGCCGGAAAGGAACTGGCATGAGTGTTTCGGAACAGGCCGTCTACGAGCGGCAGGGCTTCGGCCGGTCGCTGGGCATCCAGGGCCAGATCGGCTTGCTGATCGTCGATTTCGTCAACGGCTTTGCCGACCCGGCGGTGTTCGGCGGCGGCAACATCGCGCCGGCCATCGCCCGCACGGCGCAGGTGCTGGCGAAGGCCCGGCAGCGCGGCTGGTTCGTCGCCCACAGCCGGATCGTCTACGCCGACGACGGGTCGGACGGGAACGTCTTCTCCATCAAGGTGCCGGGCATGCAGACCCTGACCGAGCACGCCGCCATCAGCGCCATCGTGCCGGAGCTGACTCCGGTACCGGGGGAGCTTGTGGTGCGCAAGACGGTGCCGTCGGCCTTTTTCGGGACCGGGCTGGCGCCGTGGTTGACACAGCGCGGCGTCGAGACTCTTTTGATCGCCGGAGCGACGACGAGCGGCTGCGTGCGGGCCAGCGTGGTGGACGCCATGTGCCATGGCTTCCGCCCGGTCGTCATGGCCGATTGCGTGGGCGACCGCGCCCTGGCGCCGCACGAGGCCAATCTGTTCGACATCGGCCAGAAATACGGCGACGTGGTGCCGGCGGAGCGCGTTCTCGCCTTGTGAGACGCAGCCGGGGTTGAAAAGAGGATCAGGCGTTGCACCATGTTAGACTTTCCATCCGAAGAGTGCCGCCGGGAGTGAGATGAGCCGACCGATGAGCAAAGTCCAGGACGGCGCGCCCGTCGCCGACACCGCGCCGGAGAACGGTCCGGCGCGGGGCCGTCCCCCGCGCAGCCGCCGCGCCGGCCCGGGCCGTCCGGAGGGCACCAGCAACGTGCGCGACCAGATCCTGGACGCGGCGGAGCTGGAGTTCGCCAACCTCGGCTACGCCGGCACCAGCCTGCGCAACGTCGCCGACCGGGCCGAGGTGACCCAGGCCCTCATCAGCTATTATTTCGGGTCCAAGCACGGGCTGTTCGAGGAGGTCTTCCTGCGCCGCGGCCGGAAGATCGCCGACGAGCGCATGGAGCGGCTGGAGGCGCTGCGCCGCGGGCCTGCGCCGCCGCCGGTGCGCGACATCGTCTACGCCTTCCTGATGCCGGCGCTGGCCATGCGCGAGACGGAGGGGGGCCGCACCTTCATGCGGCTCCAGGCCCGGCTGCACACCGAGCCGCCGGAGATTTCCTACAAGCTGCGCAACGAGGCCTACGACGCCTCGACCCGCATCTTCGCCGCCGCTCTGAAGGAGGCGTTGCCGCATCTGTCGGAGCGGGACGTCTACTGGCGGATGACGCTGATGATCGGCGCCTATCTCTACGCCTTCTCCGACACCCACCGTCTGGAGGAGCTGGCGCCGGGCATCTGCAACCCCGGCGACCCGGACGAGATCATCACGGAAATCAGCAGCTTCGTCAGCGCCGGGATGCTGGCCCCGGTGCCGGACCCCGTGCGGGCGCCGGGGAAGAGGAAGCGGGGATAGGTTTTGTTGTTGGAGAGCAGTTGCCTTGGTGCCCCCCTCCCGACCTCCCCCCGCTTCGCAGGGGGAGGAGTTTAAGCCCTCCCCTGCGCAGCGGGGGAGGGTTTGGGTGGGGGCACCGCCGCAACCACTCCCCCCTCACCCCACCCCCGTCGATCCCCGGGCCACGCAGGTCCCCGACAGCACCACCTTGCGCGTCGCCCGCTCCGGATCGTCGAGCCGTTCGAACAGCAGCGTCATGGCGGCCCGCCCGATTTCATGGACCGGCTGTTCGATCACCGTCAGGCCGGGGCCGACCAGCTCCGTCCAGGGCTCGTTGTCGAAACCGGCCACCGCCAGATCGCCGGGAATCGTCAGTCCCAGCGTCCGCGTCGCCTTCACCACCCCCATCAGCAGCAGGCTGTTGCTGACCATCACCGCGTCCGGCATGGCGCCGGAGCGCCGCGCCTCCGCCAGCCAGCGGGCGATCTCCGCCTCCGCCGCCTCGGCGGTCGGAGGGACGAAGCGCGCCTCCGCGTGCAGCCCATGGGCGGCCAGCGCCGCCTGATAGCCGGCGTGGCGCTCCACCGCCGTGGTGCTGGTGTTGCCGAACAGGCCGGCGATGCGGCGGTAGCCCTGTTTATGCAGGTGATCGACCAGAAGGGCGGCGGCCTGCAGGTTGTCCAGCACCACCGAATCGAACCGCCCGGCGGGCGCGCTGCGGTCGATCAGCACCACCGGGAAATCCAGGTCGGTCCGGTCGAGCTGGGCCAGCGTCGCGCGGGTCGGCGCGAAGATCAGGCCGGTCACCCGCTCCTCCTGCATCAGCCGCAGGTACATGGCCTCCCGCTCCGGGTTCTCGTCGGTGTTGCACAGGATCACCCGCATGCCGGCCTGGAAGGCGGCGTCCTCCACCGCGCGGCTGACCGCGGTGAAGAAGGGGTTGCGGATGTCCGAGACGATCAGCCCGATGGTCTGGGAATGCTGCGAGCGCAGCCGCCGCGCCGACAGGTTCGGGCGGTAGCCGGTGGCCCGCACCGCGTCCTCCACCCGCGCGCGCAGCGCGTCGCTGACCGGGCCGTTGCTCAGCACCCGCGACACCGTGGCGACCGAGACCCCGGCCTCGCGGGCGACATCCTTGATACCGATGGCCTTGATGCTGGTGGCTTTGACGCTGTCGCTCATGATGATGCGGTCACCGATCCGTCTTGAAACTGCTTTTGAAATCGTTTCCATCCCTTAGGGCCATCCACCCGCCCCATACGGCACAGTCTGCCCGAAGGAGTCGGCGGATTCAATGCGAACTCCGTTGACAGATCCAGATGTAATCGTTTTCAATAACAGCGCTGCAAGGACGACACCCAAGACCGCCCGGCGCCAAACCGAACGGAGGAGACGGACCCGCCATGGCCCCCGACACCAACGCCACCCTCACGCTCACGCCCACCGATCTGCTGCGGCCTGATCTGTTGCGACTGAACGCCAGCCCGGCCGGCAAGGAAGAGGCGATCCGCGAGGCCGCCCAGCTCCTGATCGCCGCCGGCTGCATCGATCCGGCCTACGCCGCCAGCATGCTGCGCCGGGAAGCGGTGGCGAACACCTTCCTCGGCCACGGCGTCGCCATCCCGCACGGCATGGTCGAGGACCGCGGCATGGTCCGCCGCAACGGCATCGCCGTCCTCCAGGTGCCGGGCGGCATCGAATGGAATCCCGGCCAGACGGCCCATCTGGTGGTCGCCATCGCCGCCCAGTCCGACGCCCACATCGCCGTGCTGCGCCGCCTGACCCGGCTGATGCAGGACGAGGCGCGGCTGACCGCCCTGTTCACCGTCACCGACCCCGCCGCCCTCGCCGCCGCCCTCGGCGAGGACGCGCCCGTGACCGCCCCGGCCACGCCGGGCGGCGACCTGGCGGAGCGGTTCGACTGGGTGGTCGATTACCCCACCGGCCTGCACGCCCGCCCGGCCACCGCCTGGGTGGAGGCGGCGCGCGCGTCCGCCGCCCGCATCCAGGTCCGCCACGGCGATCTGGTGGCCGACGCCAAGGCGCTGGTGGCGCTGCTCCAGCTCGGCCTGCGCGCCGGCGACAGCGTGGTCGTCTCGGCGGAGGGCGAGGACGCCGTGGCGGCGCTCGCCCGCATGAAGGCGACCATCACCCGGCTGACCGCGCGGGAGAAGGCGGACGCCGCCGCCGCGGCGCAGAAGGCCCGCGCGCCCGCGCGCGGCTGGACGCCGCCGAACCCGCTGCCCGCCGTGCCGGGAATCGCCGCCAGCCCCGGCCTCGCCATCGGCCCGGTGCATGTGCTGCCGCGCGCCGCGGTGACCGTGCCCGACGAGCCGGTCCCGCTGATCGAGGGCGGCGACCGCCTGCACGAGGCGCTGAGCCTGACCCGCCAGACCTTGAAGGCGCTGGCCGACGACACCGCCCGCCGGCTTGGGCCGTCGGAGGCGGCGATCTTCACCGCCCAGGCGGAGATCCTGAACGACACCGACCTCGTGACGCTGGCCTGCCAGCTGATGGTCGAGGGGCACGGCGTCGCCTGGTCCTGGCATCAGGCGGTGGAGCGCACCGCCGCCGGGCTGGCCGCGCTCGACAACCCCGTGCTGGCCGGGCGCGCCGCCGACCTGCGCGACGTCGGCCAGCGCGTCCTGGCGCGCATCGACCCGGCGCTGCGCGCCGGCGGGGCGCCGGACCTGCCGGACACCCCCTGCATCCTGATCGCCGAGGACCTGTCGCCCTCCGACACGGCGGCGCTCGACATGGCGCGGGTGATCGGGCTGGCGACGGCGCAGGGCGGCCCGACCTCCCACACCGCCATCCTGGCCCGCACGCTGGGGCTTCCCGCGATGGTGGCGGGCGGCGCCGCGCTGATGGAGCTGGCAAACGGCACCCCGGCCATCCTCGACGGGCAGACCGGGCGCCTGCACCTGTCCCCAGCCGAGGCCGACACCGCCGACGCCCGCGCCTGGATCGCGCGGGAGGAGGCCCGCAAGGCCGAGGAGGAGGCCCGGCGCGGCCTGCCCGCCCGTACCCGCGACGGCCACGAGGTGGAGATCGGCGCCAACGTCAACCGCCCCGACCAAGTGGCGGTCGCCCTGTCGCAAGGCGCGGAGAGCGTCGGGCTGATGCGCACCGAGTTCCTGTTCCTGGAGCGCGGCGACGCCCCCGGCGAGGACGAGCAGTACGAGACCTACCGCGGCATGCTGACCGCCCTGGAGGGCCGTCCGCTGATCGTCCGCGCGCTCGACATCGGCGGCGACAAGCAGGTGCCGCACCTCCAGCTTCCCCACGAGGAGAACCCCTTCCTCGGCGTGCGCGGCGCCCGCCTGCTGCTGCGCAAGCCCGAACTGCTGGAGACGCAGTTGCGCGCCCTCTACCGCGCCGCCAAGGACGGTGGGGCCAAGGACGGCGGAGCCCTGTCGATCATGTTCCCGATGATCACGGCGCTGGGCGAGGTGCAGGCCCTGCGCGCCGCCTGCGAGCGCATCCGGGCGGAGCTGGACGCCCCCGCCGTGCCGCTGGGCATCATGGTCGAGGTTCCGGCGGCGGCCATCCAGGCCGACGTGCTGGCCCGCCATGTCGATTTCTTCTCCATCGGCACCAACGACCTGACCCAATACGCGCTGGCCATCGACCGCCAGCACCCCGAACTGGCGGCGGAGGCCGACAGCCTGCACCCCGCCGTGCTGCGGCTGATCCGCATGACGGTGGAGGGGGCGGAACGGCACGGCCGCTGGGTCGGCGTCTGCGGCGGCATCGCCGGGGACCCGTTCGGCGCGGCGCTGCTGACCGGGCTCGGCGTGCGGGAACTGTCCATGACGCCGCGCGACATCCCCGCCGTGAAGGACCGGCTGCGCGGCAGCGACCTCTCCGCCCTGCAGGAATCCGCGCGGCGGGCGCTGGAGTGCGAGACCGCCGACGCGGTGCGCGCGCTCGACGGAGATGAGGCATGAACACGCCCGAAGCAGACATCCGGCCCGTCGTCACCGTCACGCTGAACCCGGCCATCGACCAGACCATCACGGTGGAGGCGCTGCGCCCCGGCCATGTGCACCGGGCCGGCGCCGTGCGGCGCAACGCCGGGGGCAAGGGCGTGAACGTGGCGAGCTGCCTCGCCGACTGGGGCACGCCCGTCGTCGCCACCGGCCTGCTGGGCGCCGGCAACGCCGCCGCCTTCGAGGCGCTGTTCGCCGCCAAGGGCATCGCCGACCGCTTCGTCCGGCTGCCCGGCGAGACGCGGGTCAACGTGAAGATCGCCGACCGCGCCGCCGCCGACACCACCGACCTCAACCTGCCCGGCCTGACCGCCGACGCCGAGGCGCTGGACCGCGTGCGCCGCACCCTGCGCGAGCTGGTCCTGCCCGGCACGCCGGTCCTGCTGGCGGGAAGCCTGCCGGACGGGCTGCCAGCGGACAGCTACGCGACGCTGACGGCGGACCTGCGCGCCCAGGGCGCCCGCGTGGTTCTGGACAGCAGCGGCCCGCCGCTGGCGGCGGCGCTGGCCGCCCCGGACCTGCCCTTCTGCATCAAGCCCAACCGGCACGAGCTGGAGGCCTGGGCCGGCACGCCCCTGCCCGCCACCGCGGACCTTCTGGAGGCGGCGCGCGGCCTGCACCGCAGCGGCGTGGCGGTCGTGGTCGTCTCGCTGGGGGCGGACGGCGCGCTGTTCGTGGCCGACGGCCCGGCGCTGCACGCCCGGCTGCCGGCGGTCAACGCGCTGAGCACGGTGGGGGCCGGCGACGCCATGGTGGCGGGGCTGATCGCCGCCTTCGGGGCGGATCTGTCGCTGGAAGGTGTCGCCCGCCTGTCCGTGGCCTTCGCCACGGCGAAGCTCGGCTGCTTCGGACCCAACCTGCCGGGGGCGGACGCGGTCCGCGCGCTGGCCGAGCGGGTCGAACTCACAACGCTTCAATGAACGGGGAGCGGGCGACCGCTCGGGAGGAAACCATGGCGAACATGCTGGCCGTGATCGCGGCGGGCGATCTCAGCACCCAGGCCGTCCTGGCCGCCGAAGCGCTGCGCAAGGCCGCGGCGGCGCTCGGCCACACCATCCAGGTGGAGGTGCGCTCCAGCCTCGGCGTCCGCAACACGCTGCCCACCGGGGCGGCGCAGGGCGCGCAGGGGGTCATTCTCGTCGGCTCCGGCGATCTGGGCGAGGAGCGCTTCGCCGGGCTGAAGCGCAGCGCCGCGGCGCTCGACGCCGTGCTGCGCGACGCGCGGGCCGTGCTGGAACAGGCGCTCGCGTCCGCCCCGGCCCAAGCCCCGGCGCAAACGGGCGCGAAGAAGATCGTCGCCATCACCTCCTGCCCCACCGGCATCGCCCACACCTTCATGGCGGCGGAGGGCATCCAGCAGGCCGCCCAGGCGCTGGGCCACGCCGTGCGGGTCGAGACCCAGGGCTCGGTCGGGGCGCGCGACACGCTGACCGAGCAGGAGATCCGCGAGGCCGACGTCGTGCTGATCGCCGCCGACACGCAGGTCGACCTCGCCCGCTTCGCCGGCAAGCGCGTCTTCAAGAGCGGCACCAAGCCCGCCATCAACGACGGCCGCGCCCTGGTCGAACGCGCCCTGGCCGAGGCGCAGCCCCACGGCGCCGCCCCGGCGCTGGCCGACGGCGTGGCGGCGGGCAAGGCTGCCAAGGCGGAGCACGCGGCGGCGCAGCGCAGCGGCCCCTACAAGCATCTGATGACCGGCGTGTCCTTCATGCTGCCCTTCGTGGTGACCGGCGGCCTGCTGATCGCCATCGCCTTCGCGCTCGGCGGCATCTACGTGTTCGAGGACAGCCAGCAGGGCACGCTGGGCAACGCGCTGTTCCAGATCGGGGCCAAGGGCGCCTTCGCGCTGATGGTTCCGGCGCTGGCCGGCTACATCGCCTTCTCCATCGCCGACCGGCCGGGCATCACGCCGGGCATGGTCGGCGGCATCCTGGCCGCCAATCTCGGCGCCGGCTTCCTCGGCGGCATCGTCGCGGGCTTCATCGCCGGCTACGCCACCAGCTTCCTCAACCGCAACATCCGGCTGCACAAGAATCTGGAGGGGCTGAAGCCGGTGCTGATCCTGCCGCTTCTCGGCTCCCTCATCACCGGCCTCGCCATGATCTACGTGGTCGGCGCTCCGGTGGCGGAGGCCCTGGCGACGCTGAGCGCCTGGCTCAAGGGCATGCAGGGCAGCAGCGCGATCCTGCTCGGCCTGCTGATCGGCGCGATGATGGCCTTCGACATGGGCGGGCCGGTCAACAAGGCCGCCTACGCCTTCTCCACCGGCCTGATCGCCTCCCAGGTCTACACCCCGATGGCCGCCGCCATGGCCGCCGGCATGGTGCCGCCGCTGGGCATCGCGCTCGCCACCAAGCTCTTCGCCGACCGCTTCACCAGGGAGGAGCGGGAGGCCGGCAACGCCGCGGGCATCCTGGGCATCGCCTTCATCACCGAGGGCGCCATCCCCTTCGCCGCCCGCGACCCGCTGCGCGTCATCCCGGCGCTGGTGCTGGGCGCGGCGCTGACCGGCGCCATCTCCATGGGCATCGGGGCGGAGCTGAAGGTCCCGCACGGCGGCATCTTCGTCCTGCCCATCCCCAACGCCGTCACCCATCTGGCGGGCTACGTCGTGGCCCTGGTCGCCGGGACGGTCACGACGGCGGTGGCGCTGCGCGTCCTGAAGCGTCCGGCCAGTACCATGGTGACGGCGTAACAGCGCTGCGAAAGCATCGTCGAGATGAAAACGTTTACATAACCCCTGGACAGAACGCTTCCCCGGCCCTATCTTTGTTTTGCTGCCTCGGCAGCACGCTCTATAGGGCGTTTCCTCCCTAGACTCAGGCCACGCATGGTTTCCATGCGTGGCTTTTTTTCTGCCCTGCGTGTTTTGCGCTGTGCAGGGCCGGTCCCAAATCTCTCCCTTGCCCCGACCGGGCGAACCTGAGAAGCCGGAGGGGAAAAGCACGAGGACCCGAATGCCCCGCAACAGACCGATCATCGCAGCGCTGGCGGCCACCGCGGCCCTGGCTGCCGGATGCACCGATGTGAAGGAAAGCCTTCCGTCCCGGACCGCCACCGAACAGCTCCTGATCTCCAGCGCCGCCGACAACGCCGCCGGCCGCCTGCGGCTGGATCTTCCGGCGGACAAGCGGGCCTTTCTGGACACCGGCAACTTCGACGGCACCGACGCCAAATACGCCGCCAGCGCGATCAAGGAATCGCTGCTGCGCCAGGGCATCCGCCTCGTCACCGACCGGGCCGCCGCCGACACGATCATCGAGATCCGGCTGGGCGCCCTGTCGGTGAACCAGAGCAAGACGGTGCTGGGCATTCCACCGATCACCCTGCCCGGCGCGATCACCCTGCCGGAGGCGTCGGTCTACAGCTCCACCGAGAACCAGGCGGTCGCGAAATTCTCCGCCTTCGCCTACGACAACCAGACCGGCGCCCTGGTCGCCTCGACCGAGCCGGCCTACGGACTCTCGGGGGAGCAGAGCTACCGGGCGATGACGCTGTTCTCCTGGCGCACCTCGCCCCCCTATCCCGAAGACACCAACTGACGCGGACATTTCCGCGCAAGCTCCCTGCGCCCGATCAAAGCCATGCCGCATTCTCTGGCGCGGCTGGGGGTGGGCGCGTAACATGCCGTGTCCCCGCGGGGCGCGGCATCTGGCGCAAAAGGCGACGGCATCGTGGACGTTCATGGGGCGGAGAGGGACATCGGCGGCGTCCGGCGATCGGAGCGGCTGCTGCTTGCCCAGAAGACCGCCTTGGAGCGGGCGATCGGCGGCGCCGGCCTGGACGAGGTGCTGGCTCTGCTGGTGCGGGCGGGCGCCGAGCAGTTCGGCGCGCGGGCGGTGATCTTTCTGGTGAACGAGGGCGGTCTCACCCTGCGCTTCGGCGTGGCGGCGGGCCTGCCGGACACCTACACGCGGGTGGTGGACGGATTCGAGATCGGTCCGCATGCCCCCTCCTGCGGTCTGGCCGCCCACAGCGGGGAACGGGTGGTGGTCGAGGATGTCGCGCTGGACCCGCGCTGGGCGCCCTACCACGCGCTGACGCGGGAGCATGGCATCGCCGCCTGCTGGTCCACCCCGATCCGCGCGGTCAGCGGCACGGTGCTGGGCGCCTTCACCATCTACCACGCCACCCCCTGCGCGCCCGGCCCGCTGGACCTGGAATCGGTGGATCTGCTGACCCACACCGCCGCCCTGCTGATCGAGCGGGACCGGACGGAGCGGGAGCGCCAGTCCAGCGAGGCGCTGCTCTCCTCCGTGCTGGAGCATCTTCCGGTCGGCGTCGCCGTCTACGACGCGCAGGGCCGCACCACCCGCAACAACCGGCTGATGCGCGAGTACACCAACGGCTCGCTGCCCTCCGCCGACGACCGGGAGGCGCAGCGCTGGCGCGCCTTCCACCCCGACGGGCGGCCGGTCGAGCGCAAGGATTTCTCGGGCGCGCGCGCCATGCGGGGCGAGATCGTGGTGCCCGGCATGGACTTCCTGCACCGCGCCGCCGACGGGACGGAGCATTGGACGCGCGTGTCGGCGGCCCCGCTGCGCGACGGCGACGGGCGGATCACCGGCGTGGTCGCCGTGGTCAGCGACATCGACGCGGAAAAGCGGGCGGCGCAGGACCTTGCCGCGGCCCTGGACGAGGCCCGGCGCAGCGAGCTGGTGGCCCACGAGATGAGCCACCGCATCATGAACAGCTTCCAGCTTCTGCACGGGCTGGTGTCGATGCAGACCGCCACGGTCACCGACCCGGCGGCGCGCAAGGCGGTGGAGCAGGCCTTCTCCCGCATCCAGGCGATGGCGCTGGTGCAGCGCCGCCTGTTCGAGGCGACGCGCAACGACCTCGCCACGCTCGACGCGGCCGACTATCTGCAACGGCTGGGGGAAAGCCTGACCGGCGCCTTCATCGATTCAGGCCGCTGCACCCTGGTCATCGACGCCGCGCACGGAATCCCGATGCCCGCCGCGCAGGCCTCGTCCATGGGGCTGATCGTGACGGAGCTGGTGCTGAACGCCCTGAAGCACGCCTTCGGCGCCCAGCAGCGGGGAACGGTGACGGTGCGGTTCGAAGCCTGCGGAGACGACCGGCGGCTGACGGTGACCGACGACGGGGCCGGCCTGCCGGACGGCGCCGGCACGGTGAAGCCCGCCGGGTCGGGCCAGGGCATGGGCATGACGCTGGTGCACGGTCTGGTGCGCCAGCTGGGTGGAAAGCTGGAGATCGACCGCCCCGATCAGGGCGGCCGCCCCGGAACCCGCTTCGTTCTGACTTTTCCAGCCTGACCGTTCCAGCGGTCGGGCGTCGAAGCCACCGGGTCCCGGGATGGCGCGGCGTCCTGAACCTTAGGCGACGGCTTCCATCGGCTTTTCCACCTTGCCGCCGAAGCCGTTCTCCAGCGCCCAGATCGCCGCCTGGGTGCGGTTGGAGGCGTTGATCTTGCGCAGCAGGCTCTTCAGGTGAACCTTCACCGTCGCTTCGGTGATGTTCAGATGATTGGCGATCATCTTGTTGCTGTCACCCTGCAGCAGACGCTCCAGGATCTGCGTCTCGCGCTGCGACAGGCCCTTGGCCGCGGTCGGGCCGTTGGCGCTGGTGTTGGCGCCGGCCTTGCCGGTGATGAGGAGGGCGGCGAGGTGGGTCGGGAAGACCTTTTCGCCGATCATCACCAGACGCAGCGACTGCGCCAGCGCGGCCGGAGAGATGTCCTTCATCAGGAAAGCGTCGGCGCCGGCCTGGATGGCGTTGGCCATTTCCTGGGCGTCGAGGTGGCTGGCCAGAAGGACGAGCCGCGCGCTCGGATACTGCTCCCGCAGGACGGTCACGGCCTGGACCGTGCCGTTGGCGGAAGCCGGGTCCATCATGATGAGTTCGGGCGTGTCGCCCTCCATCATGCCCGGCGGCGGTACGTCGCTGAAACTGGCGGCCTCTTTCGTGATGCGGAACTCCCCTTCCGAGAAGAGGGCCTTCATGCCTTCGCGGAACAGTTTGTTGGCGTCGATCAGAAAGATGGAGACCGATTGCATCGTCCAGTCACTCTCGAAGGTGATTGAGATGAGCAACCCTACCCTATCGTTGGCGGGCCGGCTACCCGTCCGTTAGTAGAATATTAACCAATGAAGTCCGAGGCACGTCCTCCCATCGGGCATATGCCCCTCCCCGGAAAGCCGGTCCAGGGCGCTCCCGGATGCCCGGAAACCCAGAAAAACCCAGCCTGAACAGGTCTCTACCCATTTTGCGCAGGAATCGGACGCCGTCTCGTTAATATCACGGCAACCATAATCGGCCATTGGTACAGTCATCGTAATTCATCGCTTGGATGGGTGCCCGACATGCCGATGGTGTCCATGTGGAAGAAGATCAGTCCCTGTCACTTCGTGATGCAGGACTGTCACCGCCGGATCGAAATCCGTTACCACGCCACCGGCTCGCAGAGCGGTTGGGGCGTCTA
This sequence comes from Azospirillum sp. TSH58, assembly GCF_003119115.1. Classification (NCBI taxonomy): domain Bacteria; kingdom Pseudomonadati; phylum Pseudomonadota; class Alphaproteobacteria; order Rhodospirillales; family Azospirillaceae; genus Azospirillum; species Azospirillum sp. TSH58. The sequence continues at coordinate 232,018 of NZ_CP022366.1, forward strand.
CGCCGACGGGACGCTGGTGCAGCAGCGCGCCGCCTTCACCGAAGCGCGCGGCATTGCCATGGGGCTGGCGACCGGTTCCTGAAACGAGCCTTGCCCGCCTGATGTCACAGCGCGGACGGGCGGCGGTTAACCGGCTCTTGATACTGTTCCGCGCAGGATGGCCTTCGTCGCAGGAGGCCGTCATGACGTTCCGCCCACTTCCCCTCGTCTGGCGCCGGCTGGCGCTCTGCGCCCTTCTCGGGCTCATGGGGATCGCCTTCTGGGCCGCGCTGCAGCCGCAGTTGGCGCCCAGCGGCCTTTACGGCTTCGACAAGCTGGTGCACACCGGGGCCTTCGGGCTTCTGACCCTGCTCGGCATCCTGGCCAGCGCCGGCCGGCGCGCCGCCCTCCTGGCGGTGCTGGCGGTCTTCGCGCTCGGCGCCGCCATCGAGGTGGCGCAATCCTTCGTCCCGGGACGCGAGGCCAGCCTGTCCGATCTGGCCGGAAACGCCGTGGGGATCGCACTGGCAATCATGACCGTCCGGCTGGGACATCGGGCCGTCGAACGCGCGCGGCGCGCGCGCCATGGAATAGTCACGCCGCCCACGGCGTTCGCGTCCTTACCGGAGTGAGGGGACGCAGCGTCCGGACCGGAAATCCCGAGCAGCCTCCTCCGTTTTTGGTTTTGTTCGTCTACCGAACTATGCTATGCCGAAAGGCAGGACATCTGGAGTAACGCTTATGGACTGGCATAACGAAAAGGCTAAGACCGGCGCCCGCGCCCTGGAATCCGCGTTCGGCGTGATGCTGACGGTCTGCGAGGCCACCGACGGCTGGTGGAACTGGCACGCGGAGCATGAGGGGCTGAGCTGGACCCCCGACGCCCGCTGGTTCGCCACCCGCCGCGAGGCGCAGGATGCGGCGGAGGAATGGGCTTCCACCCTGGCGCCGCAGCATCTGGGCTTCCTCCACCGCGCGGCCTGATACGGCAGCCAATGCGATCGGGGCGGCGCCGTTGACCCGCCCCGCGTCCGCTTCCACAATGGCGACCGTGCCAAGGCGACGGGAAGCGGCCGCGATCATCCCTTGGGACTGTTCATCAGGCCCAGGACGGTGATTGAGATGAAGCACGAAACGCTCCCCCTTCCCGGTTTCACGCTTCAAAAAGCCTTCCTGCCGCCCGAGGCCACCCTGGTGGCGGTCGGAACCGGTGCCGGGCGTTGGACGGACGCCACCGCCGGCCGGGCATGCCTTGCCCGACCATCCTCCTCGCCGGAACTCGACGCGTGGTGCGATGCGGTTGGGCCGCGCCACATCGACTGGCTGGTTCTGGACGGCTGCGGCGACGCCCTGGCGGTGCTGGACGGCGCCGCCGCTCTGCTGCGCCTGCGCCGCATCGACTTCCTCCAGTTCGAGGAGGCCGAGGCCGGCGGGCAACTGGCCGCGCTCTACGCGCGCTTGCAAGCCCACGGCTATTCGCTGTTCCGCTTCGCCGACCGCAATCTGGAGTTCCGCGCCGCGCCGCCGGCGGACGGGCGCGGCGGCACGCACATGGCGGTCGCCCCCCGGCACTGGAACCGGCTGTTCGTGCGGAGCCAGGGCATGTTCCGCTACAAGGAGCTGTTCCCCCGCCATGGAATCGTGCCGCGCGGCATCCTCCATGTCGGCGCCCATGAGGGGGAGGAATACGCCAACTACAAGGAGGCCGGCGCCGCCCGCGTCCTGTTCGTCGAGGCCGACCCGGCGACCTTCGCCACGCTGCAGGCCCGGTTCGCCGGCAACGGCGACGTCGTCTGCCTGAACGCCGCGGTGTCCGACACGGCCGGGCGGGCGCGCTTCTCCCGCATGTCGAGCCGCCAGTCCAGCTCCCTGCTGGAGCCGACCGGCCATCTGGCCGTCTATCCCCACATCACCGTCGACGAGGTCATCGAGGTGGAGACCCGGACCCTGCCGGACCTGCTGGCATCCAACGGCCTCGCGCCGGAGGCTTTCAACGTGCTGGCGATCGACGCGCAGGGGTCGGAGTGCCGCATTCTCAACGGCTGCCGCGATCTGCTCGCCCGGTTCGACGCGGTGGTGACCGAGGTGAGCTACGCGGAGTTGTACGAGGGCTCCGGCCTCGCCGCCGATGTGGACGACATCCTGTTCGCCCACGGCTTCGCCCGCGTCGCCGAAACCAGCCCCTACCATCACAGCTGGGGCGACGCGCTCTACGTCCGCCGGCCCGGCTGACGCCGGTCAGGGAAGCAGAACCGGCCCGTTCCAGGGATCGAAGGGCACCAGCCGCGCCGTCTTTCGGTCGGGACGCAGGGCGGCGCGCAGCGCCGGGTTCAGCATCGCCGCCGTCACCGAGAAGGAGCTGTTGGACACGGCCACCCGGTCGGCCCGCGACAGAATCCAGTGGTCGGTGAAGAACTCCGCCCCCGGCAACGGCGCCCCCAGATCGCCGGCGAGGACCGGGCGGTAGCGGGCGAAGCGCTCCGCCAGCTCCGGCGCGTCGGTGGCAAGGTAGAGCACCGGCTGGTCCAGCGTCGGCCATGTCTCGGCCAGCCAGTCGAGATACCAGCCTTCCGGCGCGATCCAGAAGCGGTCGTTCAGTCCGAAATCGCCGCGGCGCAGATGGATCGCCACCAGGGTCCGCCCGCGCGCCCGCAACCCGTCCAGCGCCGCCGCGGCACGCTCCGCCACCGCCCCGACCGGCGTGAAGAGGGCGCGGAACCGCGCGCGGTGCGGGGCCAGAGGCGCGGTGTCGCCGCAGAAGTAGCCGACCACGTCGCGGCCGTCCGCGTTCGCCAGCACCCGCCCGTCCAGCAACGCCGGAACACCGCAGTCCTCCTCGTGCAGGCTGGGCAGCGGCGGGCCGGGAAGCGGGTCGTCCAAACCATAGAGATGGCGCCCGATCCAGTCCGGCGTTTCCAGCTCCATCCCGTTCCGCTCCGCGCAGACGCGCAGACACCCGTATTGGAGAAGCTGGTTGCCGAACCGCCCGGCATGGCCGAGCGTGGACACCGACAGGCGCCGCTTGCCCGACGCTTGGCGCGGCGGCGGGGCGTCGCCCACGGCCCGGCGCAGCAGCAGCATCGCCCGGCGCGAGAAGCCCGTGCCGACGCCCGGGGCCGCGGCGATCGCCCGGTCATAGAGGGCCAGCGCCTCGCCGTCGGCCCCCTGCGCCTCGCGGACCGCGCCGGCCAGCAACAGGCCGGCAGGGAGGCCGGGGGTGAGCCGCAGCGCCCAACGCGCGCCGCGGCCGGCCCTCGCCGCATCGCCCCGCCGCAGCGCGGCGCGGCCGAGCGCCACCCAGGAGTCCCCGTCGTCCGGACGCATGGCCAGCGCCCGTTGCAGCAGCGCCACCGCCCGCTCCGCCAATCCGGCGCGCTCGCACAGCCGACCACGCTCGGCCAGCGCCGCCGCGTCGCCCGGACGCAGCCGGCCGGCGCGCTCCAGCGACCGCCCGGCGTCCTCCAAGGCGTACACCGCGTCGAGCGCCGCGCCGAGGGCGAGGTGCAACTCCGCCGAGGCGGGGTCGAGCGACAGGCCGCGCCGCGCCGCCGCCAGCGCCGCGCGCGGCTTCTCGGCGATCTGCCGGGCGGCGGCGAGCCGGACCAGCAGCCCGGTGTCGGAGGGTGCCGCCAGCGCCGCGCGCCGACCCGCGACGACCGCCGCGCCGCGCTGCCCCAAGTCGCTCCGCAGCAGGCACAGGCTGGCCCAGCCGCCCGCTTGCGCCGGGTCCAGGGCCAGTGCCGGACGAAGCGCGGCAATGGCTTGCTCCGTCTGGCCGAGCGCCTGCCGCGCCTCCGCCTCGGCCATGCGGGCGCGCAACAGCGTCGGGTCGAGACGGGCCGCGAGTCCGGCCAAGCGGGCGGATTCGTCCAGCCGTCCCAGCCCCTTGGCGGCCATCGCCGCGTCGAAGGTGGCGGAGAGGTTTTGCGGATCGAGGGCCAGCACCCGCTCATAAATCGCCGCGGCGGAGGCCAGGGCGCCGGAATCAAAGGCGGTCTCGGCCAATGCGCGGAGCGCCGGGGCCAGCCGCTCCGCCGCCTCCGCGTGATCCGGTTGCCGGCGCAGCGTGGCGAGCCAGCTCGCCGCCGCGTCCGCGGTTTGCCCGAGCGCGTCCTGCACCTTGCCGCGGTTGAGATGGTGGGTCGCTGATGCCGGATCGCCGGCCACGGCGGCGTCGAGATGGCCGAGCGCCGCCGCGACCCGCCCGGTCTGGGCGAGCAGCAGCCCCATCAGATGGCTGGCGTCGGGATGGCCGGGGACCGCCTCCAGGATCCGGCCATAGAGCGTCTCCGCCTCCGCCACGCGCCCGGCGATGTGATGGTCGAGCGCGATGGACAGGGCTTCGGAGACGGTGGCCATGAGCCGGGGCAATCCGCGTGGGGCCGCTTCGGGATGGCGCCACAGTGGCCGGGCCACCCCGGACTGTCAACCGCCGCAGGTTTCCGCCCAAGGCCATCGCCTGCTCTATCCCCTCTCCCCTCTGGGGAGAGGGATTGTCGCCCACCCCTCAGTCCTTGCGGTCCAGCCGGCGCAGATGCAGCATGTAGAGCCGCGAGAAGCGCGTGACCAGATCGTGGAAGGGCAGTGGCTTGACCGGGGTGAAGGGCAAGGCCAGCTCCGGCGCGCCCGTCCCCATGGCGTGACGCGCCAGTTCGCGGCCCACCGCGGTGCCCAGCGCCATGCCGCGCCCGTTGTAGCCCACCGCCCCGGTCACGCCGGGCGCCAGCTCGTGGAAGTGGGGCCGGAAATCGGCGGTCATCGCCAGATGGCCGCTCCAGCTCCGCGCGATGGCCGGGTCGCCGGCCTGGGGGAAGACGCGGCGGATGCGCTCGCGCGTGCGCTCCCGCGCCCGCCGCTCGGCGTCGGCCGACCGCACCAGCGTGCAGCCGGAGACCAGCCGGTTGTCGGCGGTCCAGCGGAAGAAATGCAGGTCGCCGCGGGTGTCGCTGCACGCCATGTCGGAGGGCAACACGCTGGCGCGCAGGGCGGCGGGCAGCGGCTCCGTCACCATCTGGAAGTTCAGCACCGGCACGATGGAGCGGCGCAGCCCCGGCCACAGATCGTCGGTGTAGGCGTTGGTCGCCAGGACGACGCGGTCGGCGGTCACGCTGCCCCGCGGCGTGGTCAACGTCCAGCCGGTGCCGGCGCGCCCGATGGACACGACCGGGGTGTCGCTGTGGAGGAGAACGCCGAGCCCGAGGGCCGCCCGCGCCATCTCGCGGGCCAGCGACAGCGGGTTCACATGGCCGCCGGTCGGGGCGACCATGGCGCCGTGCCAGAAGCGCGTGCCCAGCGCCCGTTCCGTCTGCGCCGCGTCGAGCAGCGCGACCTCCGCCCCCAGCGCCCGCCATTGCGCGACCCGCTGCTCGGCCGCCGCCATGCGGCCCGGCCGGTGGGCCGGCTGGATCCAGCCCTTCTGCACGCCGTCGCAGCGCATCTGGTAGCGTTCGATCAGGTCGAAGACCAGCGCCGCCGAACCGCCGACCATGCGGGCCAGCGCCGATCCCTTGGCCTCGCCGTAGGCCGCCGTCAGGTTGGCGGGGTCGAGGCGCGACAGCGTCGGGATGATCTGGCCGTTGTTGCGGCCCGACCCGCCGAAGCCCGGCTCGCGCGCCTCCAGCACCGCCACGCGGACGCCCTGCTCGGCCAGATGGATCGCCGTGGACAGGCCGGTGACGCCCGCCCCGACCACCGCCACGTCCACCCGGAGCGCCCCATCGAGCGGAGCGGTCTCCGGGCCGGCGATGGCGCTCGCCGCCCAATGGGACTCCGGCGGCGGCGCGTCCGGCAGCGGCTTGAGAAGCGCGCTCATCGCGTCCCCTCCTCCACCAGCAGCGTCTTGGCCAGCGCCACCCAGTAGCTGGCGCCGATGGCCAGGTTGGCGTCGTTGAAGTCGTAGCCCGGGTTGTGCAGCAGACAGCCGCCGTCGGTCGGCCCGTTGCCCAGCCAGACGTAGCAGCCCGGCCGCTCCTTCAGCATGAAGGCGAAATCCTCCGCCCCCATCGAGGGCATCGGGTCGTGGTCGATGTTCTCCTCGCCGACCAGCATCGCGGCGACGCGGGCGCACAGCGCGGTCTCCGCGGCGCTGTTGACCGTCGCCGGGTAGCGCCGCTCGTAGCGCACGCTGGCGGTGCAGCCGAAGGCGGCGGCGGTGTGCTCGGCCAGCGCGCGCAGCCGCGCCTCGACCACGTCCTGCACCCCCTCCTTGAAGGCGCGGACGGTGCCGCGCAGCGTCACCTCCGCCGGGATGACGTTCCAGGTGTCGCCGCCGGTGATCCAGGTGGTGGAGACCACGGCGCTGTCCAGCGGGTGCAGGCTGCGCCCCGGAATGGTCTGCAGGGTGGTCAGCAGATGGCCGGCGGCGGTCATCGGGTCGTGGCCCAGATGCGGCATGGCGGCGTGGCTGCCCTTGCCGTGGATCGTCACCTCGAAGATGTCGTAGCTGCCCATCATCGGCCCCGGCCGCAGCGCGATCTGGCCCAGCGGCAGGCCCGGCCAGTTGTGCATGCCGTAGACGCCGTCCACCGGGAACCGCTCGAACAGCCCGTCGGCGACCATCTCGCGGGCGCCGCCCTCGTTCTCCTCCGCCGGCTGGAAGATGACGTGCAGCGTCCCGGCGAAGTCGGGATCGTCGGCCAGGACCTTGGTGGCCCCCAGCAGCATGGTGGTGTGGCCGTCGTGGCCGCAGGCGTGCATCCGCCCCGGATTGACCGAGCGGTGGGCGAAACCGTTGGTCTCGTGGATGTGCAGCGCGTCCATGTCGGCGCGCAGCGCGATGGCGCGGGTGCCGGGGCGGCGGCCCTTCAGCGTGCCGACCACACCGGTGCGTCCCAGCCCCGTCGTCACCTCCAGCCCGAAGGCGCGCAGCTTGTCCGCGACGAAGGCGGCGGTCTCGTGCTCCTCGAAGGCGGTTTCGGGATGGGCGTGCAGATGGTGCCGCCACTGCCGCATCTCCGGGGCCAGGGCCTCGGCGGCGGGATGCGGGCGGACGTTCGCGGGGATGGTCATTCCGGGGACTCCTGGGGTCCGCCCGCCGGCAGGCTGTAGCGGAAGTCGCAGTGGCTGGCGCCCTGCATGATGGTCTGGGTGCGGGTGAAGCGGACGTCGGGCCGGTAGCCGCACATGAACTCGCCGTCCCGGTTGCAGGACAGGATGTCGCCGATCTCCTCCACGCCCATGGCGCGGTAGCTTTCGGCGTAGCGGCAGCGGGTGACGTTGAAGCCCAGCCGGTCGGGCGCGCTCTCGATCACCTCCAGCCGCAGGGCGTCCCCGGCGGTCCACAGGGCCAGCCGCTCGTGGAAGGTGGCGAGGTCGGCGGTGCCGCGGGTGGCGCGGTCCTCGGCGGCCATGGCGGCGCCGGCCTCGCGGGCCATCACCTCGATGGCGCGGGCCAGCACGGCGCGCGCCCGTTCCCGCCCGATCTCGGGCAGGAGCTGGTCGTAGAGCGCCTTGGCGAAGGCCGCCTCGATGCGCCGCCGCTCCAGGATGGGGAGCGGGGCGGGGGCGGCATTTTCGGTGTCGGTGGTCATCGCTGCGGTCCTTTTTTTCCGTCAGCCGCCCAGATAGGCCGCCCGCACGCGCGGGTCGGCGGCCAGATCGGCGGCGCTGCCCGAGAGTGTCACCCTTCCCGCCTCCATGACATAGGCGTGATCGGCGACGCGCAGCGCGGCGCGGGCGTTCTGCTCCACCAGCAGGATCGAGGTGCCTTCGCTCCGGATCTGGACCAGCAGGTCGAAGATCTGCTTCACCACCATCGGCGCGAGGCCGAGCGAGGGCTCGTCCAGCAGCAGCAGGCGGGGCTTCGACATCAGGGCGCGGGCGATGCACAGCATCTGCTGCTCGCCGCCCGACAGCGATCCCGCCTTCTGGGTCAGCCGCTCGCGCAGGCGGGGGAACAGCTCCAGCATCCGCTCCATGCGGGCGGCGCGGTCGTGGCGCAGCGTCCGCCCGCCGAGCAGCAGGTTCTCCCGCACCGTCATGGTGCCGAAGATCTGCCGCCCCTCCGGCGCCTGGGCGAGGCCGCGGCGCACCACCTCGTGGCTGGGGCTGTCGGTCATGTCCTCGCCGTCGAAGACGGTGGCGCCACCGGTGGTGCGGTAGATGCCGGACAGCGCGCGCATCAGCGTGGTCTTGCCGACGCCGTTGGCGCCCAGCACGGCGACGATGGCCCCCTCCGCCACATCGAGCGAGACGCCGCGCAGGATCTCCTGCGGCCCCATGCGCACCGTCAGGTCGCGGACCTCCAGGATGCGGCGGGTGGTGGTCTGTGCTCCGTCAAGCGGCATCGTCTTCCACTCCCAGATAGGCTTCGAGGACGGCGGGGTCGCGCTGCACCGCCTCCGGCGTGCCGTCGGCGATCTTGCGGCCCGACGCCAGGACGATGACGCGGCTGCAGCTTCCCATCACCAGCCCCATGTCGTGCTCGACCAGCAGGACGGTGACGCCGCCGGCGTGCAGGCGGCGGATGAAGTCGGCCAGCTCCGCCGTCTCGGTGTCGTTGAGGCCGGCCGCCGGCTCGTCGAGGATCAGCAGGCGGGGCGCGGTCGCCAGGGCGCGGGCGATCTCCAGGTACTTGCGCTTGCCGTAGGACAGGTTGGCGGCGATGTCCCCGGCCTGGGCGGTCAGCCCGACGCGCTCCAGCGCCTCCCAGCTCCGCTCGCTGACCGCGCGGCTGTGGGCGCCGCCGTTGACCAGCGCCCGCCAGGGCGACTGGCCGAAGGCGCCGACCGCCCCGACCGACACGTTGTCGAACACCGTCATGTTCGGGAAGACGCGCAGGTTCTGGAAGGTGCGGCCCATGCCCATGCGGGCGATCTGCCAGGGCTTGCGGCCCGTGACGTCCTGCCCGTCGAAGGTCACCGTGCCGTCCGACGGCGGGGTGAAGCCGGTGATCAGGTTGAACAGGGTGGTCTTGCCGGCGCCGTTGGGGCCGATCAGCCCGACCAGCTCGCCCTTGGCGATGGTCGCGCTGACGTCGCTGACCGCCAGCAGGCCGCCGAAGCGCCGGGTCAGCCCCTGGATGGAGAGAAGCGTGTTGCTCATGATCCGCCTCACTTCCAGCCGACGGGCGTGCCGCCGGCGATGGTGGCCCAGCCGCGGGAGAAGGAGCGGCGGACGAAGCCCAGCGCGGTGCCTTCGGCCAGCATGCCCTTGGGCAGCAGCAGGATGGACAGGAACATGGTCGCCCCGACGGCGATCATGCGGTAATCGCCGATGTCGCGCAGCGCCTCCGGCAGGACGATCATGAACAGGGCGCCGACGACCGCGCCGGGAAGGCTGCCCAGCCCGCCGACCACCACCATCGCCAGGATCAGGATCGATTCCATGAAGCGGAAGTTGTCCGGCGCGATGTAGGCGGAGGTGTGGGCGAGCAGCGCCCCGGCGATGCCGGCGAAGAATGTGGCGACGACGAAGGACTCGATCTTCAGCCGCTCCACGTTGATGCCCATGCTGTCGGCGCACTGGTCGTCCTCGCGCAGAGCCCGCAGCGCGTTGCCGTAGTAGGAGTGGGTCAGCCGGTGCAGCACCCAGACGCAGGCGACGGCGATGACCGCGACCGCCAGATAGCGGCTGAGCAGCGTGTCGGCCTGCCAGCCGAACAGCGAGATCGGCGGGATGCCGCGGATGCCCATCGGGCCGCGGGTCACGTCCACCCAGTTCAGCAGGACCACGTAGATCATCTCGCCGATGCCGAGCGTGGCGACGGCGAAGTAGATGCTGACCAGCCGCATGGTCGGCAGCGCCACCAGGAAGCCGAACAGCGCGGCGATCAGCCCCGCCGCCGGCAGCGTGACGACGAAGGGCAGGCCGAGCCTGGTCGACAGCAGCGCCGCCGCGTAGGCGCCGATGCCGTAGAAGGCGGCGTGGCCGATCGACAGCAGCCCGGCGGTGCCCGTCACATGGTTCAGGCTGGCCGACAGGATCACGAAGATCATCGTCGTGATGGCGATCTGGGCGAGGTAGCTGGACCCGGTGCCGACGATCGCGGCGGGCACGGCGCCGAAGGCGACCGCCAGAAGGAGGAGGGTCCAGGCGAACCGCCGGCCTCGCCCGGAAAACGCGGCGGGCGGCGCGAGGGTGTCCGGCATCAGCCGGGCGTCAGGCACGTTCACGTCCATGTCCGAACAATCCTTGCGGGAAGAAGACCAGCGTGATGACCAGAAGGCTGTAGGTGATCAGGTCCTTCCAGCCGCTCGACAGGAACTCGGTCGCGATGCTTTCCGACACGCCGAGCAGCAGGGCGCAGGCGACCGCCCCCGGGATGCTCGACAGGCCGCCCATCACCATGGCGACGAAGGCCTTGACGCCCGGCGCGAAGCCCATGTGCGGCGAGATCGCGCCGTCGTAGAGGCCGACCAGGATTCCCGCCGTGGCGCCCAGCATCGAGCCGACCGCGAAGGTGGTGACGATGGTGCGGTCGGTGTTGATGCCGACGTAGCGGGCGCCGAGCTGGTTGTTGGACACGGCCCGGATGCCGAGACCGGTCTGGGTGCGGTAGAGCAGGAATTGCAGCGCGCCCAGCATGACGGCGGAGGTGGCGAAGATGACCAGGCTGCCGCTGGCGACCATGATCGGCCCGATGGCGACCGGCTGCTGCAGCAGATAGCCGGACGGGATGCCCTGCATGTCGCCGCCGAAGATGTGCATCATGATCTCGCGCGTCACGATCGACACGGCGAGCGAGGAGAGCAGCGTCGCCTCGCGCATGGCGCGGGACTTCTGGCTGGCCTCGTCGGTGAAGCGGCGGAAGGGGCGGAAGGCGATGCGCTCCAGCCCGACGCCGGACGCCGCACCCACCGCCAGCACCAGCGGCACCACCGCCAGCAGCGGCGGGGCCAGCGCGGTGATGACCATCAGCCCGACGAAGGCGCCGATGGTGTAGACCTCGCCATGGGCGAAGTTGACGACGTTCAGGACGCCGAAGATCAGCGTGAAGCCGATCGCCATCAGGGCGTAGACGCACCCGATGGACAGGCCGTTGATGACCTGCTGAAGGAAGAAGACATCGAAGACCATGGCGTGCTCCAGGCTTCGGGGAGCGCGCCCGCCGGTCCCGGCGGAGCGCGCACCACGGCGTGTGTCCCGAAAGGAGGATCGTGTGGAAAGCCCTGGGGCGTCCCCAGGGCGTCCTTAGACGGGACCGGTCAGGGACCGGTCACCACCTGGAAGCGGCCATCCTTCACCGTCATCTTCGCCAGCGCCTTCGCCGGCTCGCGGGTGACGGGGTCGAAGCTGGTGGCGCCGGTCACGCCGGGATAGCCGGTGGTGGCGGCCAGCGCGTCGCGCAGGCTCTCGCGGGTCACCGACGGGCCGGCCTTGGCGACGGCGTCCAGCATGATGCCGACCGCGTCGTAGGCCTGGGCGGCGAACATGCCGGGCTCGGTCTTGAAGCGCGCGGCGTACTCCTTCACGAAGGTCTGCACCGCCGGGTCGGGGTTGTCGGGCGTGAAGGTGGTGGCGAGGTGCAGCCCCTCCACCGACTCACGCCCCAGCTCGATCAGCTTGGGCGAATAGAGGGAGCTGGTGCCGTAGAGCGGGATCTTGATGCCGAGCTGCTCGCGCTGCTGGGCGAAGGCGGCCCCCTCCTCGTAGAACATCGCGAGGTAGATCACGTCCGGCTTCTGCCGGGCGACCTTGGTCAGGATGGAGCGGAAGTCGCGGTTGCCGGGGTTGAACGCCTCGGTGGCGGTGATCTTGCCGCCCTTGGCCTTGAAGCCGCTGACGAAGCCGTCGAGCGCCGAGATGCCCCAGTCGTTCTGGATGTAGATCACCGCCGCCGTCTTCATGCCCGCCGCGATGATCCAGTCGGCGTTGTACGGGCCTTCGAAGGCCTGGGTGGTGATGTTGCGGAACTGCCAGGGGCTGAGCTTGGTGAAATCCGGGTGCGAGGCGGTCTGGGAGAGCTGCGGCATCTTCTCCGCCGCGTAGATCTCGCCCGCCGCCATCGACACGGTGGAGGAGAAGTCGCCGATCACCCCGACGACCTTGGAATTGTCGAGGAACTTGTGCGCGATGTTGCGCGCCTCCTTGGGATCGTCCTTGCTGTCCTCGAAGGTGATGGCGACCTTGGCGCCGGCCAGCTTGCCCGAGGCGTTGAACTCCTCCAGCTTGATCTGGGCGGCGTTGCGGAACATCTCGCCATACTGGCTGCGGTCGCCGCTGAGCGGCGCCTGATAGCCGATGACGATCTCGCGGTCGGCGGCCTGGACGGCGGTGGCGCCGGCGGTGGCGGCCAGCATGGCGCCCAGAACGGCCCCCAGAGCGGTGCCGAGAACGGTGTGCTTCCTCATGATCGGTTCCCCTGTCGACGAGGCTGGACGGTCAGTGCGCGGCGGCCGGATCGGCGGCCGGGGCGGCGGCGCCCGGCGTGATCGTCAGGTGGCAGCAGGTGCTGCGGCCCGGCTTCCAGGTGTCGACCTCGATCTCGAAGCCGGCGGTCTCGAAGGTGCCCTTGTCGACCGCTCCGGCGAGTTCGCAGAGCGTCTCCACCGTCTGCGCCGGCAGGTTGGCCTCCAGCCAGGCTTCCTTCAGCGGGCAGGTGTGGAAGCGGATCTCCAGCACCTCGTCGGTGCAGCGCACGACCTCCGGCCCGAACTGGACCTCGGCGTCGGGGATGAATTTCAGGAAGGAGTCGCGCAGGCCGGCCAGATCGGCCGGGGCGTGCGGCGCGAAATTGTGGGCGATGGCCGCACCCCGGCGGTAGATGGTGCGCGCCATGATCTCCCGGGCCTTCTCCTCGCCGATCTCCTTGCGCATCTCGTCGAAGGCCGCCTCATAGACCATCGCGCGGCTCTTCATCGCGTTGCGCAGAAGTGTGCGAAACTCGTCCATCGGTGAATGCTCCTGTTTTTCTGCCAAGTGTCTTGCGGTGGCGATTTTTGTTTTTTGAAAGCGCTTGTTTTTTTGGATCAGAGGGACGGGCCGCCCTGAAGGAAGGCCTCGATCCGCGCCTCGTCGGCGGCGGTGTCGAAACCGGCCCGCCCCATCCAGGCGTCGTCGTGGTAGGTGTTGCGGTAGCGCTCGCCGGAGTCGCAGATCAGCGTCACCAGCGACCCGGCCCGCCCGGCGTCGCGCATCCGTCCGGCGATCCAGCACAGCCCGAAGAAGTTGGTCCCGGTGGACCCGCCGACCATCCGGCCCAGCCGCCGCGACAGCACCCGCATCGCCGCCAGCGACGCCACGTCGGGCACCTTGATCATCTGGTCGACGACCTCGGGGATGAAGGACGGTTCGACGCGGGGCCGCCCGATGCCCTCGATCCGCGACCCGCGCTCGCAGGTCAGCGCGGCGTCGCGGTTGACGAAGCTCTCGTAGAAGACCGAATGCTCGGCGTCGGGAACGCACAGCCGGGTCGGCAGATGGCGGTAGCGGATGTGGCGCCCGATGGTGGCGGCGGTGCCGCCGGTGCCGGCGCTCATCACGATCCAGTCGGGCACCGGGTGGCGCTCGCTGCGCATCTGGCCGAAGATCGACTGGGCGATGTTGTCGGTGCGCCAGTCGGTCGCGCGCTCGGCGTAGGTGAACTGGTCGAGATAGACGCCGCCCAGCCGCACCGCCAGCGCCGCCGCCTCGGCGTAGATCGCCTTGGAGGATTCGACGAAGTGGCAGCGCCCGCCGTGCAGTTCGATGGCGGCGATCTTCTCGTCCGAGGTGCCGCGCGGCATCACCGCGTGGAAGGGCAGGCCGAGCAGCCGGGCGAAATAGGCTTCCGACACCGCGGTGGACCCCGACGACGCCTCGATCACCGGCGTGCCCTCGCCGATCCGCCCGTTGCAGATGGCGAACAGCAGCAGCGACCGCGCGACGCGGTGCTTCAGGCTGCCGGTGGGGTGGGTCGACTCGTCCTTCAGGTAGACGTCGATCCCGGCCAGCTCGGGAACGTCGAGCTTCAGCAGCGGCGTGTCGGGCGACCGCGCCGCCTCGGTCTCCAGCAGCTCGATCGCACGCCGGGTCCAGTCGCGGCCGGTGGCCTCGGGCAGCGGGGTGTAATCGAGGCGGAACGGTTGACGGATCGAACCGGCGCCGGGTTGAAACGGCACGGTCTGCGCGGAAGCGGTCATGTCACCCTCAAAGCGCGATGACGGCGTCGATTTCGACCGACGCGCCGAGCGGCAGCGCCGACACCTCGACGGTCGAGCGGGCGGGGAACGGCGCCTGGAAGAAGCCGGCGTAGACCTCGTTCACCGCCTTGAACTGGGTGAGGTCGGTCACGTAGACGGTCATCTTCACCGCCTTGGCCAGGCTGGTTCCGGCGGCCTCGGCGATCGCCGCGATGTTGGTCAGGCTGCGCGCCGCCTGGGTGGGCGCGTCCGGGCCGGCGAAGGCCCCGGTGGCCGGGTCGATCGGCAGCTGGCCGGAGACGAACAGCAGCCCCCCGGCGACGCGGGCCTGGGCGTAGGGGCCGATGGCGGCGGGGGCTTTGTCCGTGGCGATGGTGTCGGTCATCATCCTGATCTTTCCTGTTCTGGCCCTGTTGTGGCGGCCGCCTGCTCAAAGGCTGGACTGCTCAAAGGCCGGGCGGTCTGCCCGCGGTAGCGGCATGCGGGTGCATGCAAAATCCTCAAAACGAAAAAGCTTTTCTCCTGGCGGGCCAAACGAGCAAAATCATCCGTCCCAACCGTGAAGGCTCCGAGCAACCCCGATGACCATCGACGCCACCGACCGGAAGATCCTGGCCGCCCTTCAGGCCGACGCGACCCTGTCGCTCGCCGACCTCGGCAAGCAGGTCGGCCTGTCCGCCACCCCCTGCTGGCGCCGCGTGCAACGCCTTGAACAGGAAGGCTATGTCCGCCGCCGCGTGGCGTTGCTGGACCGGGCCAAGCTGAACGTCGACGTGACCGTCTTCGTGGCCGTCCGAACCAGCAAACACTCGGCGGAATGGCTGGAGGAGTTCCGCCGCGTGGTGGCCGATATACCGGAGGTTGTCGATCTCTACCGCTTGAGCGGCGAAATCGATTATCTGCTGCGGGTGGTTATTCCGGACATCAAGGCGTACGACGCTTTCTACCGAAAGCTTATCGAGCGCATCGAGCTTCAGGATGTCTCGTCAATGTTCGCCATGGAGGAAATGAAGTCGACAACGGAAGTCCCTCTTTCTTATGTAAAGACCCAGAACAGCTAGGACTTTACTTTGTGGTTTTCTTTTTAGACTCACGCTTCGGCAATTTTTGCGAAGCCCCTGTAGTGATTCTCAATATCGCATGGTTCGTATGAGAATTTTTTACTTTTTTGGCGGGAAGGTCGCTTCAATGTAGAAAATTTTTCCGCTTTGAAGGCAGCCTATGAAAAATTCATTTCTCGTGGCTGCCGGTGTGCGAATGGATCGGGCGTTTGGCCTCTATAACCCTCTCCCCCCCTGGGGAGAGGTGGCCCGGAGGGCCTTTCGCGCTGGCCGAAGGCCAGCGCTGACGGCGGCAGGCGGATGTCTACGGCATCCGCTGAGAGCCGGTGAGGGGGATGTGCTTGGTGGTAGGTCCGGCAGAAGCGCACCCCCCTCACCCTAACCCTCTCCCCGGAGGGGAGAGGGGACTTCAAATGCAATCACCCGGCACCTGCGCCCGTTGCCTATTGCCTGCGCAAAGCGGCCGGTCTATATGCGTCACGTCTCACTCAATGAGACGCCACAACCGTCAGGGCAGGCGAACCTTGAAGACGCGCAGCATGCAGACCCCCGACGCCAACGCCACCGACGACGCGGCCAAGCCGAAGGCCGCCGCCACCGACCGGACCTTCGCGATCCTGGAGCTGGTCGCGTCGGCCTCCGGTCCGCTGGCGGTCAAGACCATCGGAGCGACGCTCGGCCTGCCCAAGCCGACCGCCCACCGTCTCGTCAACGGCCTGATCGAGAAGGGACTTCTGGCGCGGGACCTGGAAACGCGCGACGTCATCATCGGCGTCGAGGCGGCGCGGCTGGCGGTCGGCATCCTGCGGGCCTCGCTGTCCCGCGCGCCGGTCCGCTCCGTGTTGCGCGCGGTCAGCGCCGAGCTGGGGGAAACCTGCAACGTCGGGGTCCTCGACGGCGGCGACGTCGTCTATCTCGACCGCGTGGAGGTCGAGCATTGGCCCCTGCGGCTCCAGTTCGGCGTCGGATCGCGCGTGCCGATGCACTGCACGGCCATGGGCAAGCTGTTCCTCGCCACGCTGCCGGACGCCATGCGGAGCCGCCTCCTCGCCGCCGGTCCCTTCGCCGCGCAGACCGCCCACACCCTCACCGATCCGGACGCGCTGGCCGCCGAGCTGGAGCGCATCGCCGCGCGCGGCTACTCGCTCGACGACGAGGAGTATGTGGTGGGCGTGTTCTGCGTGGCGGTGCCGATCCTGTCCTCCACGGGCCGGACGGTGGCGGCCATCGCCGTGCAGGCCCCGAAGGTCCGGCTGTCGCACGACCGCGTCGAGCAGGTCCTGCCCATCCTCCGCCGCGGCGCCGAGGCCCTGTCCGCGCAGTTCGGATAGCCTCCCTACCCCCATCGTTCTTCAAAACCGGACGTTTCATCGCCCGAGCCGCAGGATGCCGGCGGGACATGCCCCCGTATGCATGGATAATTGGGTACACGAACTTTTTGGGCTTGCGCGACCCAGGGTCCTGTGAGTTAATGATACAAATCGTATCGCTGAATGAGACCAAGAGGCCGAGCGATACGCTTCCAGTCACGGGGAGGAACGATGACGCGGAAGATCGCCTTGGGCTCCGCTCCGTTGCGGGAGCCCCGCGAACCGACCACCGACGACGTTGCCGACACCAACTCTGGTGATAACAACTCTGGTGACCGCCGGCCCCTCGCCGACCGTGTCCTGGCCTTGCTGGACGCGGTGGCCGGGGCGGGGCAGCCGATGGCCGTCAAGGACATCGCGGAGAAGCTGGCCCTGCCGAAGCCGACCGCGCACCGGCTGATCGCCATGCTGGAGGAGCGCGGCTTCCTCGCCCGCCCCATCGACGGCCGGCTGGTGACCGTCGGCCCCAAGCTGCGCACCCTGGCGCTCAACGCGCTGCGCAGCTCCCTGACCCAGGCCCCGTCGCACGCCCGGCTTCGGGCGCTCAGCCTGGAACTGGGGGAGACCTGCAACATCGGCGTGCTGGAGGGCGGCGACGTCGTCTATCTCGACCGCGTCGAGGTCGAAGGCTGGCCGTTGCGCCTGGAGTTCGGCGTCGGCTCTCGGGTCCCGCTGCACTGCACGGCGATGGGCAAGCTGTTCCTCGCCTTCCTGCCGGAGCTGCCGCGGCGGCGCCTGCTGGACTGCCTGCCGCTGCCCCGGATGTCGGCGGCGACGCTGTGCGACCCCGCGCTGTTCCGCGCCGAGTTGGACAGCATCGCCGCCTGCGGCCATTCCTTCGACGACGAGGAATACATGCCGGGCGTCTTCTGCGCGGCGGTGCCGATCCGCGACGGCGCCGGGCGGATGGTCGCCGCCCTGGCGGTGCAGGCGCCGAAGGTCCGGCTGTCGCGGGAATCGGTGGCCGACCGCCTGCCGGTCCTGCACCGCGCCGCGAGCGACATGGCCCGCGCGCTGGGCATCGACGCCGCCCCGGCCGAGCCGGCCCTCTCACCTTAAGGAAGACGGACGCCATGGCAAGGACGCTTGAAACGACCGCCGCCGGATGCCCGGCCCGGCTGATGGCGCGCAGCGCCGCCCTGGAGCCGGTTCCCACGGCGGTGGTCGCCGCGGGGTCGCCGGTCGCGCTGGAAAGCGCGCGGCGCGCCACCGACCTCGGCCTCATCGAGCCGGTGCTGGTCGGCGATCCGGCGGCCATCGCCGACAGCGCCCGCCGGATCGGCTGGACGCTCCACGGCGCCTGCGTGGTTCCGGCGCGCGACGACGCCGCGGCGGCGCGGATCGCGGTGGCGCTCGCCCGCTCCGGCGACGTGGGCGCGCTGATGAAGGGGCACATCCACACCGACACGCTGATGCTCGCGGCCCTGCACCCGAAAAGCGGGCTGCGCACCGGGCGCCGCTTCACCCACGCCTTCCACATGACGCTTCCCGGTTCGGGCCGCGAACTGATCATCACCGACGCGGCGATCAACGTGGCACCGTCGCTGACCACCCGGCTGGACATCATCCGCAACGCCGTGGAGCTGTGGCGGCTGGTCGGCGGCAACGACCCGCGCGTGGCGCTGCTGTCCTGCACCGAGGAGGTGACGGAGCGCGTGCCCTCCAGCATGGACGCCGACCGGCTGACCCGCCTGTGCCAGCAGGAGGTGCCGGGGGCGACGGTGTTCGGGCCGCTGGCGCTCGACCTCGCGGTGTCCGCCGAGGCGGCGCGGATCAAGAACCTGTCCCACCCCTGCGCCGGGGCCGCCGACATCCTGGTGGTGCCGAACATCGAGACCGGCAACGCCCTGTTCAAGGCGCTGGTGCATTTCCTGGACGCGGTCGCCGCGGGCATCGTGCTGGGTGCCGCGGTGCCGATCGTCCTCACCTCGCGCGCCGACCCGCCGGCGGCCCGCATCGCCGCCGCCGCCATCGCCCAGATCGTCGCCGGGCGCCGCTCCGCCACGCCGGGCGCGCCCTATCCCACCACCACCGCAGCCAAGGGAGGCGCCGCACCCGGCCTGCACGCCTGACGGTCAAAAATAAATCCTGGGAGGGAATGCAAATGCTCCGCAACGCCTTGACGCTCACCGCGGCGGTGGCCGCGCTGCTGACACCCGTCCTTTCATCCGGCGCCGCGCGCGCCGACGACTACCCGTCGCGCCCCATCGAGGTCATCGCGACCTTCGGGGCAGGCGGCGGCGCCGACCTGATGGCGCGCCAGTTCGCCCGCCTCGCCGAACCGCATCTCCGCGTCGCCATGCCCGTCGTCAACGTGTCCGGGGCGTCGGGCAACGCCGGCCTGACCCGCGTCCTGACCAACCCGGCCGACGGCTACACGGTCGGCACGCTGATCGCGCTGTCCGTCTCCTCCTGGGCGTCGGGCCTGGGCACGGCGAAGCCGGACAATTTCGTCTATGTGGCGATGATGCAGAACTCGCCGTCGATGCTCTACGTCTCCAAGAACAGCCCCTTCAAGACCTACGAGGAGTTCGCCGCCCACGCCAAGGCCAACCCCGGCAAGCTGCGCGTCGCCACCTCCGGCTACGGCACCCAGGACGACATCACGCTGAAATATCTGGGAAGCCAGGGCGTGCCGGTGACCAACGTCCCCTTCGCCCGCCCGTCGGAGCGCTACGCCTCGCCCATCGGCGGCCACACCGACGCGATCTACGAGGAGCCGGGCGACGTCGCCCAGTTCCTGAAGTCCGGCGACCTGCGCCCGATCGTCGTGTTCGACAAGCAGCGTCATCCCTCCTTCCCCAACGTGCCCGCCTCGGCGGAGCTGGGGCTGGAGATCGGCGACCTGCCGAACTTCCGCACGCTGGCGGTGCCCGCCAGCACGCCGCCCGAGCGCGTGCAGAAGCTGCACGAGGCCGCCGCCAAGGTGCTGGCGAGCCCGGAATGGAAGGCCTTCTGCGCCGACACCTTCACCTGCGTCGACACGCTGGTGACGCCGGACCAGGCCAAGGAGGAGGTCAAGGCCTTCTACGAGACGGTGAAGGGCTATCTGGACCGGTTCGCGACCAAGACCGTCGGCCAATCGCCGGGCTGAGTCCGGTCACGGGCCTGCAATCGCTCCATCCGTTTCACCGCTCATCAGGGAGGGAACCGTGACTCCCCTGTCCCACGGTCTTCGCCGGCTGGCGACACCCGCGGCCCTGCTCGCCGGGTCGCTTCTTCTCTCGCAACACATCGTGCGCGACAACACCATGATCGCCAGCCTGCCGGACCCGATCGGGCCGGCCGGATGGCCCCGGCTGATGCTGGGCGCAGTCGGACTGTGCGCCCTGATCTGGATCGCCAAGGAACTCCTGGCGCTGCGCCGCGCGGTCCACCAGCAAAAACCGATCGACGAGGAATACGAAGGCTACGCCCATGGGCGGGCGCTGATCGGGCTGGGGCTGGTCGTCCTCTATGGCGCCACCCTGCCGCAACTCGGCTTTCCGGTCGCCACCGCGGCCTTCGTCGCCCTGTGGTGCCTGATCGGCGGCATCCGGCGCCCGCTGACCCTGGCGCTCGTCACCGGCATCGGCTGCGTGGCGCTCCTCTACATCTTCGTCCTGCTCGCGCAGATGCCGCTGAACCGCGGCCAAGGCGTCTTCGACGGCTTCACCGTCGCGCTCTACCGCCTGCTCGGCATCTACTGAGCCGGCCACCGGAGGGATCGTCCCATGGATATCCTCGCCAATCTGGCCGGTGGCTTCGCCGGCGCCCTCGAACCGTACAATTTCGTCTTTCTGGTGTCGGGCCTGATGCTCGGGGTGGTGGCCGGCGCGCTGCCGGGCATCTCCTTCGTCAACGCCATGGCCATCGCCCTGCCCTTCACCTACCTGCTGCCGCCGGTCACGGCGATGTCCTTCCTCGGCGGCATCTATGTGGGTGGCGTGTTCGGCGGCTCGATCTCCTCGATCCTCATCAACATCCCAGGAACGCCGGCCTCGCTGCCAAGCTGTTGGGACGGCTACCCGATGACGCGCAAGGGCCTGTCCTCGCGGGCCTTGAGCATCGCCATCACCGCGTCGGCCTTCGGCGGGCTGGTCAGCGCGTTGCTGCTCACCTTCGGCGCCCCGCCCTTCGCCAGCTTCGCGCTGAAGTTCGACCAGCCGGAATTCTTCGCCGCCACCATCCTCGGCCTCGTCAGCGTCATCGCCATCGCCAAGGACGCGCCGCTGATGAGCGCGATCTCGATGTTCCTCGGCCTGCTGATCGGCACGGTCGGCGTCGATCCGATGTACGGCATGCCCCGGCTGACGCTGGGCGTCCCCGACCTGGAGAGCGGCATCAACTTCACGGTCGTGATGATCGGCCTCTTCGCCATCGGCGAAGTGGTGGACCTGATCTGCAAGCGGGCCGGCGGCGGCCGCTCCATCACCACGAAGCCCGGCAAGCAGGTCGGCCTGTCCGACCTGTGGCGGGTCAAGTCCTCCATCCTGCGCGGCACCGGCGTCGGCTGCACCATCGGCGTCATTCCCGGCGCCGGGGCCACGGTGGGGGCGGTCATCGCCTACAGCGTGGAGAAGCAGGCCTGCGGCAAGGGCGACCGCTTCGGCACCGGCATGGAGGAGGGGCTGGCGGCCCCGGAGGCGGCCAAGAACGCCACCACCGGCACCGCCATGATCCCGCTGCTGACGCTGGGCATCCCCGGCAGCGCCGCCACGGCGATCATGCTGGCCGCCATGCTGATCCACGGGCTGAACCCCGGCCCGCTCCTCTTCACCTCGAACACCACGCTGGTCTACACGATCTTCGCCAGCATGCTGATCGCCAACCTGCTGATGATCGTCGCGGCGATGGGCGTGGCGCGGGTCTTCTCCACGTTGATGCGCGTGCCGCCGGCCATCCTCGGCGCCTTCATCATCGTGCTGAGCGTCGTCGGCGCCTACGGCGTGCGCAACAACCTCTTCGACGTCTATGTCTGTCTCGCCTTCGGCGTCGTCGGCTACGTCATGAAGCGCACCAACTTCCCGCCGGCCCCGTTGGTGGTGGGCGTGATCCTGGGGCCGCTGTGCGAGCGCTACTTCCTCACCTCGCTCGCCAACTACGAAGGCAACATGGCGGTGTTCTTCACCCGCCCGATCAGCGGCACCATCCTGGCGCTGTCCGCGATCTTCCTCGCCTGGTCGATGTGGCCGGCGCTCAAGCCCCTGCTCCGCCGTCCCCCCAACGATCCGACCCACGGCGGTCCGGCTTCCAAGGAGCCGCCGCAGCGGGTGCTCAAAGCCTGACCGTCCGAACCAAAGAACGAACCTTCAGGGAGAGAGACAAGCAACCATGGACAACATCATGCTCGACCGAACGCCGGCCAGCGCCGACCAGGAGGCCATTGCCGCCCTCGTCGCCCGCGCCCGCGCCGCCCAGCGCGCCTTCGCCGACGCCACGCAGGAGCGGGTGGACGACGCCGTCGCCGCCCTCGCCTGGGCGATCTACGAGCCGGGCCGCGCCCGCGCCCTGGCGGAGCTGGCGGTGGCCGACACCGGCCTCGGCAACGTCGCCGACAAGATCACCAAGAACCAGCGCAAGACCTTCGGCACGCTGCGCGACCTGATGCGGGTGCGCACCGTCGGCGTGATCGAGGAGGACACCGCCAAGGGCATCGTCAAGATCGCCAAGCCGCTGGGCGTCGTCGGCGCCGTCACCCCCTCCACCAACCCGGCGGCCACGCCGGTCAACAAGGCGATGATGGCCGTCAAGGGCCGCAACGCCATCATCATCGCCCCCTCCCCCATGGGCTCCGCCGCCACCGGCCGCACGGTCGAGCTGATGCGGGCCGAGCTGGCGCGCATCGGGGTGCCGGAGGATCTGGTGCAGATGATCCCCACCCCCATCACCAAGGGCCTGACCCAGGCGCTGATGGAGGCGGTCGACCTCGTCGTCGTCACCGGATCGCAGGACAACGTGCGCCGCGCCTATTCCAGCGGCACCCCGGCCATCGGCGTCGGGGCCGGCAACGTCCCGGTCATCGTGGACGAGAGCGCCGATCTGGCGGAGGCCGCGCGCAAGATTTGCGCGTCCAAGACCTTCGACAATTCCACCTCCTGCTCGTCGGAGAACGCGCTCGTCGTCCTCGACTCCGTCTACGACGCGACCATCGCGGCGCTTGAGAAGGCCGGCGGCTATCTGTGCAGCGCGGAGGAGCGGGAGCGCGTGCAGTCCCGCCTGTGGGAGAACGGCAAGCTGAACCGCAAGCTGATCGCCAAGGACGCCGCCATCCTGGCCGAGGCGTTCGAGCTGGCGCCCAAGGCGCGCGAGGCCCGCTTCTTCCTGGTGGAGGAAACGGGCGTCGGCAAGGCGCACCCCTTCTCCGGCGAGAAGCTGTCGCTGGTGCTGGCGGTCTACCGGGTGCCCGACTTCGACGCGGCGGTCGATCAGGTGCGCAAGATCCTCGACCACCAGGGGCGCGGCCATTCCTGCGGCATCCACACGCGGGACGAGGCGCACGCCAAACGGTTGGCCGACGAGCTGGACGTGGTGCGCGTGCTGGTCAACTTCGCCCACACCTTCGGCAACGGAGGCGGCTTCGACAGCGGGCTGAACTTCACCCTCTCGATGGGCTGCGGGAGCTGGCAGAAGAACTCCATCTCCGAGAATCTGAGCTGGAAGCACTTCGTCAACATCACCCACCTCGTCCGCCCGATCCCGGAGGACAAGCCGAGCGAAGAGGCCCTGTTCGGCCCCTTCTGGTCCCGCCACGGACGCTGACGGAGGCGACGATGAACTTCGAGGAACAGGCCGGAAAATCCGTGCTCGCCCGCGCCGGGGTGAGCGTTCCACAGGGTCGCCTCTGCGCCAGCGCGCAGGAGGCCGAGGACGCCGCCCGCGCCATCGGGCCGGTGGTGGTCAAGGCGCAGGTGCCGACCGGCAAGCGCGGCAAGTCGGGCGGCGTCAGGCTGGCCGCCACGCCGGAGGAGGCGGCGGCGGCCGCGCAGGCCATCCTGGGCATGGAGATCGGCGGTTTCCCGGTCGCCCGCGTGCTGGTCGAGGAGCAGGCGGCCATCGCCCGCGAATTCTACGCCGCGGTGCTGAACGACCCGGCCAGCCGCAGCCCGCTCGTGCTGTTCTCCACCGAGGGCGGCATGGACATCGAGGAGGTCGCGGCGACCCGCCCCGAATCCCTGCGCCGCATGGCGGTGGACATCCGCAAGGGCTTCGGCCCGGCGGACGCGCGCCGCCTGCTGCTGGGGCTGGACCTCGGCGAGGCCGCCGTGCCGGTGGCGGCGATGCTGGTCGATCTCTACCGCGTCTACCGCCAGCACGACGCCGAGCTTCTGGAGATCAACCCGCTGGCCCTGCTCGCCGACGGCCGCGTCGTGCCGCTGGACTGCAAGCTGACGGTGGACGATGCCGCCCTCTACCGGCAGGCGGACATCGCCGGGCTGGGTGCGAAGGAACCGCTGTCGGCGCTGGAGGAGCGCGGGCGGGCGCTCGACCTCAAATACATCGAGCTTGAGGGCAACGTCGGCGTCCTGGCGAACGGCGCCGGGCTGACCATGACGACGATGGACGTGGTCAGCCACGCCGGCGGACGCCCGTCCAACTTCCTGGAGATCGGCGGCGAGGCCTACACCAAGGGGACGGAGGCGCTGGACCTCGTGCTGTCCAACCCCGGCGTCAAAAGCCTCGTCGTCAATTTCTGCGGGGCCTTCGCCCGCACCGACGTGATGGCCGGCGGCGTGATCCAGGCCTGGAAGACGCTGAACCCCACCGTCCCCGTCTTCTTCTCCATCCACGGCACCGGCGAGGACGAGGCCGTGCGCATGGTGCGGGAGGAATTGGGGATCGAACCCTACGACCGGATGGAAGACGCCATCTCGGCAGCCGTGGAGGCCGCGCGATGATCGTACGCAAGAGCGACCGGGTCCTGGTGCAGGGCATCACTGGCAAGCAGGGCACCTTCTGGACCGAGCAGATGCAGGCCTACGGCACCACCGTGGTCGGCGGCGTGAACCCGAAGAAGGCCGGGCAGAGCCATTGCGGCGTGCCCATCTTCGCCACCGCCAAGGAGGCGATGGCGAACGGCGGCTTCGACGTGTCGGTGATGTTCATCCCGCCCGCCGCCGCCAGGGCCGCCGCCATCGACGCCATCGAGGCGGGCGCGAAGACCGTCGTCTGCCTGACCGAACACATCCCCTCCCACGACGTGATGGAGATGCACGCCGCGGCGGCGGAGCACGGCACCCGCATCATCGGGCCGAACACCGCCGGCATCGTGACGCCGGGCGAGGGCTTCGTCGGCATCATGCCGGCCTTCAACCCGCGCGTCTTCCAGCCGGGCCGGGTCGGCGTCATCTCGCGCAGCGGCAGCCTGGGCACGCTCGTCTGCCTGAACCTCGTGCGCGGCGGCCATGGCCAGTCGGCCTTCCTCGGCATCGGCGGCGACCCGATGATCGGCACCACGACCAAGGACGCGCTGGCCGCCCTGATCGACGATCCGGGCACCGACGCCATCGCGCTGGTCGGCGAGATCGGCGGCAGCATGGAGGAGGAGGCGGCGGAGCTGGTGGCGAAGACGGACAAGCCCGTGGTCTCCTTCATCGCCGGCCGCGCCTCCCCGCCGGGGAAGAAGATGGGCCACGCCGGGGCCATCGTGACCGGCGACCGCGGCAGCTACGCCTCCAAGCACGGCGCGCTGGAACGCGCCGGGGCCGTCGTGGTGGACGTGCCCGGCGACCTGCCGGCGGCCCTCGACGCGCTGATGGCCGAGGCCGCGAAACGGTCGGGCGCGCAGCGGCTCGCGGACTGAGCGCGCAACCGCCTTTTTGAAGAACGGAACGGCAGCGCCGCCCCCTCTCCCGGCCCCCGCCGGGAGGGAACGGGGGAGGCATTCCGGAAGGAACGGATCAGGATGGCGAAGATCGACGACGTCGGCGGCCAGCGTGCGCGCGGGTTCGCCTTCACCCAGGGGTTCCAGCGAAGGAGCGGGCCGGCGGCGCCCGAGGACGCGCGCGGCTGGCTCGACCGCTACCAGTCGCCGCGCGAGGACATCGCCCCCTCGCCGACCGTCTCCGACACGGTCAAATACACCACCTGCTACATGTGCGCCTGCCGCTGCGGCATCAAAGTGCACATCAAGGACGGCCAGCTCCGCTTCATCGAGGGGAACAAGGACCATCCGGTGAACCACGGCGTGATCTGCGCCAAGGGCTCCGCCGGCATCATGACCCAGAACTCCCCGGCCAAGCTGCGCAAGCCCCTGCTGCGCACCGGGGAGCGCGGGACCGGCGAGTTCCGCGAGATCGAGTGGGACGAGGCGCTGACCATCCTGACCGAGCGCCTGTCGAAGATCCGCGACAGCGACCCCAGCAAGCTCGCCTTCTTCACCGGGCGCGACCAGAGCCAGTCGCTGACCGGCTTCTGGGCAGCGCAGTTCGGCACGCCCAACTTCGCGGCGCACGGCGGCTTCTGCTCCGTCAACATGGCGGCGGCGGGCATGTACACGCTGGGCGGCAGCTTCTGGGAGTTCGGGGAGCCGGACTGGGACCACACCCGCTACCTGCTGCTGTTCGGGGTGGCCGAGGACCATGACAGCAACCCGATCAAGATCGGCCTGTCGAAGATGAAGGCGCGCGGCGCCAAGATCGTCTCCGTCAACCCGATCAAGACCGGCTATTCCGCCATCGCCGACGAGTGGGTCGGCATCCGTCCGGGCAGCGACGGGCTGTTCGTCTTCGCCCTGATCCACGAGCTGCTGCGCGCCGACCGCATCGACGCCGAGTATCTGGTCCGCTACACCAACGCCCCCTGGCTGGTCATCCAGGACCCCGGCGCCCCCGACGACGGCCTGTTCGCCCGCGACGCCGACGGCGCCCCGCTGGCCTGGGACGCGGTGGAGCAACGCGCCGTCCCGGCGACCGCGGCCGGTATCCGGCCGGCGCTGGTCGGCGCCGTCACCCTGCCGGACGGGCGGCGGGCCGTGCCCTCCTTCCATCTGCTGGCCGAACGCTACCTCGACCCGCAGCACGCGCCGGAGGCGGTGGCCGAGCGCTGCGGCGTCCCCGCCGACACCATCCGCCGCATCGCCGCCGAGATGGCCCATCTCGCCTTCCAGGAAACGCTGACCATCGAGCAACCCTGGACCGACTGGGCGGGGCGGCGCCACGAGCGGATGGTCGGGCGGCCCATCGCCATGCACGCCATGCGCGGCATCTCCGCCCATTCCAACGGCTTCCACACCTGCCGGGCCATCCACATCCTGCAGATCCTGCTGGGCACCATCGACGTGCCGGGGGGCTGGCGCTACAAGTCGCCCTACCCCCGCCCCGCCCCGCCCGGCCCCAAGCCCGCCGGCAAGCGCGGCGAGACCGGCCCCGGCAAGGCCATCCACGGGATGCCGCTCGGCTATCCCATGGGGCCGGAAGACCTGCTGGTCGGCGAGGACGGGGAGCCGCTGCGCATCGACAAGGCCTTCAGCTGGGACGCGCCGCTGTCGGTGCATGGCCTGATGCACATGGTGGTCGCCAACGCCTGGGAGGGCGACCCGTACCGCGTCGACACGCTGTTCATGTACATGGCCAACATGGCCTGGAACTCGTCGATGAACACGTCCGAGACGATGCGGATGCTGGCCGACAAGGACCCGGACACCGGCGAGCACCGCATCCCCTTCATCGTCTATTGCGACGCCTACGCGTCGGAGATGGTGGCCTACGCCGACCTCGTGCTGGCCGACACCACCTATCTGGAGCGGTGGGACTGCATCTCGCTGCTCGACCGCCCGATCGGCAGCGCGCACGGCCCCGGCGATTCCATCCGCCAGCCGGTGCTGACCCCCGACCGCGACGTGCGGCCCTTCCAGGACGTGCTGATCGAGCTGGGCGCCCGTCTCGGCCTGCCCGCCTTCGTCCAGGAGGACGGCAGCCCGCGCTACCCCGGCGGCTATCCCGACTACATGACCAACCACGAGCGCAAGCCCGGCATCGGCCCGCTGGCCGGCTGGCGCGGCGCCGACGGGAAAGAGGCCGGCAAGGGCGCGCCCAACCCGGACCAGCTCGACCGCTACGTCCGCAACGGCTGCTTCTGGCGCTTCGAGCTGCCGCCGGAGCAGCACTATTTCAAGCACGCCAACCAGGCCTATCTGGAAACCGCCACCCGCATGGGCTTCCTCGACAAGCCGGAGCCGGTGGTCCTCCAGCTCTACGTCGAGCCGCTTCAGAAATTCCGCCTTGCCGCGCGCGGGCACGGCGCGGTGGTGCCGCCTCCCGACAAGCGGCGGCGGGTGGAAACCTACTTCGACCCCCTACCCTTCTGGTACCCGCCGCTGGAGGAGGACGGGCTGGACGAAGGCGCCTTCCCCCTGCACGCCGTCACCCAGCGCCCGATGCCCATGTACCATTCCTGGGGATCGCAGAACGCCTGGCTGCGGCAGATCCTGGCGCGCAACAGCCTCTACATCGCACGCTCCACCGCGGAGACGCTCGGCCTCGCCGACGGCGACTGGGCCTGGGTGACCAGCCCGACCGGGCGCATCCGGGTGCCGGTCCGCCT
Source organism: Azospirillum sp. TSH58 (assembly GCF_003119115.1). NCBI lineage: Bacteria > Pseudomonadati > Pseudomonadota > Alphaproteobacteria > Rhodospirillales > Azospirillaceae > Azospirillum > Azospirillum sp. TSH58. The sequence goes on from NZ_CP022366.1 coordinate 260,011, forward strand.
GATGGACGGGGTGGAGGCCGGGACGGTGTGGACCTGGAACGCCATCGGCAAGCGCTCCGGCGCCTGGAACCTGTCCACCGACGCGCCGGAGGGGACCAAGGGCTTCCTGCTCAACCACCTGATCTCGGAGCTGCTGCCGGAGCGCGACGGCTACCGCCACGCCAACGCCGACCCGGTGACCGGGCAGGCCGCCTGGTACGACCTGCGCGTCCGCGTCGAGAAGGCGCCGCCGAAGGAGCGGGCCGAGACGATGCCGCGCTTCCCCGCCCAGGCCATGCCGCCGGGCGTCGAGCCGCCGCCCGCCATCCTGCGCACCGGCGCCGCCTTCCGTCCCACGTCTCGGGGAGTCCGGTCATGACGAGCCTCCCGAACCGCGAACCCGGCGCCCCCCGGCTGGGGCTGGTCATCGACCTCGACACCTGCGTCGGCTGCCACGCCTGCGCGGTCGCCTGCAAGCAGTGGAACGACGGCGGGCACATGGCGCCGCTGACCGATTACGACGCCTACGGCGCCGGCCCGGACGGCGTGTGGTTCAACCGGATCCACAGCTTCGAGGCGGGAACCGGTGACAGCGGCTGCGGGGCGCGCACCACCAACTTCCCGCGCTCCTGCCTGCATTGCGAACAGCCGGCCTGCGTGACCGTCTGCCCGACCGGCGCCTCCTACAAGCGGGCCGAGGACGGCATCGTGCTGGTCAACGAGGATCTTTGCATCGGCTGCAAGCTGTGCTCCTGGGCTTGCCCCTACGGCGCGCGGGAGTTCGACCAGGACGTCGGCGTGATGAAGAAATGCACGCTGTGCATCGACCGCATCCACAACGAGACGATCGCGGAATCGGAGCGGGTGCCGGCCTGCGTCATGGTCTGCCCGACCTCCGCCCGTCATTTCGGCGACCTCGCCGATCCGTCCTCCGCCGTCTCAAAACTGGTGGCGGAGCGCGGCGGCTACGACCTGATGCCGGAGCTGGGCTACCAGCCGACCAACAAGTACCTGCCGCCCCGGCCGCGGCCCGCCCTGGCGCTCGACGACCGTGTCGCCGAGGACAGCGCCAACGACGACCTGCCGCTCCACGGCCTGCTGAAATGGGCCGACCGCATCCTGGCGCGCTGAGGGAGGGTTCCCATGCATCCGGCCTTCTCCATCATCTTCTTCACCAGCGCGGCGGGCGCCGGCTATGGCCTGCTCGCCCTGCTCGGCCTGCTGGCGCCCTTCGGCCTGCTGCCGGAAAGCCCGCTGTTCGGCCTCGCCGCCCTCGCCCTCGCCCTGGGGCTGGTGGTGGCCGGGCTGCTGTCCTCGCTGGCCCATCTCGGCCGGCCGGAGCGGGCGTGGCGGGCGCTGTCGCAATGGCGCAGCTCCTGGCTGTCGCGCGAAGGGGTGGCGGCGGTCGCCACCTTCCTGCCGGCGGGCGTCTTCGCCATCGCCTGGATCGCCCTGGCGGCCACCGGCGTCATCGCCGGTATCGCCGGCTGGATCACCGCGGCGATGGCGGCGGTCACCGTCTATTGCACGGCGATGATCTACGCCTCGCTGAAGCCCATCCGCCAGTGGGCCAATCCCTGGGTGCCGCGCACCTATCTGGCGCTGTCGCTGATGACCGGGGCGCTGCTGCTGAACGCGCTCCTGGGCGTGACGGGGCAGGCGGCGGGCTGGTCCTCCCTGCTGGCTCTGGCGTCGGTGGCGCTGGCCTGGGCGGCCAAGGAGGGGCATTGGCGCCACTGCGCCACCGCCCGCCCCGTCAGCACGGCGGAGACGGCCACCGGCCTCGGTCACAATGGATCGGGCCACATCGGACGGGTCCGCCTGCTCGACGCTCCGCACAGCGAGGACAACTACCTGCTCAAGGAAATGGGCTTCCGCGTCGGGCGCCGCCACGCCGTCCGGCTGCGCGTCATCACCCGCCTCGCCGCCTTCGCCCTGCCAGCGGCGCTGAGTCTCGGCGCGCTGGTCGCCGGTCCCGGCGCCCTGTCCGGCACGCTGGCGCTGCTGGCCGCCGCCGCCGCCGCGCTGGGGGTGGTCGCCGAGCGCTGGCTCTTCTTCGCCGAGGCGAAGCACACCGTGACCCTCTTCTACGGCGCCGGGGAAGCCTGAGCCCGCCGTCTCGACCACCATAGGAAAGGAGCAGACATGTCGTACGGCCACACCGATCACGACTCCACCCTGGCCTTCCTGATGACCCGCGCCAAGGCGATGGACGCCCGGAGCCTCTACATCTGCGGCTCGCCTTCCCGCCCTCGCGTGGGGTTCCGCTCCGGCCCCGGCGTCGTCTACGAGCCGCTGTCCGCCGGCCTCGCGTGCCGCCTGATCGACCGCTTCGCGGTGGACGGCCACGGCTTGAGCCAAGGGCTGCTCGTCTGGAGCGGGCGCCATTACCGCTGGTTCGCCATGCCGATGCCGGAGGGGGCCGACGGCTACGCCCCCCTCATCGCCGTGCACCGGCCCGCCATTCTTCCCGGCCCCGGCGAGCGGGCCATGCCGCGCGTGATCGCCGGCTGACCGCCCCGCCGCCCTACTCCCCAATCCATGCAACGAGGATGCGCACCATGAAAATGACCACCGAGGAAGCGTTCGTGAAGGTCCTTCAGATGCACGGCATCCGGCACGCCTTCGGGATCATCGGTTCGGCCATGATGCCGGTCTCCGACCTCTTCCCCAAGGCCGGCATCCGGTTCTGGGACTGCGCGCACGAGACCAACGCCGCCCTGATCTGCGACGGCTACAGCCGCGTCACCGGGGAAATGGCCATGGCCATCGCCCAGAACGGACCCGGCGTGACCGGCTTCGTCACCGCCATCAAGACCGCCTACTGGAACCACACGCCGATGCTGCTGGTGACGCCGCAGGCCGCCAACAAGACCATCGGCCAGGGCGGTTTCCAGGAGGTCGAGCAGATGGCCATGTTCAAGGAGATGGTCTGCTACCAGGAGGAGGTGCGCGACCCCAGCCGCATGGCCGAGGTGCTGAACCGCGTCATCGAGAAGGCGTGGCGCGGCTGCGCCCCGGCGCAGATCAACGTGCCGCGCGACTTCTGGACCCAGGTGATCGACGTTGAGCTGCCGCAGATCGTCCGGCTGGAGCGCCCGGCGGGCGGGCGGCAGGCCATCGCCAAGGCGGCCCGCCTGCTCTCGGAGGCGAAATTCCCGGTCATCCTGAACGGCGCCGGGGTGGTGATCGGCGGGGCCATTCCCGACAGCATCGCGCTGGCGGAGCGGCTGGACGCGCCGGTCTGCTGCGGCTACCAGCACAACGATGCCTTCCCCGGTAGCCACCCGCTGTCGGTCGGGCCGCTCGGCTACAACGGGTCCAAGGCGGCGATGGAGCTGATCGCCAAGGCCGACGTCGTGCTGGCGCTCGGCACCCGGCTCAACCCCTTCTCCACCCTGCCCGGCTACGGCATCGACTATTGGCCCAAGGGCGCACAGATCATCCAGGTCGACATCAACCCCGACCGCATCGGCCTGACCAAGAAGGTCTCGGTCGGCATCTGCGGCGATGCCAAGCAGGTGGCGCAGCAGATCCTGGCGCAGCTCGCCCCCGGCGCCGGGGACGCGGGGCGGCTGGAGCGCCGGGCGCTGATCCACCAGACCAAGTCGGCGTGGCTGCAACTGCTCTCCTCGCTCGACCATGAGGATGACGATCCCGGAACGAGCTGGAACGCCGAGGCGCGCGAGCGCGAGTCCGACCGCATGTCGCCCCGTCAGGCGTGGCGGGCCATCCAGGCCGCCTTGCCGGCGGACGCCATCCTCTCCACCGACATCGGCAACAACTGCGCCATCGGCAACGCCTACCCCACCTTCGAGGAGGGGCGGAAGTATCTGGCGCCGGGCATGTTCGGCCCCTGCGGCTACGGCTTCCCGTCGATCGTCGGCGCGAAGATCGGCTGCCCGAACACGCCGGTGGTCGGCTTCGCTGGTGACGGCGCCTTCGGCATCTCGATGAACGAGATGTCCTCCATCGGCCGCGAGGGATGGCCGGCGGTCACCATGGTGATCTTCCGGAACTTCCAGTGGGGGGCGGAGAAGCGCAACACGACGCTGTGGTTCGACAACAACTTCGTCGGGACGGAGCTGAACCCCAAGCTCAGCTACGCCAAGGTGGCCGAGGGTTGCGGCCTGAAGGGCGTCACCGCGCGCACCCAGGACGAGGTGACCGCCGCCCTGCGCCAGGCCATCGAGGATCAGGGGCGCGGCGTCACCACCTTCGTCGAGGTGATCCTGAACCAGGAGCTGGGCGAGCCCTTCCGCCGCGACGCCATGAAGAAGCCGGTGGCGGTCGCCGGCATCGACCCGGCGGACATGCGCCCGCAGCAGCCCCTGTAAGGCGGGACGCGGCGCCGGTCACGCGGTGCTTCGTCGTTGAAACTTGTCGGGGCTTTGCCCCCACCCTGACCCTCCCCCGCTCACGCAGGGGAGGGAATTTTTTTGCCCCCTCCCCTGCGCAGCGGGGGAGGGTCGGGGTGGGGGCAGGACTGCCCAACAGTGACGCCCTGGGGCATTCCGCGTTTCGACTTCGAAAGCTCTTATAGGTTGTTAAATTATCGAATAACTCACAACCTAAAGACGCTTTCGATTTCGAAAGCGGTCACTCCCCCAGCAGATCGTCGATGCGCATCCGCAGGTCCCGCAGCAGCTCCCGATGCTCTTTCTGCATCGCGTTGCTGACCGCGTCGATGGCCTTCAGCTCCTTCTCGATGCGGTTGATCGAGCGGCCCAGAACCCGCATCGGCTCCGCCGACCCCGGCGCCTTGGACGCCCGCGCCGCGCGCACCGACTGCACCGTCAGCCCGCCGGTGCGCGCCGACTGCCACAGCCGCCTCACCTCCCCTTCGTCGCCGACGAAGGCCAGCTCGACGAGGGCGGAGCGCGACACCGCGTCGGGGTTCTCCCGGTATTCGCGGAGGATGTCGGTGGGCAGGTCCAGCACCTTCAGCCGCTTCGACACCTCGGCCTCCGAGCAGCCGAGCACCGCGGCGACCTCCGCCTGGGCGTAGCCGTGGCTGTCGATGAGCTGGGTCAGGCCACGGGCCAGATCGATGGCGTCCAGGTCCACGCGCTGGACGTTCTCGATCAGCGCGATCTCCTCCGCCTTGCCCTTGGTGATGATGGCGGCAATGGTCGGGCGGCCGAGCATCTGGTGGGCGCGCAGGCGGCGCTCCCCGGCCACGAGGCGGTAGACGCCCTTCTCCGCCGTCTCCTGCACCAGCACCGGCTGCTGAAGCCCGTGCCGCTCGATGGAGGCGGCGAGCGAGGCGAGTGCGGTCTCGTCGAAGACGGTGCGCGGCTGGTTGGGGTCGGTGCGGATGGCCGCGACGTCGGCCTCGATCAGCCGGGGCAGGGCGCCGGTCAGCCCGAACAGCCGGTCGGTCTCCAGGGCCGGGGCGGTGTTCTTGGCTTGCAGGACTGTGGCGGCGGTCTGGCGGGTCAGCTTCTTAGGCGGCATCGGACGACTCCCGGACGCGTCCGGTGGCCTTCAGAAGGGCCCCGGCGATGGCGGCGTAGCTTTCCACGCCCGGCGCGCCGATGTCGGCGTCCAGCGTGATGACGTTGGCCCCGGCGGCCTGCGCGTAGATGGTCGCGCGCGGCACCGGCGGGAAGACCCGGTAATCCTCGCCCCACAGCCGGCCGATGTCCTCCAGCGAGGAGCGGTCCTGGGTCTGGCGGGGATTGAGCATGGTCGGCAGCACGCCCAGAATCCGCAGGTTCGGGTTCAGACGCCGCTGGATCTTCGTCACCGTGTCCAGGAAGGCGTTCACGCCCAGGATGGCGTGCGGCTCCGCCTGGCAGGGGATCAGCACATAGTCCGCCGCGGTCAGCGCGTTGATGGTGACCGCCCCCAGGTTCGGCGCGCAGTCGATCAGGATGAAATCATACTCGCCCCGCACCGCGTCCAGCATCTCCGCCATGGCGGTCTGGGCGTTGGTCAGGTTGCCCGGCAGCTCGGTGTCGGCGCTGGCGAGCGCGATGCTCGACGGCACGACGTCCAGCCCCTCGACGCTGGTCGGGCGGATGACCTCGGCCAGCTTCGCCTTGCCCATCAGCGCGTGGTAGAGCACCCTGCCCTGCTCCGTCAGCGCCACCACGTCGGTCTGCGGCACGCCGACATGCACCGTGGCGTTGCCCTGCGGATCGGCGTCCACCAGCAGCACCCGGTTGCCCGACCGGGCCAGCATGAAGGCGACGTTGATGGAGGTCGCCGTCTTGGCGGTGCCGCCTTTCTGCAGGCCGACGGCGATGGTCGTCCCGGCGCGCGGCGGCGCGGTCGCCGGCTGCTCCAGGGACAGCAGCAGCAGACGGCCCAGCACGTCGCGGGGCAGGGGCTCGCGCCCCGTCTCCCACTTGCTGAGCCGCTGCTTGTCGTATCGGCGGCCGGTCAGTTCGTTCACGAACGCGGCCATCTGCGTCTGGGTGAGGCCGCGCCTCTCGCGCAGCAGCTTCAAATCGTCGCCGGTCATTGCCCCCTCGTCGCCCCATTTGCCGGAGTCGTCTGGGAAGCTATCAAGTCGTCCCAACCCCCGCAATGGGTGTCTACCCACCGCCTCGCCGCAGCCGGCACTGGCGGAACGGGGCCGCTCCGGTGCATAACTAGGCATGCGGGGCCGGAGGCGGTTCCGGGGCTATGGGGTTTGCGCGAATGGCGGCGAACTGGTCGGTGCGGCAACTGGTGTGTCAGGCGCATGGCTGTGAACTGGCCGTGTCGTGGCGGACCGATGGCCGCTGGACCTGGACCGTGTCGGTGGCCGGGGAGCGCATCGCCGTCGGCATCGCCCAGTCGCAGGAGGGCGCCCAGGACGCCGCCGCCAACGCGGCGGAGCGCCACGCCCGCGCGGACGGCATCATCCAGCTGACGATGTTCTGACAGCCGAATCCTCAAAAACCCTCTCGCCGGCGTCGAATTGGGCGTATTGCGCCGCAGCATCCGCGTCGATACGGGCGTAGCCCATACAATCCCCAGAAAAAGCGCTTAGCCACAGAGAATAATCCAGTGGGATTTTGCGCGAACCCATCAGGGTTTGTGTGATTTTCCCGTGCGTCTCCTATTGTTTGTGGACGATCGCAAAGACCGTAGGCCGCGCGTGATCTGCCTAAGACCTTCCGCGGAGCTTCGACCTTTGACGATCCGACGGCTCTGGCCTCCGGCCAGGGATGCGGGACGGGCGGGGTTCCACGCCTGCCCCGGTTGCGCCCATTCGACCAACCACGCGAGAGGTTCGACGTGACTTCGCTGGGGAAACGCCAGATTCACACCGACGCATTTGGGGGCGATTGCCTGGACGCTTCACCCGCTGTCGAGATCGACCGTATGGACCGCGGCGGCTGGTACGCCGTCATGAACGGATTCGACGACGCCAACATCTTCCAGACCTGGGATTTCGGGCGCCTCGCCCATCCCAACCGCGACCTCAGCCACATCGTGCTGCGCCGGGACGGCCAGCCGGTCGCCGCGGCGCAGTTGCTGGTCCGTCGGGTGCCGGGCATCGGCGGCATCGCGCTGGTCATGTGGGGGCCGCTGTGGCGTCCCAAGGGCCGCCAAGCCGATCCGGAGGCGTTCCTGGCCATCATGGAGGCGATGAAGGCCGAGTACAGCGTCCGGCGCGGGCTGTTCCTGCGCGTCCTGCCGCGCGTCGAGGACGGGGCAGGGGAGGGCGCCGGCGCGCTGTCCGCCATGGAGGCGCTGGGCATGCGGCACAGCGACGCCAAGGCCCCGTACCGCACCTTCATCATGGACCTGACCCGCGACGAGGCGACGATCCACAAGGATCTGTCCCGCCACTGGCGCCGCGGCCTCGCCAAGGCCGAAGGGGCCGGGCTGGAGATCGTCGAGGGCTCCTCGCCGGAGATTCTCGACGCTATCGACGACCTGTTCATCCAGACGCAGCGCCGCAAGGGCTTCCGCGCCTTCGACAGCCGCACCCTGACGAAGGTCCACCGCGCCCTGCCCGACGGCATGAAGATGCACGCCGTGATGGCCTCCCACAACGGCGAACCGGTGGCCGGCGTGGTGGTGTCGCTGCTGGGCGACACGGCGCTGATGCAGAATTCGGCCACCGCGGAGGCCGGACTGCCGCTGAACGCGGCCTTCCTCGTCCATTGGAAGGCGATGCAATGGGTGAAGGCCAGCGGCGGAAAGCGCTACGACCTGCATGGCGTCAACGCCCAGGCCAACCCCGGCGTCCACCTGTTCAAGCGCGGCTTCGCCGGCAAGGGGGAGGAGGAGCGGGTGTTCATCGGCACCTTCGAAGCGCCCGGCCCGATGCTCAGCCGGCTTCTCGTCGAAGGCGGCCAGACGGTGCGCACGCTGGCCGCGACCTGCACCGCGCAGGCGAGCCAGATGATGGCGATGGCGATGAACAAGGGGCAGGCCGAGCGCGCCGACGCCACCACACCATCCAACCCGGCGTAAATATCGGACACGCAAAACGCCCGGTCCATGGTCTGGACCGGGCGTTTCGTTTGCGTGTCACCGGATAAGCGTCACTGGGTGCGTGCGATCACCGGCACGCCGTCCAGATCCTTGGGAAGATCGTCGGGGATGCCCGACGCGAAATTGACCGCGATGGCGTAGTCGTCGGACAGCTTCGTGACTTCGGCGCGGGTCATACCGGGGTACCCGCTGAGGATCGCCAGATAACGGTCACGGGCGGCTTCGGCAGCCTCTTTCGGCACGGGCATACTGACCTCCCTTTCGTCATAGGATGCCATAATCATTTATGGATTGTTGGCCCCATAAACAATACCCCGATGCGACCGTTTACCGCAAATCCGCCGCTCAGAGTCGTTGGGCGAGCCCGTGCAGGTCGCCGACCACCGTCACGTCGGGCGGGAAGGGGTTCGGCAGCCCTTCCGACACCACGCCGACGAAGCCCATGCCGGCCTTGCGGGCGGCTTCCAGCTCGGTCAGGGAATCGCCGATGGCGAGCGACCGCGCCGGGTCGTGCCCGCCCTCCGCGACGATGCGCGCGAAGACCTCCGCCTTCACGTTGGGGGAGCCGGTGATGCTGAGGAAATGCCGCTCCAGCCCCTTGGCGCGCACGGTGCCCATCAGCACCTCGTGCGGCGTGCCCGAGACGAGGTGGCAGGGCGTGCCGTCCAACTGGTCCAGCACCGTCTCCGCGCCGGCGATCAGCGCGCAGTCGGGAACGCGCGGATCGACGATCTCGGCGTAGCGGCGGGCCAGATCGTCGATCTCCGCCGGGCCGGGGTCGCGCCCGAACATCTCCCGCTCCAGGATCGCCAGCATCTTGAACCGGCTGAGGCCGCCGTTGCGCCAGATCGTCTGGCGCATCCGCTCCTCCGTCTCCGCATCGTCGATGCCGTAGAGGATGGCGAAACCGCCGTTCTTGGTGGGCACGGAGTCGATGATGACGCCGTCGAAATCGAAGATCACGACCTCCGGGTCCAACCGGTCGGGTGTCTGAAGCATTGCGCCGTCTCGCATCGTTGTGGTGGCCCCGCACGGAACAAGGGCGGGTGCCGGAAAAGGCGTCGGGGGATCGTACAGGAAATCCCCCGTGCCTCAACGGTTCGGGCGGAAGAAAAGGCCTTTCGGAAAAGCTGTCCCACAGTGTGGCGCAGGCCACAGCGGGGGAGGGCGGCGGGGCGTAGGGTCTGGTCATCGGACAGGCCGGGGCCAGACGCAGACGGAACCGGCAGCCAACTCCCCCAGACACCAACTCCTCAGACACCGGAAGGAACCATACCATGCGCCGCACCACCCTGATCGCCGCCGCCGCCGTCCTGCTCTGCTCCACCGCCTCCTTTGGCCCGGCCTTCGCCGGCGACCTGATGACCGGCGGCATCCCGCTCGGCAACGCCAGCAACCTGGGGGTCATCTCCAACACCGCCGCGGGCATCCAGAACAAGGCGCAGCAGCAGGTGATGGGCGTCCAGGCGGGCGGCGGGCTGGCCGGGCCCTTCGGCACCGCCTCCAACCTGGGCAACGTCTCCAACCTCGCCGCCGGCGTCGGCAACACCGCCAAGCAGCAGGTCTTCGGCCTGCAGACCGGTGGCGGGATGGGCGGCGGGGTGAAGGCGCCCTTCGCCCTGGGCGGCTTCAACAGCAACGCCGGCACCGTCAGCAACAGCGCGGTCGGCATCGGCAACACCGCCCAGCAGCAGGTCAAGGCCATGCAGTTCGGCGCGCCGGGCGCCCTGTTCAACCAGAACCTCGGCACCGTCTCCAACCTCTCCGCCGGCATCGGCAACAAGGCCCAGCAGCAGGTCACCGGCATCCAGAAGTAAGGCTCCCCCGCTTCGCATCCCTCCCTCCCCGAACCTCGCGGCCGGCAGACCTCTGCCGGCCGTCTTTTTGCGTGGCGCAGGAAACGGGTGGCCCGCCGTCGAAGCATCCGCGACGATCACGGCAGCAGGACCGGGAGGACACCATGGACGAGGATGCCCTGGACGAAGACATGATGTGGAGGGCGGTGATGCGCCGGGACGGTGACGGACGCTTCGTCTATGCGGTGCGCACCACCGGCGTCTATTGCCGGCCGTCCTGCCCATCGCGACGGGCCAAGCGGGAGAACGTCGCGTTCCACCCGGACGCCGCGGCGGCGGAGGCGGCGGGCTTCCGCCCCTGCAAGCGCTGCCGCCCCGACGCTCCGCCATCCGCGCTCACATGATCCCGAGCAGGCGGATCAACCCCAGACCGATGGCGCCCAGCGCCGCCAGCGACAGAACCACCGCCGCGGTGACGCGCAAGCCCGCCCGCGACAGCATCCGGACATCCACCCCGAGCCCCAAGGCGGCCATCGACAGCACCGTCAGGATGCCCGCCGCGGTCTGGCTGGCCGCCAGGGCGGCGTCCGGGATCAGCCCCGCCGCCCGCAGCCCGGCCAGAGCCAGGAAGCCCAGGATGAACCAGGGCACCAGCCGGCGCAGGGGCGGACGGACCTTGGCGCCCCCTTCCTTGGCGTCCTTCCGGGCCGCCCCCTCCGGCTTCGCCATCAGGGCCAGCGCCACCACCACCGGCCCCAGCATCAGCACGCGCAGCAGCTTCACCAGCGTCCCGATTTGGACGCTCAGCGCGCCGACCGGCGCGGTCGCCGCCAGGATCTGCGGCACCGCGTAGACGGTCAGCCCGGCGAACACCCCGTACTGCATGGGGCTGAGCCCGAGCAGCGGCACCAGCAGCGGCAGGCCCAGCACCACCAGAACGCCCAGCACCGCCGTGAAGGCGATAGCCGCGGCCACATCGTCGCCGTGCGCCCCGATCACCGGCGCGGTGGCCGCGATGGCCGAGTTGCCGCAGATGGAGTTGCCGCAGGCGACCAGCACCGCCATGCGCGGCGGCAGGCCGAGCAGGCGCCCGATGCCGTAGCTGACCGCCAGGGCCAGGGCGACCACCCCGGCGATCCCCGCCACCAGCCCCGGCCCGGCCGCCAGGATCGTGTCCGGGTCGATGGAGGCGCCCAGCAACACCACCGCGACCTCCAGCAGGGTCTTGGCGCTGAAGTCCGTTCCCGCCTTCCAGCGCCGCCCCGGCGCCCAGAGGCTGCGCAAGGCCACCCCGATCAGGATCGCCAGGACCAGCGCCTCCAGCCAGGCCTGCCCGAAGATCCGCACTTCCAGGCTTTGCAGAGCCAGCGCCGCGCCGCTCACGCCGGAGCAGAGCAGAATCCCCGGCAACAGGGCGTCCAAGGACCGGCGGGGCGATGAAAGAGCAGGGGTCGGCATGGCGTCCTCGAATTCCGATGCCGGGAAGCTGCGCCCTCTGGACCGTTCGTACCAACGGATTATACTGGATGAATCATTCGGATTTATCGAACGATTGACAGGCAGGGGACCGGATGACTCTCGAACAGCTCCGCATCTTCGTGGCGGTCGCCACGCAGGAGCATGTGACGCGGGCGGCGGCCTCCCTGAATCTGACGCAGTCCGCGGTCAGCGCCGCGGTCTCCAGCCTGGAGGCGCGGCACGCCGTCCGCCTGTTCGACCGGGTGGGCCGCCGCATCGAGCTGACGGAGGCCGGTCGCCTGTTCCTGGACGAGGCCGCCGCGGTGCTGGCCCGCGCCGAGGCGGCGGAGCGCATGCTGGCCGACCTGTCGGCGCTGAAGCGCGGGCGCATCGCCATCCACGCCAGCCAGACCATCACCGGCTATTGGCTGCCCGAACGGCTCGTGGCGTTCCACCGGCGCCATCCGGACGTCGACGTCGCGGTGAAGGCCGCCAACACCGCCCAGGTCGCCAGGGCCGTGCTGGACGGCGCCGCCGACCTCGGGCTGGTGGAAGGGGAGGTGACGGACCCGCTGCTCGAACAGGACCGTCTGCCCGGCGACCGCCTGCTGCTGCTGGTTGGCGACGGTCACCCCTGGCGCGGGCGGAGCGACCTGCCGGCGGCGGACCTGCACCGTTCCCCCTGGGTCCTGCGCGAAGCCGGGTCGGGCACCCGCTCCGAGTTCGAGGAGGCGGTGCGCGGGCAGGGCGGGGCGCCGGAGGACTTGCCGGTGGCGCTTGAGCTGCCGTCGAACGAGGCGGTTCTGTCGGCGGTCACGGCCGGGGCGGGGGCCACCGCCCTGTCCGATCTGGTGGCGCGCGGCGCGCTGGCGGCCGGGCACCTGCACCGCGTGCCCTTTCCGCTGCCCGAGCGGCCCTTCCGCCTGCTGCGCCACCGCGAGCGCGGCTTGAGCCACGCCGCCCGGACCTTCCGCGCTCTTCTGCTGGGGGAATAGGGCAGGGGAGGGGGCTCAGACCACCTCGTCGAACTCGACCCTGGGAATGTCGATCCAGCCCTCCGGCTCGCCGGCGTCCTTGCGCCAGAAGATGACCGGCAGGTCGGCGTTCAGCACGCGGGCGATGGAGGCGCCGCGGGCCGTCATCAGCTCCTTGTACTCCGCGGCCTCGACGATGCGCACGCCGTAGCCGGGGATGCGGTCGGCCTGCAGCACAGGGCCGAGCGCGTTCTTGAACTTGCGCAGGTCGTTGTCGGAGCCGACCCGCTTGCGCAGCGGCTCCAGCGCCATCCAGAAGGCGTTGCCGTGGCCCAGATGGGCGCGGGCGATCTCGTAGAGCCGCTTCTCGATCGGCTTCAGCGCGAAGTAGTCTTCCGAATAGGTCAGCAGGTTGTTGCCCAGCGCGGCGCGCACCACCCAGTTCGACAGGACCAGGGTCAGGCCGCGGACCTGCCGCTCGCCGTCCTTCTTGCCGCGGCGGTACAGCAGCTTGTAGTCGGAGATCCAGGAGAAGGCGCCGCTTTCGCCCTCGCCCCCGGCCTCCAGGTTGGTCTTGATCTGCGTGCCCTGCAGCCGCTCCAGCGCCCCTTCGATCTTGTCGTAGGCGCTGCCCCCGGCGGTCTTGCCGACGATGCGCTGGAGGTCGCTGGTGGTGAAGTGCAGCTTGCCCACCTCCGGCCCCATCTTGCCCTCGGCCATCTTCTCGCGCAGGAGCGAGACGGCGTAGATCAGCACCGACTTGTCCCAGATCGTCGCGACGCCGACGTCGCGCGGGGCGCGCACCTCGATCTTCACCTTGCCGTCGTCGTAGGTGGGAAGGCTTTCCACCTTGTCCTTGGACAGGCCGAACAGCGAATAGGCCATCAGGGCCCGGTCGTTGTTCACGTCGCCGCGCAGCGGCGAATCCAGCCGCAGCGCCAGCTGGACCGGACGGTCCAGCAGTTCGGCGTTTTCCTTGTCGGTCTTGTGGTCGTCCATGCACCCAGTCTCCCCGGCCGCGCCGCTGGCGGTTACGGTCATGATTCCCGATACGCCCCGCATGTTCCACGACGCAGGCGCCAACGTCGCCATTCTGCCGAAAGATTCCTCACCGGCCGGAAACGACGCTGTGACCGTACGGGCGGATGTCGCCGTTCTGCCAGTTTCCCCGGACGCTGTGCCCCGCTGGAGGGTCTCCCTGCCGAAAGCGTCCGCGTTCTGACGGTCCGGACTCCCGACAAGCCGCAAAATGGCGCTGAAAGGCTTGGATTCCCTGACTCTTTCCGGAATCCCGAGGGTCCAAAGGCCGCCGCGGAGGGAGCACATTGGCAGAACGGCGACACTCGGTTGCGCGAGTCGGAGTCCGATTCTCGGCCGATTCCCGGAGTCACCGATGGGCCACAGACCAGATTATTCGGCAGAACGGCGACATCCGGCGGAGTCCGACGCTCCGGCGCGCCGCCCCGTGCGCTGGAATCTTTCGGCAGAACGGCGACGTTTTCCGCCCGGTTTCTCGGCAGAACGGCGACACCCGGACGTCGTCCGCCACCGCTCCATGGGGCTCAAAGCCTTGATTCCACTGACTCCATGCTCCCGCATCGGCGCAACCGGAGCGATTCCGACGCACGTATTTGAATCGTGGACAGCCTGTCGGGGCCACGACAACATCTTGCGTAACGGGCTCACCAAAGCCCGAACCGATAGCTTTTGGGCCGGGATTTTTGGGCCAGGATTTTTGGCTGGCGGTCCCGAACCGCCGCGACACGCCGAAGGGGACGACGATGACGTAAAGGAGGAGACGACCTCCGGAAACACAAAGGGCACAGGTTTGGCGACCTGTGCCCTCGTGCACACCGAAGTGTCGAAAACCGATGGAAGACCGGGAGAACCGGACCCCGCATCAGCGGTTTGGCGACTTCATGATGCCAGGGCAGGTTCGGAAAACCAAGTGGAATCGCGGATTCCACTGACGCTCCCGCTTTGTCTTCCGCCGGGATCGAAGCGCTGGATCATGGGAAGACAATGACCCCGTACACGACCTTGTACCGGCGATGGATCGCTGTGCCCGGCGTCGGAGCCGCGGAAATCGCGGTGCTCTCCGGCCTCTACGCGCGTGCGGACGCCGCCGGCGTCTGCGCCGGTCTGGTCCAGGACGAGCTGGCCGCCGAACTCGGCAAGAGCCGCCCCTGGCTGTCCGCCGTGCTGACGAAGCTGCAGGCGCCGGACCTGTCCCTGGTGGAAGCCCGCCGCGAACGCGGCTTCCGCGGCATGGTCTATGCCCTGGTGGGCGCGCAGGACACCGACTCTTCCGGTCGGCCCGCCGACACCACCGGTCAGCCGGCTGACGGACTCCTAAGGACAGGGAATCCCCTGAATCCTGATTCTCAAAACTCCTCCTCCTTCCGGGCGGGGGGATCGGTTGGGGCATCAGGCATCAGGAACCGAGACACCCCGGCGAAAGACGCCCTCGCCGAGGACTGGCAGCCGGACGCCGCCGATCTGGCCTGGGCCGCGGAGACCCGTCCGGAGGTCGATCCGGCCGCCGTGACCCGCAAGTTCGTGTCCTGGTGCCGCAAGGCCAACGCCCGCAACGGCTACAGCCCGGCCGACCCGTCGGGCGCCTGGCGGAAATGGGTGACCCGCGAACTGGTCGCCCCCGCCGCGGCACCGGACGGCGAACGGCCCGAAGGCACCGTCGTCCCCTTTGAAACCACTTCCCGCCGCCCCTCCAACCGGAGCGACCAGAATGACCGTCACAGCCCTGATCGCCAGCTCTCCGAGCTTTCCCGCCAGCGCCGCTCCGCCGACGCCGGACATGGCGTGGCTGCCCGCAACGCCGGCGTCCTCTCTGCCCTGCGCGATCGCCTCGCTCGCCCGGCTTGAGCGCGCCGACCTGCGCTTCGAGATCGCGGATCGCACGCCGGAGGAGATCGGGGCGCTGGCCGAGCGGGTGGAGGCCGCCCTTGAAACCGCTTGCCCGGCCATCGGCGTGGAGAATGTGCTGACCGGCATCGAGAAGCTGGCGGCCCGCTTCGGCCTGGAGCTTCCGGACGCCGATATGCTGGAGGCCGACATTCTCGAGATGGCCGGCTGGCCCGCCGAGGACTGGATCGCCGGTTTCCGCGGCGTCTGGTCCTCCTTCCGCTCCGGCTACCGGCGTTTTCCCACGGTCGGCGACTTCCGCGCCGCCGCCGGCCAGGCTTCGGTGACCGGCGGAACGGCGCCCCTGCGCCGGCTGGCCATGGCCCTGCGCCAGGAACAGCAGATCCGCGCCCGCGAAATCGCCCATCGCCGCCATCAGAAGGAGAAGGAAGCGGAAACCGCCCGCCACCAGCAGGCCGCCGCCCTGGCCGCCCCTCCGGCGACGCCGACGATCCCGCCGCATCCGGCAGTGGTTTCCGCCCCGATCGCCGCCACGTCGGACGATCCGCAAGTGGACTTGGCTCCCACGCCGCCTTTGCCTCAGACGACACCGGTCATCCCCAAAATCTTCACAAGGGATCGGTCTGTCAATTCTGCTCATACCAGGGTATGTGAAGGACAGGGCAGCGCATTTTTCAGTAAGCGACCGCGCATAAAAAGTTCAACCCGAGAACCCAAGCGGCTCCATGACTGTGGAGCGAGCCAAGGGGGTGGAACGGAAGCTTGGCAGACCCTTTATTATTCCAACAGGGTAACGCCTATATAATCAGTCTCATCCCATCGTTTCAGATTCCGGTGGCGAAGCACGAAAGGGCGGAGCAAGATGCAATAATCTGTTTGTGCCCCGAACCTTTCGGATTGTCCCTCCATGCCTTTGAAGACGGTGTTCCGTCAGCAACCGATGACTCTGCACGGGTACCTGCTGAGGCTTGTGCTCGTGACGTTGGTGCCGATGCTCCTGCTCGGCGGCATGCTCATCGGCTGGCTGGTGCAGCAACAGCGGGAAGCCGTCGAAGACAACATGTCGGACACGGCGGAAGCGCTGGCCCTGATCGTGGACCGGGAACTGGGGGCGACCATCGAGGCGCTGCGGGCGCTGTCCCGCACGGACACTCTGGCCGCCGACGATCCCGCCGGCTTCTATGAGCGGGCGAAGCTGGCGCTGACGCAGCATCCGTCCTGGACCAGCATCGCGCTGATCGAGCCGTCGGGGCGGCAGATCGTCAACACGGCGGTCCGGCACGGCGTCCCCCTGCCGGACGTGCCCCAGCGCGACGCGATGCAGCGGCTGACCGCGACCCGTCAGCCGGCGGTGTCCGATCTGGTGACCGCGACGGCGGCCGAGCGTCCGATGATCGCCGTGATGGTGCCGGTGCTGCGCGACGGCGGCCTGCGCTACGTCCTGTCGGCGGTGGTCGACCCGCAGACGTGGAGCACCCTGCTGGAGGGCTTCGAGACGCGGTCCGGCCTGATCGCCGCGATCATCGACGGCGAGAACCGGATCGCCGCCCGCTCGCGCGAGCATGCGAAGTATGTGGGGCGGGGGGTACCGGACTGGTTCCTGAAGGCGCGCGGGACGGCCGACACCGGCAACTACCGCGGCGCCACGCTGGACGGCGTGGAGATCATCGGCGCCTTCCACCGCACGCAGCTCGCTGACTGGACCCTGGTCGCCGCGACGCCGACGGAGGCCGTGCTCAACCCGCTGAACCGCACGGTCGTGCTGGCGCTGGGGCTGGGCTTGGTCCTGCTGGGCGTGTCGCTGGCGTCGGCGGCGGTCTTCGCGCGGCGGCTCGCCCATCCCGTCCGCGAACTGGCCGCCCATGGCGCCAGCCTGATGGAGGGGCGGCCGATCCGCTACGACGGCGGCGTGCCCGTGCGCGAGATCGACGATCTGCACCGCGTCCTGGCCGAGGCCAGCGCCGCGCTGGTCGGCGCCAGCGAATCCGCCGCCCATGCGGAGGCGCGCTACCGCTCCATCGTGGACACGGCGGTCGACGCCATCGTGGTCATCGACCGGGCCGGCGTCCTGCACGGCTTCAACCGCGCCGCCGAGCGCATCTTCGGCTACGCCGCGGAGGAGGTGATGGGCCGCAACGTCAGCATGCTGATGCCCGATCCCGACCGCAGCGCGCATGACGGCTATCTGGAGCGCTACCACCGCACGGGGGAGCGGCGGATCATCGGCATCGGGCGCGAGGTGACGGGCCAGCGCAAGGACGGGTCGGTGTTCCCGCTGGAGCTGTCGGTCGCCGAATGGAAGGCCGACGGCGAGGTGCGCTTCACCGGCATCGTGCGCGACATCACCGCCCGCAGGACGGCGGCGGAGGCGTTGCTCGCCGCCAAGGAGGCGGCGGAGCGTGCGATGGAGCGTGCGATCACCGCAGCGGACGAGGCCCGGCGGGAAAAGACCCGCGCCGAGAAGGCGGAGCGGGCGAAGACCCAGTTCCTGGCGGCGGCCAGCCACGATCTGCGCCAGCCCGTGCAGTCGCTCTATTTCTTCGCGCAGGTGCTGGGCGACAAGCTGCATGGCCATCCCGGCCACGAGCTGGTGACCAGCATGGGCCATTCGCTGGACGCGCTGAAGCTCCTGCTGGACGGGCTGCTGGACGTGTCGCGGCTCGACGCCGGGGCGGTGGAGCCCAGCGTCACCGAATGCGCGGTGGGACCGCTGTTCGACCGGCTGGCCACGGAATACGGGCCGCAGGCGGACGGGCAGGGGCTCCGGCTGCGGGTCGTGCCGACCTCGCTGTGGGCGCGCACCGACCCGATGCTGCTGGAGCGCATCCTGCGCAACCTGATCGAGAACGCGCTGCGCTACACCGAGCGGGGCGGCGTCGTGGTCGGTTGCCGGCGCCGCAACGGCGCGCTGCGCATCGAGGTGGCCGACAGCGGCGTCGGCGTGCCGGAGGAGTTGCAGCAGGCCGTCTTCGAGGAGTTCTTCCAGATCGGCAACCCCGAGCGCGACCGCGCCAAGGGGCTGGGGCTCGGCCTCGCCATCGTGAAGCGGCTGGCCGGGCTGCTCGGCCACACGATCGCCCTGCGCTCGCGTCCCGGACGGGGCAGCGTCTTCTCGGTGGAGCTTCCCTCCGTGCGCGCCCGCGCCGTCCTGCGCCGCAACGCGCCCGACCGCGCCAACGACGACGGGCAGGGGCTGGTGGTGGTCATCGACGACGAGGCCATCGTGCTGCTCAGCCTGCGCACCCTGCTGGAGCAGTGGGGCTACGAGGTGGTGGCCGCCGTGTCGGCGGAGGAGGCGGTGGACCTGCTGCACGGGCTGGGCCGGCTGCCGGACCTCATCATCGCCGACTACCGCCTGCGCGAGGGGCGGACGGGGGTCGAGGCGATCCGCGACATCCACGGCGTCTGCGGCGTGCGCATCCCCGCCGTGGTGCTGACCGGCGACACCGCGCCCGAACGCATCACCGAAATCCGCGGCGCCGGCTTCCGCCTCGTCCACAAGCCGATCACCCCGCACATCCTGCGCGAACTGCTGAAGCCCGCGGCCTGACCGGGAACCATCGGTTTGTAAAGGGCCGGTTTGTGAAGGTCCGGTTCGCGAAGGCCGGTTTTTGACCCTGGCTGCCCGCCGGCCGGGTCTTTAGTTTTTCCGCCTCCTTGGGGAAGACGGGAAACGGGACATGAACTGGAGCAAGGGCCTGTGGCGGGGCTGGCTGGCCGCCGCCCTGCTGTGGGGGGCGGTGGTCGCCGCCTTCGCCGCCGCCGATCTGCACGGACGCCACCCGTTCGCCGGTCTTTACGCCTATTCGGATGCGAGGGACGCCTTCCTGCCGCAGCACTACACCGCCGACGAGGCGGTGGTGGAGGACGGGGTGCGGCGGGGAGTCGTGGCGCGGACGGATTTCCCCGACGGCACCACCCTGGCCGCCCCGCCGGACCTCGGCGAGGAGCGCGTGCGGGCGATCGCCGAGCGTTTCTGGGCGGAGCGCTGGGCGCGCCGGGCGGAGGTCCTGTGGCCCTGGGCCCTGCGCGCCGCCGTCCCGCCGCTGCTGCTTCTGCTGTCCGGCGCCTTCGCGCTGTGGATCGCCCGGGGTTTCCGCCCCACGGTGGCTCCGGAAGAGATGGTCGTGGAGACGGCGGGCGCGGAGGATACGCCGAAGGCGGCCTTCAACACCCGGTCCGCCGGCGGGCTGCCGCCCTTCATCCGCTCGCTCGGTCCGGACCCCAAGCGCCGCCGCGTGCTGGGGGCGGGCCGGTAAAGGCCGCCCCGGTAAAGGCCGGCCAAGTCAAGCCCATGCATCGTTCGGGCGGCAACCGCCCAACATCGCGGTAACCCGCGGTGACGCGCAAGCATCTCCGACGGTCGGCATCCCGAAGGCACAAAGGAACAGGAGCCCCGGCATTGGGTTGATGGTGGCGGAGCCGCGTCCACGGGGCGCGGATGTTCTCCAGGCTGCGCGTTTGTCCGTCCGTCCAGGCGTTCGGGCCGTTCACCATCATGGCAGCGCGTGGCGCAAGGCGCTGCCAGCGGGCCAGACCAAGAGGAGACCTGGGTGTCGGAGCCGACCAAGACGGACAAGATCCTGACCGGAATTCCAGAATTCGACCTGATCCTGAGGGGTGGGCTGCCGCGCGCGCGGCTTCATCTTCTGGAAGGCGCGCCGGGAACCGGCAAGACGACCATCGCGCTTCAGTTCCTTTTGAAAGGGCTGTGCGACGGCAGGCGCGGCCTTTACGTGACCCTGTCGGAAACCGAGACGGAGCTGCGCGCCTCGGCCAGAAGCCACGGTTGGTCGCTGGACGGCATCGGCATCTTCGAACTCGTCCCGCTGGAGGCGCAACTCGACCGCCAGCAGAGCGTGCTCTATCCGTCCGAGGTGGAACTGGGCGAAACCATGCGCCTGATCACCGACCGGATCGAGGCCGACAAGCCGGACCTCGTGGTGATCGATTCCCTGTCCGAGCTGCGCCTGCTCGCCCAGGACCAGCTCCGCTACCGGCGGCAGATCCTGGCGCTGAAGCAGTATCTGCAGGGACGCCAGTGCACCACCCTGGTGCTGGACGACCTGACCAGCCAGACCGGCTCCATGGAGCTGCACAGCCTGATGCACGGCGTGGTCAGCCTGGAGCAGATCGAGCGCTCCTACGGCGCGGCGCGGCGGCGGCTGCGGATCGCCAAGATGCGCGGCTCCGAGTACCAGAGCGGCTGGCATGATTTCGCCATCACGCCGGGCAACGTGCTGATCTTCCCGAGCCTGATCGCGGACGAGCACAAGACCCGGTTCGAGCCGACCGTGGCGTCGAGCAGCCTGAGCGGGCTGGACGAGCTGATGGGCGGCGGCCTGACGCGGGGCACGACGACGATGCTCGTCGGCCCGTCGGGCGTGGGCAAGTCGTCGATCGCCCTGCAATATGTCATGGCGGCGGTGCGCCGCGGCGAGCACGCCGCCTATTTCTCCTTCGACGAATCCTTCGAGACCCTGGCGCTGCGCAGCACCGCGCTCGGCATCGACATCGAGGAGGCGGTGCGCAAAGGGGAACTGGGCTGGGAGCGCGCGAACCCGTCGCGCCTGTCGCCGGGCCAGTTTGTCTGGCAGGTCCGCCGTCAGGTGGAGGACGAGAAGGCGCGCGTCGTGGTGATCGACAGCCTGAATTCCTATCTCAGCACGATGCCCGAGGAACAGGCGCTCATCCTCCAGATGCACGAGCTGCTGTCCTATCTGAACAACCAGGGCGTCGTGACCATCCTCATCCTCGCCCAGCAGGGCATCGTCGGCGACATCCAGAATCCGGTGGACCTGTCCTTCATGAGCGACACGGTGGTCCTGCTGCGCTTCTTCGAGGCGGCGGGGGAGGTGCTCAAGGCGATCTCGGTGGTCAAGAAGCGCACCGGCATCCATGAGCTGGCGATCCGTGAATTCCGCCTGTTCCCCGACGGCATGCAGGTCGGTCCGCAGCTTCTGGAGTTCCAGGGCGTGCTCACCGGCGTGCCCAGCTATGGCGGTTCGTCGGACCCGCTGCTGCGCGGGCGGAGCGGGACGGGCTGACCGCAGCGCATGAACGCCCCGATCCTCGTGTTCGCCCCGCAAGGCCGGGACGCGGAGGTCATCCGCCTCGTGCTGGACGAGGTCGGCATGACCGCGCGGATCTGCGCCGATCTGCCGGCCCTGTGCGACGGCCTGGCGCAGGACGTCACGGCGCTGATCCTCTCCGAAGGCGCGTTGCCGGGGGCGGGGATGGAGCCCCTGATCGCCCGATTGGAGGCCCAGCCGCCCTGGTCGGATCTGCCCGTTCTGGTGCTCACCGCGCGCGGCAACCGGTCGGCCAGCAAGGCGCGGTGGGCCCAGCTCCAGCGGCTCGGCAACGTCACGCTGCTGGACCCGCCCCTGCACGCCGAGGCGCTGCAAAGCGCGGCGCGGTCCGCGGCGCGGACCCGCTCGCGCCAATACCGCACCCGGGCGCTTCTGGCCGACATCGAGCGGGCCAACGACGAGTTGGAAAGCCGGGTGGCGGAGCGGACCCGGGCCCTGCAAAGCGAGATGCAGGAGCGCCGGAAGGCCGAGGAGGCGTTGCAGCAGGCCCAGAAGATGGAGGCGGTCGGCCAGCTCACCGGCGGGATCGCCCACGACTTCAACAACCTGCTGCAGGTCATGCTCGGCAACCTGCACAGGTTGCAGACCACGCTGCGTGCCGACGACCCGCTGCTGCGGCACGTCGCCATGGCCGTCACGGCCGGCGACCGCGCCGCGGCGCTCACCCGGCATCTTCTGGCCTTCGCCCGGCGCCAGCCGCTGATGCCCCGCAGCCTGGACATGAACGCCCTCGTCGCCGCCATGAGCGGCCTGATCCAGCAATCCGTCGGCGAGTCGATCCGGGTGGAGACGGTGCTGGCCGACGGGCTCTGGCGGACCTGGGCGGACGCCAATCAGGTCGAAAGCGCCCTGCTCAACCTCGCCATCAACGCCCGCGACGCCATGCCGGACGGCGGGCGCCTGCGCATCGAGACGAGCAACGCCGTCCTCGACGAGACCGTCTCCGACCCGCAGGGGGACATTCTTCCCGGACGCTACGTCCTGCTCCGCATCACCGACACCGGCATCGGCATGCCGCCGGACGTCCTGGAGCGGGCCTTCGAGCCCTTCTTCACGACGAAGCCGATCGGCCAGGGCACCGGCCTCGGCCTGAGCCAGCTCTACGGCTTCGCCCGTCAATCGGGCGGGCACGCGGCGATCCGGTCGCAATCCGGCCGCGGCACCTCCGTCAGCCTGTATCTTCCGCAGCACGACGGTGTGGACGGCGCCGACAGCGCGGCCCCCGCTGCGGAAGCGGAACCGCAGGACCGGTCCCGCAACGATGAAACCATCCTGGTCGTCGAGGACGAGGCCCTTGTCCTCATGCTGTGGGTCGAGGCTCTGGAAGGGCAGGGATACCACGTCCTGCAGGCCGCCGAACCCGAGTCGGCGATCGCGATCCTGGAGTCCGACGCGGCGATCGACCTCCTGGTCACCGACGTCGGGCTGCCCGGAATGACCGGGCGGGATCTGGCGACCCTGGCGCGGGGGCTCCGTCCCGGGCTGAAGGTTCTGTTCGTGACCGGCTACGCGCATTACGCCGCTCTCGAACCGGACAGCCTTGGACCGGGCACGCGGATGCTCAGCAAGCCGGTCGGCGTGGACACCTTGCAGACCACCGTCCGCGCCCTGCTGGACGGGGATTCGGCCTGACGCCGCGCCGGTCGGCGAACCGGGGCGGGCGAACCGGGGCGAGTGAACCTGGGCGGGTGAACGGCGGCAACTCGACAAGCTCCACGCACATCGCCTACAACCGGTCATCCGTCCTGTGGGTGGAATGGGAACCGGTTTGAACGGAGCAACGTCAGCACGGCCATCGGCCTCCCCTCTCCATTGCGGGGAGCCGGGCGGGGCGAGCGGGCATCGCGAGGGAGGCGCCGCCGCGCTTGTGGCGCCTGCGTCCCGCGGGCGATCCGGGCTGGCCGCGGCGCTGGCCGCCGTCCTTCTGCTGATCCTGGCCCAGGTGCCGGGGCAGGCGGTCGCCATGCTGTCCGCCGGTCTCGCGCAGTCCTTCTGGGCGGCGTCGATGTGCGGGCCGGACGGGGCGTCGGATCGGATGCCCTCCGCGCCCGATCAGCCCAAGCACGATCTGGAGCATTGCCTGGGCTGCCAGCTTGGCTGCGCGCCTCCGGCGATGCTGACCCCGGCGGATGTCGCCGTTCCGCCGCCGCGCCTGTCCGGGGCGTTGCGCGCGCTTCCCCTTCGGACCCGCAAGCTCCGCCGCCGGAGCGTTTTCCGCCCGAACGCCCGTGCCCCGCCGATGACGCGTCCTGCCCCGACCAAGTGACCGTTCGACTCATCATTCTCTTTGCAGGACACCGTCATCATGAAGAAGCACGCCGTGGCGCTCGCCGCGCTGATCGCCCTGACCGCCGGCACCGCGCTGGCCCATGGTTTCAAGGCCGGGCCGGTCGACATCGAACATCCCTGGGCGCGCGCCACCGCGCCCTCGGCCCCGAACGGCTCGGCCTACATGGTGCTGAGCACCCACGGCCCGGACAGCGACCGCCTGCTGTCGGCCAGCACGCCCGTCGCCGACAAGGCGGAGCTGCACACCCACCTGATGGACAACGGCGTCATGAAGATGCGCCAGGTCGATGCCATCGAGGTGTCGCCCGGCTCGCCGACCGCGCTGCAGCCCGGCGGCCTGCACGTCATGCTGTTCGGCCTGAAGCAGCCGCTCGCTCCGGGCAAGGCGTTCCCGCTGACGCTGACCTTCGAGAAGGCCGGGCCGGTGACCGTCCAGGTGGACGTGCAGAGCGCCGGGTCCGCCGCGCCGTCCCACGGCGGTGCCGGCGGGCCGCAGGCCGGCGGCACGCAGCACAAGCACTGACGGGCACGCGCCGCGCCGGCCTGTCGCCAAGGGCCGGCGCGGCCGCAACCGGCGGTCGGTGTTGAGGGTGGTCGGTACTGATATACCAGCATCGCATTTGACCGTCCGGCCCCATGGGCGCAGGGTGTGGCGCGCCGGTCCGGCAGAAGGCCGGCGCGCCACAGGAAGGAACGCCCCGCCCATGACTTCCCCCATGAGCGCCGCCCGATGACCGCCACCGAAAAGGCGCTCTCCGCCAGCTCCTCCGGGCGGGCGGGCATCGCCTGGATGCTGCTCACCACGCTTCTGTTCGTGACGCAGGACGCGACGCTGCGCGTCCTCGTGCAGACCTATCCCTTCGCGGAGGTCGCCTGGGCGCGCTTCGCGGTGCATCTGGCCATCGCCTTCGTCGTGGTGGCGCTGCGCTCCCCCAGCCACCTCATCGCCCGGCGCCCGGGGATGCAGATCCTGCGCTCCACGCTGCTGGCCGTGCTGACCCTGCTGGCGGCGGTGTCCTACAAGATCCTGCCCTTCGTCGATGTGGCGGCGATCGCCAACGTGGCCCCGGTCCTGGTCGCCGTCCTGTCCGTTCCGCTCCTGAAGGAGAAGGTCGGCTGGCGGCGCTCCCTGGGGGTGTTCGGCGGCTTCATCGGGGCGATGATCATCATCGGCCCGGCCAGCCTCGTCTTCCAGTGGGCGATCCTGCTGCCGCTGGCCGCCGCGCTGTGCAACGCGCTCTACCAGATCGTCACGCGGCTGCTGCGCGGCGGCGATTCCACGCTGACGACCTTCTTCTACACCAGCATGGCCGGGACGGTGCTCTGCGGGCTGCTGCTGCCCTTCGGCTGGACGACGCCGGACCTGACGGGGGCGGCGCTGATGATCATGCTCGGCGCGCTGGGGGCGTGCAGCCATTACTGCCTGATCCGCGCCTACTCGGTGGCGGACGCGGCGACGGTGGCGCCCTTCGGCTACACGACGCTGATCTGGGCGGTGCTCTACGGCCTGCTGGTCTTCGGGGAGCCGCCCAGCGCCTCGACCCTCGCCGGTGGTCTGGTGATCGTCGCCGCCGGCATCTACATTTTCCACCGCGAGCAGGTGCGGGCGCGCGAGGCGGCATCGAAGGACGTGGTGAAGGAGGCGGCGAAGGGGGGCTGAACCAGCCCCTTTTCCCAGGAGTTCCCTATGCCGGAGGCACGTACACAGGACGTTCAGGTACCCGAAATATCACGGGCCGTATGCGTCGAACTGTAACATGCTCCGCGTACCGTACGCCTGCCGGTGAGGGCCGGCGTTTTTTCATCCACAAGCAACGAGAACAGCAATGAACGGACTGCCCAAGCAGACGTGGCGCTGCCGCGTTGCCGAACTGTTGAACGATCCCGTGGTCCAGGCCGTGTTGCGCCGGGACCGCCTGACCCACGAGCAGGTTCTGGCACAGCTCACCCCCATTGCCGAGCACCTGCGCCGCAACACCTCCCCCGAACGACCCGCAAGGCGGCTTCAGCGCGAAGCCTTCTGACCCTTCCCATGAGAAAAGGCCGCCCGGTGAACGGGCGGCCTTCTTCTTTCACGCCGATGGCGCGGATCAGCCGGCGATCTCGAACTTGATCCCCTGGGCCAGCGGCAGGGCGCGGGAGTAGTTCACCGTGGCCGTCTGGCGGCGCATGTAGGCCTTCCAGGCGTCGGACCCGGACTCGCGCCCGCCGCCCGTCTCCTTCTCGCCGCCGAAGGCGCCGCCGATTTCCGCGCCCGACGGGCCGATGTTGACGTTGGCGATGCCGCAGTCGCTGCCGGACGCCGACAGGAAGCTCTCGGCCTCGCGGATGTCGGTGGTGAAGATGCAGGAGGACAGGCCTTGCGGCACCGCGTTCTGAAGCGCGATGGCCTCCTCCAGCGTCTCGTAGGTCAGGACGTAGAGGATCGGGGCGAAGGTCTCGTGGCGGACGATGTCGGTCTGGCCCGGCATCTCGACGATGGCCGGCTGCACGTACCAGGCGTCGGGATACTGCTCCGCCAGCGCGCGGCCGCCGCCGGTCACCACGCCGCCGTCGGCCTTGGCCTGCTCCAGCGCGCGCTGCATGCCCTCATAGGCGCCCTTGTCGTTCAGCGGGCCGACCAGAACGCCGGACTCCAGCGGGTTGCCGATGGGAACGGAGGCGTAGGCGGCCTTGAGGCGCGGCAGCAGCGTGTCGCGCACGTCCTTGTGGACGATCAGGCGGCGCAGCGTGGTGCAGCGCTGGCCGCAGGTGCCCACCGCCGAGAAGACGATGGCGCGCACCGCCATGTCGAGGTCGGCCGACGGCGCCACGATCATGGCGTTGTTGCCGCCCAGCTCCAGGATCGGGCGGGCGAAGCGCTCGGCCACCTTCAGCGCGACCTCGCGGCCCATGCGGGTCGAGCCGGTGGCCGACACGATGGGGACCAGCGGGCTGGCGACCAGCGCCTCGCCGACCTCGCGCCCGCCGTTGACGACCTGCAGCAGGTCCGCCGGGGCGTCGCCGAAGCGGGCCACGGCGCGCTCGAAGATGCGCTGGCAGGCGAGCGCGGTCAGCGGCGTCTTCTCCGACGGCTTCCAGATCACCGGGTCGCCGCAGACCAGCGCCAGGGCGGCGTTCCAGGCCCAGACCGCGACGGGGAAGTTGAAGGCGGAGATCACCGCGCAGGGACCCATCGGGTGCCAGGTCTCGCGCATCGCGTGGCCCGGACGCTCCGACGCGATGGTCAGGCCGTAGAGCTGGCGGGACAGGCCGACCGCGAAGTCGCAGATGTCGATCATCTCCTGGACCTCGCCCAGGCCCTCCTGGAAGATCTTGCCCATCTCCAGCGTGACGAGACGGCCGAGATCCTCCTTGGCGTCGCGCAGCTCCTCGCCCAGCAGGCGGACCAGCTCGCCGCGGCGCGGCGCCGGGACGGAGCGCCACGCCTCGAAGGCGCGCTGGGCGCGGGCGGCCACCTCCGGGATCTCCGACGCCGGGGTGACCGGCGCCACGCCCAGCGCGGCGCCGTCGATGGGCGAGCGGACGGACAGGCCGGCCCCGTCGGCGGGAAGCTCAAGGCCGAGGCGGGAGAGAAGATCGCGGTGCTGCATGGAAAAGGTCCTCGGTAAGGCAACCGGTGGAGGGGTGGCGCATGGCGGGGAGGTCCGGCAAAAGCGCAACCCCCTCACCCTAACCCTCTCCCCGGAGGGGAGAGGGGACTTTTGGTTAGCGCTGGCGCCCGGCGGCGCGGATGTCGGACAGGCTGCGGTTCGGCGTCAGGGCCTCGGGGTCGAGCCTGACGTGCAGGAGGGCCGGCCGGCCGGCGGCGCGGGCGCGCTCGAAGGCCGGGGCGAACTCCTCCGTCCGCTCCACCGTCTCGCCATGGCCGCCATAGGCGCGGGCGAGCGCGGCGAAGTCCGGGTTCGTCAGGGCGGTGCCGGACACGCGGCCCGGATACTCCCGTTCCTGGTGCATGCGGATGGTGCCGTACATGCCGTTGTCGATGACCAGCACGATGAGGTTGGCGCCCTCCTGCACGGCGGTGCCGAACTCCAGCCCGGTCATCTGGAAGCAGCCGTCGCCGGCGAAGCAGACCACGTCCCGCTCCGGATGCAGCAGCTTGGCCGCGACGGCGGCGGGCAGGCCGTAGCCCATCGAGCCGCAGACCGGCGCCGCCTGCGTGGCGAAGCGGCGGAAGCGCCAGAAGCGGTGGACCCAGGTGGCGTAGTTGCCGGCGCCGTTGGTCAGGATGGCGTCGTCGGGCAGGGTGTCGCGCAGCCAGGACATGACGGCGCCCATCTGGACGTCGCCGGGGATCGTGGCCGGCGGCTCGCTCCAGGCGGTGTAGGCGGCGTGCGCGGTCTCGGCCTGCCCGGCCCAGGCGGGGGAGGCCGGCGCCTCCAGCCCGGCGACGGCGTCGAGGAAGCCGCCCGGCGTGGCGTTGATGGCGAGGTCGGGGTTGTAGACGCGGCCCAGTTCCTCCGCCCCCGGATGGACGTGGATCAGCGTCTTGCCGGTTTCCGGGATGCCGAGCAGCCCGTAGCTCTGCGACGGCACCTCCGAGAAGCGGCCGCCGAGCAGCAGGATCACGTCGGCGTCCTTCACCAGGGCGACCAGCTTCGGGTTGATGCCCAGCCCGATGTCGCCCGCGTAGTTCGGGTGCGCGTGGTCGAACAGCATCTGGCGGCGGAAGGTGACGGCCACCGGCAGCGCGAACGTCTCGGCGAAGACGTGCAGCGAGGCCACCGCGTCCTCGGTCCAGCGGGAGCCGCCGGCGATCACCAGCGGGCGCTTCGCCCCGGCGAGCAGCCGCCCGACCTCGGCGACCTGGGCGGGGGTGGGGGCGCTGTCCACCGGCTGGGCCGGGCGGGCGGCGGCGACGTCCGCCGTCTCCACCAGCATGTCTTCCGGCAGCACCAGCACGACCGGGCCGGGACGGCCGGCGAGCGCGGTGTGGAAGGCGCGGCTGACCATCTCCGGCACGCGGTCGGCGCTGTCGATCTCCGCCACCCACTTGGCCATGCCGCCGAACATGAGGGTGTAGTCGACCTCCTGGAAGGCGTCGCGCCCGCGCATGCCGCGCTCGATCTGGCCGATGAACAGGATCATCGGGGTGGAGTCCTGCTGCGCCACATGCACGCCCGGCGCGGCGTTGGTGGCGCCGGGGCCGCGGGTGACGAAGCAGATGCCCGGCCGGCCGGTCAGCTTGCCCTCGGCCTCCGCCATCATGGCCGCACCGCTCTCGTGGCGGGCGTTGATCGTGCGGATCGGGGAGTCGTGCAGCGCGTCCAGCACGGCGAGGTAGCTTTCGCCCGGCACGCAGAACACGCGCTCGACGCCCTGCGCCTCCAGCGCATCGACGATCAACTGGCCTCCGGTCTTCATAGCGCGCTCGTTCCTCGGCTGGGCGTTCAAATCCTCCTCAATCTGGCGGCAGGCCCCGCCCCGCGCAACCGACTTTCTTTCCCCGGGTCATGAGCTATAGTCATGACCCATGGGTCTGCAACGCCGCCTTCTCCCGTCCATGAGCGCGCTCTCCGCCTTCGAGGCGGCGGCGCGCACCGGCAGCTTCACCGCCGCGGCGCAGGAGCTGGCGCTGACCCAGGGCGCCGTCAGCCGGCAGATCAAGGCGCTGGAGGACCAGCTCGGCGTCCCGCTGTTCGTGCGCCGCGACCAGCGGGTGACCCTGACCCCGGCCGGCGAATCCTACGCGGCGGAGGTGCGGGAGGCGCTGCACCGCGTGGGGGCGGCGACGCTCAGGGTCATGACCGCGCCGCAGGGCGGCGTGCTGAAGCTGGCCGTCCTGCCGACCTTCGGCACGCGCTGGCTGGTGCCGCGCCTGCCCGCCTTCCAGGCGGCCCACCCGCAGGTCATCATCCATTTCATGACGAAGATGGAGCCCTTCGACTTCCGGTCAGAGGATCTGGACGCCGCCATCCATTTCGGCGCCGCCGACTGGCCCGGCGCCGTGTGCGAGCGGCTGATGGAGGAGGAGGTCCTGCCGCTCTGCGCCCCGTCCTTCCTGGCCGCCCACCCGATCCGCGCGGCGGCGGACCTCGTGGCCCTGCCCCTGCTGCACACCACCAGCCGGCCGGAGGCCTGGCGGGACTGGTTCGCCGCCCAGGGCATCGAGCGGCATGAGGGCGCCGGCATGTTCTTCGAGCAGTTCTCCACCACCGCCCAGGCGGCGATCACCGGGTTGGGGGTGGCGCTGCTGCCGACCCTTCTGGTCCAGGCCGAGATGCGGGACGGGGCGCTGGTTCCGGCGCTGGACCGGCCCTACCGGAACCCGGACCGCGCCTATCACCTCGTCCACCCGCCATCCCGCGCGCACCACCCGCCGCTGGTGGCGTTCCGGGAATGGCTGCTGGGGGCCTGCGAGGCCGCGGATGCGATCGCTTCCGCGCGCACCGCCAACACGGCGTGAGCCACGTCCGAAGCGATTGGAAACACAGCGAAAATCTCTTCTCGACCGATCGGGGGAGGGGAGAGGGCCGGGACGGGGCGTCTTCGTCAGGGCAGACAGGCCCTGCCCGTATGACGTTTTTGCTGCAAATTCATGACGCCCGGCGTTAAGAGGAAACGGCAGAACCGACCGAGAGAACCGTTTCCATGCTGCTGCTGCGCGCCATCCGCTCCATGATGCCGAAGGAAGAGCGGGTCATTGAGCAATTCATCGAGCAGGCCCGCCACATCGTCGACGCCGCCGCCGCCCTGGAAGCCGTCATGCAGGCCGGTCCGGAGGAGCGCGCCGACCGCACCGCGACGCTGAAGCGGATCGAGAAGGACGCCGACCGCGTCGCCAAGGACGCCGGGCGCGGGCTGCACCGCGCCTTCATCACGCCCTTCGACCGGTCGGAGATCCAGGCGCTGATCAACGCGCTGGACGACTGCATCGACCTGATGGACGAGGTGCCGCGCCTCGCCGCGCTCTACGGCATCGAGACCTTCGACGACCGGATGATGCGCATGGCGGCGATCGGCCGCCGTCAGGCCGCCCTGCTGTCCGAGGTCATGCCGCTGCTGACCAAGATCTCCGTCCACGCCGACCGCATCCTGCACATCTGCGGCCAGATCTCCGACCTGGAGGACGAGGCCGACGAGATCCTGCGCGACGCCATGAAGTCCCTGATCGCCGAGCGTCCGGAGATGATCGACTTCCTGGGCCGCCGCGAGGTCTACGAACTGCTGGAAGCCGTCACCGACCGCTGCGACGACGTGGGCGACCTGATCGAAGGCATCACCCTGGATCAGGCGTAAGGGCGGTTCTCGCCCAAGGGCGGGGGAGCGAAAGTCGCTCCCCGCTCACATTCGGCTCAGACCTGGGCCATGCCGCCGTCGGCGAACAGTTCCACGCCATTGACGAAGCTGCTGTCGTCCGACGCCAGGAAGACGGCGGCCTTGGCGATTTCGTCGGGATCGCCGACGCGGCCCAGCGGCACCTGCGCCGCCAGATAATCCACCAAGCCCTGCTGCTGCGCCGCGTCCGGACCGGCCAGTTCGACCAGACCCGGCGTCCGGATCGGACCGGGGCTGAGGGTGTTGACGCGGATGCCGCGGTCCTTCAGGTCGAGGATCCAGCTGCGGGCGAAGTTGCGCACCGCCGCCTTGCTGGCGCTGTAGACGCTGAAGGCCGCGGTGCCCATGCTGCCGGTGGTGGACCCGGCGAGGATCACCGACGCGCCCCGGCCGAGCAGCGGCAGCGCCTTCTGCACGGTGAACAGCACGCCCTTCACATTGCGGTTGAAGGTGTCCTCGTACTGCTCCTCGGTGATGGCGCCCAGCGGCAGCATGCCGCCGCCGCCGGCGTTGGCGTACAGCACGTCGAGGCGGCCCGCCTCGCTGTGGATCTGGGCATAGAGCCGGTCGAGATCGGCCAGATCGGACGAGTCGGCCTGCACCCCCGTCGCCGTGCCGCCGGCGGCGCGGATCGCCGCGACCGCGGCCTCCAGTTCGGACCGGCGGCGGCCGGTGAGATAGACGACGGCGCCTTCGGCGGCGAAGCGCTTGGCCGCGGCGAGGCCGATGCCGCTGGTGGCGCCGGTGACGAGGGCGATCCTGCCGTCGAGCTTGCGTGACATCCGAATTCTCCTTGGTTTGGGTCATTGGCTGGTCACAAAGCTATCGACGTCCGGAACGCATCGAAATAGAAACGACTGAAAACCATCGTTGCAGGATTGGCGATGTCGAAGCTGCCGGATTTCGAAGGCCTGGCGATGTTCGCCAAGGTGGTGGAGGAGCGCTCCTTCGCCGGTGCGGCCCGCGCCATGGGGGTGTCGGTCGCCACGGTGTCGCGCGCGGTCGGCCGGCTGGAGGAGCGGCTGGGCGGACGGCTGTTCAACCGAACCTCGCGCCGGCTGGCCTTGACCGATTTCGGCCATTCCCTGGCCGAGCGCGCGATGCGCCTCTACGACGAGGCGGAGGCGGCCGAGAACGCGGCGCGCGAACTGTCCAGCCGCCCGCGCGGTCTGATCCGTCTGGCGGTGCCGATGTCGTTCGGGCTGCGCTGGGTGGCGCCCCTGCTGCCGGACTTCTTCCGCCTCTATCCGGAGATTTCCATCGACCTGCATCTGAGCGACGCGACCGTCGATCTGGTGGGCGAGGGCTTCGACGCCGCGCTGCGGATCGCCGTGCTGCCGGACAGCTCGCTGGTGGCGCGGCGGCTGTGCCCGGTCGCCCCCGTCGTCCTTGCCGCCCCCGGCTACATCGCCCGCCACGGCCTGCCCCGGCATCCGCGTGACCTGAAGGACCACCATTGCCTGGGCTACGCGTACCGGCGGCGGCAGGACATCTGGCACTTCACCAACAGCGCCGGCGAGGAGGAGAGCGTGACGCCGTCCGGCCCGCTGCGGGTCACCAACGCCGACGCCCTGGTGCCGATGCTGCTGGAGGGCTTGGCGATCGCCGAACTTCCGGAGTTCATGGCCGCGGACCATCTGGCGGACGGGCGGCTGACCGCCATCCTGACCGACTGGTCGTTGCCGAAGGGCGGGCTCTACTTCGTCACGCCCTCGGCCCGCACGCGCCCGGCGAAGGTCGGGGTTCTCGCCGACTTCCTCATCGAACGTCTGTCGGAACCGGCATGGCGGCGGTCCGTCGACGCGGGCAAGAACTAACACGCTCCGGTTATGGTTAACGGTACATAAACCAATTCACGGCTAATTTCGAAGCATCGCCGCTCCGATCCCGAGAGATTGCCGCCGTGAAGCTGCGCCTCGTCACCGCCGCCGCCCTTTGCGCCTTCCTCGCGATCCCGGGGGGCATGACCACCGGACGGAGCGCGCAGGCCGCAGGCGACTCCACCCCCTACGGCCACAGCACGGAAGCGGAGGAGATCGACCGCTTCGTCCGGGCGCTGCGCACCATCCGGGGCCAGTATGTCGAACCGCTGACCGACCACGAGCTGGTCGACATCGCCATCAAGGCGATGGCCGGGCGGGACCGCTACTCCGCCTATCTGGACGACGGCGAATACCGGCAGTTGCAGGCGTCGAACGACGGCGCCTTCGCCGGGCTGGGCATCCGCTACGAGGCCCACGGCACCCGCGTCCGCATCGCCGAAACCGTTCCCGAATCCCCCGCCGAGGCCGCCGGGCTGCGCTCCGGCGACGTCATCCTGGCGGTGGACCAGCAGCCGGTGGGCGGGGCGGAGCTGGCGACCGTCAAGCAGATGCTGAGCGGGCCGGAAGGCGCGGCGGTGTCGCTGACCGTCCTGCGCGCCGGCATGCCCGACCCCTTCGAGGTCAGCGTGGTCCGCGGCAAGCTGCGCATCCCCTCGGTCCGGCTGGCCGCCGTCGGGACGGTGGGCTACATCCGCATCGCCCGCTTCGACCGCCAGACCGCCACCGGGGTCAGCACGGCCATCCGCTCGCTGCGCGACCGCATCGGGCCGGACATCGGCGGCTTCATCATCGATGTGCGCGACAATCCCGGCGGGCTGGTGCAGGCGAGCGTCCGCGTGGCCGACGCCTTCCTGGACAAGGGAACCATCCTGACCGCCCGCGGTCCGGGGCGCGGGGCCGACAAGACCTACACCGCCACCCCCGGCGACGAGACGGACGGTTTGCCGCTGGTGGTGCTGGTCAACGCGAAGTCGGCCTCCGCTGCGGAGATCCTGACCGGGGCGCTGAAGGACCATCGACGCGCGACGGTGATCGGCACGACGACCTTCGGCAAGGGGATCATCCAGAGCGTCATCCCCTTCGACAGCGGGGCGCTGAAGCTGACAACGGCGCGCTACTACACGCCGTCGGGCCAGTCGATCCACCAGATCGGCATCCAGCCCGACGAGACCATCGCCGAGCCGGCCGCGGAGGACGGGCAGTCCGCCCCGCCGTCCGGCGGCATTCCCAACGCCGCCAACGATCAGGCCTTCGCCCGCGCGCTGTCCATTCTCCGCTCCCGCTGACGGGGGGCCCGCCGACGACTCAGAAGATCACCTCGCCGGCCAGCAGGGCGAGCACCAGGAAGATCAGGAAGATGATCAGCGCGATCCCGAAGAGGATCTTCGCGACCCCCGCGGTGGCTGACGACACGTTGGTGAAGCCGAGCGCGCCGGCCACCAGAGACACCACGAAAAAGATCAACGCCCATTTCAGCATGGACCGCTCCTGCGCTTCCGAAACCCCGCCGGCACGTCCGGCAGGGTAGGAACCTCGCGGACCGCCGCGGGTTCCCGCAGCGGCCGGCCCGGCTCACCCTATGCGTCGGGGGCCGGAATTCCGCAGGATGGCCGTTCCGTTGCGGGTTACCACCCGGTGCCCGAGCGATTCGGCAGGGATTGGCGGGTCATGCCCTGGTCCATGCCGGACTCGTTGGGCGACCGCGTGCGGCTTTGCGGTTCGCTCACGCCGGACCCGCTGTAAGAACCGCCGCTGTAGGGACCGGGGCTGGAGCTGGTCGCGTTCGGGTTGACGTTGGGCTCGTCCACGCCCTGGCTGCCGGACGTGCCGCCGCCGGTGAGGCCGCTTCCGGAGCCGCCGCTGTTCATGCCGCGGCTGCCTGTTTCACCGCCGTCCATGCCCGAACAGGCGGCCAGAAGCATCGCGGCCGACGCCGCGATCATCAGATTGCGCATGTCGCACTCCCTACGCTGATGTCTTGAGAATATCGCCTCCTCTCAACTGCCTCCGTCCGGGAGGGTTCCGCTTTTGACAGCCCGGGCGGCAACAGGCGCTTCAGCGTCCGGCCGCCTGACGGCGCAGGGCCTTCATTTCGTCGAACCGGGCGGTGACGTCGCGCATGACCGCCGCCATCCCCAGCATCGCCCCCTCCGCGTCCTTCAGCGGCACGATGGTGAACTCCACCGAGATGCGGGTTCCATCCTTGCGCGTCGCCGGCACCGACAGCAGGTCGCCGCTGCCGTACCGGCTCACCCCCGTCTTCATCACCTGATCGTAGCCGTCCCAATGCCGCTGGCGCTGGCGGTCCGGAATGATGATGTCCAGCGACTGGCCGAGCGCCTCGTCGGCGGTGAAGCCGAACACACGCTCGGCCCCCGCGTTCCAGAAGCGGATGATGCCTTTCTGGTCGGAATAGGCGATGGCCTCGGCCGGGCTGTTCAGCAGCGCCAGCCCCAGCCGTTTCAGGTCGTCCTCGGTCATAAATTCCCCCTGTCCTTCCGTTGCGATGTGCCCGATTCAAATGTCCAGGACCAGGCGTGCGCCGCGGGCGCGCGACACGCAGATCATCATCGTCTTTCCGGCGGCGCGCTCGGCGTCGGACAGGACGCTGTCGCGATGGTCGGGCTCCCCTTCCAGCACCGCCGTCTCGCAGGTGCCGCAGATGCCCTGCTCGCACGACGAGGCGACGGAAACACCCGCGGCGTCGAGCGCGTCGAGCACGCTCACCCCTTCCGTCACCGTGACGGTCACGCCGGAGCGGGCGCAGACGACCTCGAAGCGACCGTCCGGCGCCGCGTCACGCCCCGCATCCGAGCGCGGCGCGAACCATTCGAAGCGCACGTCCTGCGACGGCCGCGCGGCGTCCGCGACCGCGTCCATCAAGCGCTGCGGGCCGCAGCAGTAGATCAGGGCATCGTCGGCTGTCGCCGCGAGCAGGTCGCCCACCGCCAGCCGCCGGCCTTCGTCCGCGGCGTGCACCACCACCCGGCCCACCGCCCGGTCGCTGTCCAGTTCGCGAAGCTCGGCGAGGAACGGCGCCTCGGCCGCGCTGCGCACGCAGTAATGAAGGTCCCAGTCGGCTCCCCGGCGCGCCGCCTCGCGGATCATCGGCAGCAGGGGCGTGATGCCGATGCCCCCGGCGATGAACCGGTAGCGCGGGGCGGCGTCGAAGCGGAAGTTGTTGCGGGGCGGAGCGATGGTGACGGCGGTGCCGAGCCGCAAATCCCCATGGATGAAGCGCGACCCTTGCCCGCCCGGCTGATTGAGTACGGCGATCCGGTAGGCGGCACGATCCGCCGGATCGCCGCACAACGAGTAGGAGCGCACCGCTCCGTCCGGCAGATGCACGTCGATGTGCGCCCCCGGCTCGTAGGGCGGCAGGGGCTCGCCGTCCGGGTCGCGCAATTCCACCATCAGCACCTGCGGTGCCACCCGCTCCATATGATGGACGCGCAGCGACCGTGTCGTCGCCGGCGACCGCTGCGCACTCTCCCTTAGACCGGATGTCGTCATTCTTTGGCCCGCCAGGGTGGTTGTTCGGTCCTGCACTTCGGCCTGCGTCCGGACGTCCGGTCTGTGCGGAGCGTCGCTGGCATGCCAGATACATTGCGACCACTCTAAGACCTCAAGTTAACTTGAGGTCAAGAGGCAATTCCGCCCCGCCTTTCGGGGAACCGTCCCGGCTCCGCCCGGTTGCCGAAGGATCGAACGACTTCATCACGACCGTTTGCGACGGAGACTCCCGCATGGCGAGCACGGCTTCCGACATCCTGGTGGATGTCCTGGTGGATTGGGGTGTGGACACGATCTTCGGCATGCCCGGCGACGGCATCAACGGCATCGTCGAGGCGCTGCGCCGCCGCCAGGACGAGATCCGTTTCATCCAGGTCCGGCACGAAGAGGCGGCGGCCTTCGCCGCCTGCGGCTACGCCAAGTTCACCGGGCGGCTGGGCGTGTGCATCGCCACCTCCGGCCCCGGCGGGCTGCATCTGCTGAACGGTCTCTACGACGCCAAGCTCGACCACCAGCCGGTGCTGGCGATCACCGGGCTGCAATACCACGACCTCGTCGGCACCTACACCCAGCAGGATGTGGAGCTGGACAAGGTGTTCCAGGACGTCGCGCTCTACAACCAGCGCATCATGGGGGCGGCGCATGTGCGCAACATCGCCAACCTCGCCTGCCGCACCGCGCTCGCCCACCGCGGCGTGTCGCACATCACCATCCCCGTCGATCTGCAGGAGCAGGGCATCGGCGCCGACATGCGGGCGCCGCGCAACGTGAAGGGCCACAACACCGCCCTGTTCGCCCCCCAGCTGCCCGTCCCGTCGGAGGCGCAGACCCGCCGCGCCGTGGAGATCCTCGACGCCGGCAAGCGCATCGTCATCCTGGCTGGCCAGGGCGCGCTGAAGGCGACCGACCAGCTCGAACGGCTGGCCGACAAGCTGGGGGCGGTGATCGTCAAGGCGCTGCTGGGCAAGGCCGCGGTGCCGGACGACAGCCCCTTCACCACCGGTCAGGTCGGGCTGCTCGGCACCGCCCCCTCGCAGGAGGCGCTGGAGACCTGCGACACGCTGCTGATCGCCGGCTCGACCTTCCCCTACATCGAGTATTACCCGAAGCCGGGGCAGGCCCGCGCCATCCAGATCGACATCGACGCGGCGCGCATCGGCCTGCGCTATCCGGTGGAGGCCGGGCTGGTCGGCGACTGCGGGCTGGCGCTGGACATCCTGACCGAGCGGGTGCGGCGGCACGAGGACCGCTCCTTCCTGAAGACGGCGCAGGCGGGCAAGGCGGACTGGATGAGGCTGATGGAGGAGCGCGGCACCCGTCCGGACCTGCCGATGAAGCCGCAGGTCGTCGCGTGGGAGCTGGGCAAGCGCCTGTCCGACACGGCCATCGTCGCCTGCGACAGCGGCACCATCGCCACCTGGTGGGCGCGGCAGATCCCGGCGCGGCGCGGCCAGATGCACTCCCTGTCCGGCAACCTCGCCACCATGGCGCCGGGCGTTCCCTACGCCATCGCGGCGCAGCTCGCCCATCCCGGACGGCAGGTGGTCGCCTATGTCGGGGACGGCGGCTTTTCCATGCTGATGGCCGAATTCGCCACGGCGGTGAAGTACAAGCTGCCGATCAAGGTCATCATCAACAACAACAACTCGCTCGGCCAGATCAAGTGGGAGCAGATCGCCATGCTGGGCAACCCGGAGTATGTCTGCGACCTCCAGCCCATCGACTTCGCCAAGGTCGCGGAGGCCTGCGGCGGCAAGGGCTTCACCGTCACCGATCCGAAGGACTGCGGCGCCACGCTGGACGCCGCCCTTGCACATCCCGGACCGGTGGTCGTGGACTGCCTCGTCGACACCAACGAGCCGCCGATGCCGCCGAAGGTCCAGGCCAAGCAGGCCCTGCACTTCACGGAGGCGCTGGCCCGCGGCACCCCCGACGCCCTGAAGATCGCCGCCACCGTCTTCAAAGGCCGCGCCCGCGAGGTGATCTGACGCGGCCCGTTGGGGGTGGGGCGCCCGCTCAGGCGGCGCGCCCCTCCCCCCGCTGCGATCCCTGCTGCGATCCCTGCTGGGGCGCCGCGTCGGTCATCGCGTAGTTGCGCCCGAAGCGGTTGGCGATGAAGTCGGCGTAGCGCACCTCCTCCTGCTTGACGAAGCCCCGCTGCGGCAGCGTGCCGTCGGCCAGCAGGTCGAGCACGGCGCACATGCCCGACGCGGTGGTGATCTGGATGCCGTTGTAGAAGGTGCCGCCGATCTCCCGCCCGTAGATCTTGTTGGCGTAGGTCTCCTGGAGCAGCCGGCCCCGCTTCGTCCCGGTCACCGTCACGAAGATCAGCACGACGTCCTGGAGGGTCGCCGGGATCGAGTGCTCCAGGATGTCCTTCAGCAGCTCCCGCCGGCTGCCCAGCCGCAGGTCGTGCAGCAGCGCCTTCATCAGGTCGCGGTGCCCCGGATAGCGGACGGAGCGGTAGTTGAGCGTCCGCACCTTGCCCGCCAGCGTCTCGCACAGCGTGCCCAGCCCGCCCGAGGTGTTGAACGCCTCGTACAGCACGCCGTCGAGGGAGAACTCCTCGCGCTCCTCCAGCGGCGGGACGGAGACGAGGCGGCCTTCGACGATGGCCTCGCAGGGCTCCAGATACTCGTTGATGACGCCCTCGGTGCTCCAGGTCAGGTTGTAGTTCAGGGCGTTGGACGGGTATTTCGGCAAGGCGCCGACGCGCATCCGCACCGTGTCCAGCGTGTCGAAGCGCGAGGCCACGTCGTTGGCGACGATGGAGATGAAGCCCGGCGCCAGCCCGCATTGCGGGATGAAGGCCGAGCGCGCGCCGTCCGCCAGCTCCTTGACGCGCCGCGTGCTCGCCACGTCCTCCGTCAGGTCGAGGTAATGGGTGCCGGCGTCCCGCGCCGCCTCCGCCACGCCGACCGTCAGGTGATAGGGCAGCGCGCTCAACACCGCGAACTTGCCGCGCATCGCTTCGGCGAGGTCGGCGGGATCGGCGGCGTCCACCACGCGCGTCTCCATCCGCGGGTGGGCGGGCAGCCGCTCCAGCGCGTCCGCCGAACGGTCGGCGACGGTCACCCGGTAATCGCCCGTGGCTTTCAGGAAGTCGCCGATGGTCTCGCCGATCTTGCCGCCGCCCATCAGAAGAATGTCGCGCATCGTCCCATACCCCCTGCTTCTTGGTTTGCGTCGTTATGACGCAATCTTGACCGGACGGCCTGTCGATGTGCAGGGTGCAGGGTGCCGAAACGCCCGACAATGGTCGGCATAATGACGGAAAGGCCGGCGATATGATGGACGAGCTGGATCAGCATCTTCTCGACGCGCTTCAGGACAACGCGCGGGAGCCCACCGCCGCGCTGGCCCGCCGCCTGCGCGTGTCGCGCAGCACGGTGCAGAGCCGCATCCAGCGGCTGGAGGAGCGCGGCGTGATCGCCGGCTACACGGTGCGGCTGTCGGACGAGACGGCGCGCCGGATGATCCGCGCCCACGTCTCCATCAACCTGTCGCCCAAGCTGACCGCCGCCGTGGTCCAGGCGCTGAAGCGGATTCCGGAGGTGCGGGCGCTCCACGCCATCAGCGGCGCGCACGACCTGATCGCCGTCGTGCGGACCGGAACCATGGAGGAGATGGACGCGCTGATCGACCGCATCGGCGCCATCGACGGCATCGAGCGGACGACCTCGTCGATCATCATGGCGACGAAGTTCGAGCGGTGAGAAAAGGCTGTTCGCATTTCGTGGTTGGAGGGCAAAAAGGACGCGAACAAACCGCAAGGCGCGTTCGTCCGTTTCCAAGCCCCGTTGAGGTCGGACCCCTCAGGCTTGTGCTTCGCCGCGCCTCTCCTGCATCGTGGGTTACGGTTGGAGACTGGGGATGAGAGCACGATGGCTGTTCAGTTCGAACGGGTAACGCCGATTTTGCCGGTCCGGGACGTGCGCGCAGCGCTCGCCCATTACCGGCGTCTTGGCTTTGAGGCGTCCGCCTACAATGATACGGTCGAGGAACCGATTTACGGCTTTCTTGCCTGGGGCGACGTGACCCTTCACTTGGCGTTGGTTCCCGACCTGGAACCAGCACGCTCAACGGCGGCCTGCTATCTCTACGTCAACGACGCTGACGCGTTGTATGCGGCGTGGCAGGCCGCCAAAGTCGATGGTCGTCTGACCGCCCTTGCCGACACGCCCTATGGCCTGCGCGAGTTTGCCCACATCGATCCGGACGGCAATCTGCTGCGGATCGGCGCGCCCATAACTCCGAACCCCAGATAAGGTCGCGGCCGGGGCGTTGCTTCGCTGAGGGTTTGATCAACCGCGAAATGCGGATAGCCGAAAAAAGAAGCCCCTCTCCCCGGATGGGAAGAGGGGCTTTCTCCAACGTGACGGCGCTTACACCATGCCCGAGCGGGTGAAGGGCAGGTGGTGCAGGCGCTTGCCGGTGGCGGCGAAGACCGCGTTGGCCACCGCCGGGGCGGCGGTCGGCACGCCGGGCTCGCCGACGCCGGTCGGACGGGCCGTGGAGGGGAGGATGTGCACCTCGACCGGGGGCATCTCCGAATTGCGGAGCGGCTGGTAGGTGTCGAAGTTGCTCTGGTCCACCACGCCGCCGGTCAGCGTGATCTCGTCGCGCAGCGCGTGGCCGATGGCCCAGCCGGTGCCGCCGGAGATCTGCGCCTCGACGATGTTCGGATTCACGACCTGCCCGCAATCCACCGCGCAGACCACGCGGTCGATGGTGATACGGCCCTGGTCGTCCACGGAGACCTCGGCGACGTGGGCGACGAAGCTGCTGAAGCTCTCATGCACGGCGATGCCGCGGCCCTTGCCCTTGGGCAGCGGCTGGCCCCAGCCGGCCTTCTCGGCCGCCAGCTTCAGCACGCCCTGGAGGCGCGGGTGGTCCTTCAGCATCTCCAGCCGGAAGGCCACCGGGTCCTTGCCCGCCGCCGCGGCCAGCTCGTCGATCATCACCTCCTTGGCGTAGGCGGTGTGGGTGTGGCCGACCGAGCGCCACCACAGGGTGGTGACCGGGGACTTCGGCGACTGCAGATCGACATACAGGTTCGGCACGGCGTAGGCCATGTCCGAGGACCCCTCGACCGAGGTCGCGTCCACGCCGTTCTTGACCATCACGGCCTCGAACGGGGTGCCCTCCATGAAGCTCTGCCCGACGATCTTCTGCCGCCACGCCACCAGCTTGCCCCCGGCGTCCAGGCCGGCCTTCACCTTGTGCAGGAACAGCGGGCGGTAGCGGCCGCCGCGGATGTCGTCCTCGCGCGTCCACACCAGATGGACCGGCGCCTTGCCGCCATAGGCCTTGGCGATGGACACCGCCTCCGCGATGTAGTCGGCGTCGGTCGTGGCGCGGCGGCCGAAGCTGCCGCCCGCCCAGACGGTGTTGATGACCACCTGCTCCGGCTTGCAGCCGAGCATGGCGGCGACGACCTTCTGCTCGACCCCCTGGAACTGCGAGCCGGCCCAGATGGTGCAGCCGCCGTCGGGAGTCAGCTCCACGGTCGCGTTCAGCGGCTCCATCGGGGCGTGGGCAAGGTAGGGGAAGACGAACTCCGCCTCCACCACCTTGGCGGCGCCGGCCAGCGCCTTCGCCGCG
Organism: Azospirillum sp. TSH58; assembly: GCF_003119115.1. Taxonomy (NCBI): domain Bacteria; kingdom Pseudomonadati; phylum Pseudomonadota; class Alphaproteobacteria; order Rhodospirillales; family Azospirillaceae; genus Azospirillum; species Azospirillum sp. TSH58. The sequence continues at coordinate 302,142 of NZ_CP022366.1, forward strand.
TCGCCGGTGTCGGTGGCCACGTTGCCCGGCTGGTCGGCCAGCTTGCGGTAGTCGGCGAGCATCTCCTCGGTGCCGCGCATCTCCGCCTTGGCGTCGTCCCACTCCACCGTCAGCGCCTCGCGGCCCTTCATGGCGGCCCAGGTGTTCCTGGCGACGACCGCGACGCCCCTCGGCACGGTCAGAACCTCCAGGACGCCCGGAACCTGTTTCGCCGCCGCGGCGTCCACCGACTTCACCGTGCCGCCGAAGCGGGGGGAGCGGGCCATCACCGCCGTCACCTGGCCGGGGCGGCGGATGTCCATGGCGAAGATCGCCGTGCCGTCGGTCTTGGACACATGGTCCAGCCGGTGCAGCGACGGGTTGCCGATCAGCTTGTAGTCCTTGGCGTCCTTCAGCGCGACGTTCTGCGGGACGGGCAGCTTCGCCGCGTCCTCCGCCAGTTCGCCGAAGCGGGCGCTGCGGTTCGAGGCGGCGTGGCGGACGACGCCCTTTTCCACGGTGATGGCGGAGGCCGGGACCGACCAGCGCGCAGCGGCGGTGGCGACCAGCATGGCGCGGGCGGCGGCGCCGGCCATGCGCAGCTCGTCCCAGCTGTTGGCGACGGCGGTGGAGCCGCCGGTGCCCTGGATGCCGAAGAAGTGGTTGGCGTAGAGCGCGCCGTCCGCCGGGGCGAAGGCGCCGCGCATCTGCGCCCAGTCGGCGTCAAGCTCCTCCGCGACGATGGTGGTCAGGCCGGTCATGATGCCCTGGCCCTTGTCCAGATGCTTGACCAGCACGGTGACCGTGTCGTCGGCGGCGATGCGGATGAAGGCCTGCGGGCGCGGGTCCGCCGGGCCGACGACCTTGGGGGCGGCGGCCTCGCTGGCGAATCCCGTCCGGGGCAGCATGGCGCCCAGCACCAGGGCGCCGCCGGCCCCCTTCAGGAAGCCGCGGCGCGAGGGGGAGGCGACGTCGGCCGCCGCCTGCTTGATGAGCTGGTTCAGCATGGCTCAGGCCCCCATCGCCTTGGCGGCGTCCTTGATGGCCGCGCGGATGCGCGGATAGGTGGCGCAGCGGCAGACGTTGCCGTCCATCGCCGCGTCGATGTCGTCGTCCGTGGGGTTGCGGTTGTCGGTCAGCAGGGCGACGGCGCTCATGATCTGGCCGGACTGGCAGTAGCCGCACTGCACCACGTCCAGCTTCTGCCAGGCGGCCTGGACGGCCTGGGCGACCGTGCCGGACACGCCCTCGATCGTGGTGATCTTGGTGCCGGCGGCGGATTCCGCCGGGGTCTGGCAGGCGCGGATCGGCGTGCCGTCCATATGGACGGTGCAGGCGCCGCACTGGGCGATGCCGCAGCCGAACTTGGTGCCGGTCAGGTTCAATTCGTCCCGCAGGACCCACAGAAGCGGCATGTCGCCGGGCACGTCGACGTCCCGGTCCTGCCCGTTGATGTTCAAACGAATCATCGGATGATCCCTGTCTCTCGACTCTGCCTGTCGGGTATTATGATGCGGGCCTTCGGCGGGCAATTCCTGCGTGAATCCCAGCTTCGAAAAGACCGTGTTCAGTGTGGTCCCGTTCGGCGGGCGTGGCAAACATCCCAGTGTGGGAGTTGGTCTTCCGCGGAAGCGCCGGCCCTATCCGTTCGTTCGGCCCGCAAACGTGACCACGATCATCCTAACCGCTTCGCTGCGAGCCGAATAGCCGGTACAATCCGCTTGAGCTTATGAATTTGGTGCATGAATGAACCGGAACGACCTCAGCGATCTGGCGGCCTTCGCCGTCGTGGCGGAGGAGGGGAGCTTCACGCGGGCGGCGGCCCGGCTGGGCATGTCCCAATCCGCGCTCAGCCACGCCATGAAGGCGCTGGAGGACCGGCTGGGCCTGCGCCTGCTGGCCCGGACGACCCGCAGCGTGTCCACGACGGAGGCCGGGCAGCGGCTGCTCCGCACGCTGCGGCCGGCGCTGGACGACATCGCCGCCGGGCTGGCCGCGGTGGGGGAACTGCGCGAGAAGCCCGCCGGCACGCTGCGCATCACCACCGGCAAGCACGCCGCCGTCCGGGTGCTGTGGCCCGTTCTGTCGGGCTTCCTCGCCGACTATCCGGAGGTGCAGGTGGAGCTGTCCATCGACAGCAGCCTGACCGACATCGTGGCCAGCCGCTTCGACGCCGGGGTCCGGCTGGGCGAGCAGGTCGAGAAGGACATGATCGCGGTGCGCATCGGCCCGGACATCCGGGCGGCCATCGTCGGCGCGCCCTCCTACTTCGCGCAGCGTCCGGTGCCCTGCGCCCCGCAGGATCTGGCCGGGCACGACTGCATCAACTACCGCTTCACCTCGTCCGGCGCCCTTTATGTCTGGGAGTTCGAGGAGGACGGCCATCCGGTGAACGTCCGGGTGTCGGGATCGCTGGTGTCCAACGACATGGACGTCATCATGGCCGCCGTTCTGGACGGGCGGGGGCTGGCCTACATCTTCGAGGACGAGGCGGCGGAGCACATCGCCGCCGGGCGGCTGGTCCGCGTGCTGGACGACTGGTGCAAGCCCTTCCCCGGCTATTACCTCTACTACCCCAGCCGCCGGCAGATCCCCCCGGCCCTGGCCGCCCTGGTGGACGCGCTGCGCTATCGGCTGTAGCAGCCGTGCAACTTACGCATGCTTATTCCACGCTCCGGCCAGATCCGAAAAAGGATTATTAACGTACCAAAAGATTAAGGTAATCGGATCAAGCGGCGCCAAGCCGCCGGAACGGGATGAACGCCGGATGATGCGTGTGTATGCCTGCATAACCCAGCAGCACGATCTGTGGCTTGTGCTGCTGGCCGGGGCGGTCTGTGGATTCGGTGCCTGGGTGTCCCTGAACCTCGCCCGCCGCGCGGCGGCGGCGGTGGGGCGGGCGCGCTGGGGCTGGCTGGCCGGTGCCGCGACGGCGACCGGCGGCGGCGTGTGGGCGACCCATTTCATCGCCATGCTGGCCTTCCGGACGAGCCTGCCCACGGGCTACGACGTCGGCCTGACGGTCCTGTCGAGCCTGATCGCCATCGGCGGCGCCGCGCTGGGCATCCGCCACGCCATCGGCGGCGGGCGGCTGGCCGCTCCGCTCGGCGGCGCCGTCGCCGGGGCCGCGGCGACGGCCATGCATTTCACCGGCATGGCGGCGCTCCAGGTGCCGGCCAACCTGCATTACGATCCGGCCTACGTCGCGGTGGCGCTGGGCCTGGGCGTCCTGCTGGCCGGGGCGGGCTTCACCGCCGCCCTGCGGATCGGGTCGCTGAAGGGGCTGGCGGCCGGCGCGGGCCTGCTGGCGCTGGGCATCTGCGGGCTGCATTTCACCGGCATGGCCGGCGTCACGCTGATCCCCGACCCGCTGCACGACATGTCCGACCAGATCATGGAGCCGGGCCTGCTGGCGGTCGCCATCGCGGTGACCGCCACGGTGGTGATGGCGCTGGGCCTCGCCGGAGCCATCGTCGACCAGCGGCTGGCCGCGCGGACGGCGAACGAGGCGGCCCGGCTGCGGGCCAGCGAGGAGCGGTTCCGCCAGCTCGCCGACGCCACCACCGAAGGCATCGTGATCCACCGCGACGGCGTGGTCCTCGACGTCAACCGCGCCATGGCGGAGCTGCTGGGCAAGCCGTCGGCCGCGTTCATCGGCCAGTCCATGCTGCGCTTCGTGGTGCAGAACCGCCGCTCCGACATCGAGCGCAAGCTGGCCCATCCGACCTCCGAGCGGGTGGAGCTGGATCTGCTGCACGACGACGGCACGCTGGTGATGGTCGAGGCGCACGGGCAGGACATCACGCACGAGGGCCGGCCGGCCCGCGTCGTCGCCGTCCGCGACATCCGCGAGCGCAAGCGGGCGGAGGAGCGCATCCGCCACATGGCGCACCACGACCTGCTGACCGGCCTGCCCAACCGCTCGCTGTTCCTCGACCGGCTGAACGGCGCGCTGACCAGCGCGGGGCGGGCGCACACCGGGGTGGCGGTGCTCTATCTGGATCTCGACCGCTTCAAGGCGGTGAACGACCTGCTGGGCCACCCGGCGGGCGACCGGCTGCTGCAGGAGATGGCCCGCCGCATGCTGGAGGCGGTGCCCAGCCACGACACGGTGGCGCGGCTGAGCGGCGACGAGTTCGCCGTCCTGCACCGCATCGCCCAGCCGGGCGAGGCGCTGGCCCTGGCCGACCGGCTGGTGAAGGCGCTGGGCGCCCCGGCCGAGCTGGACGGCCAGCGGATGGTGGTGGGGACGAGCGTCGGCATCGCCCTGTTCCCGCAGGACGGCGCCGGGGCGGAAGCGCTGCTCCAGCACGCCGACACCGCGCTCTACCGCGCCAAGTCGGAGGGGCGGGGCACCTTCCGCTTCTTCGAGGCGGAAATGGACGAGCGTCTGCAGGCCCGCCGCGGCCTGGAGCGCGACCTGCGCCAAGCATTGAGCGACGGCGCGCTCTGCGTCCATTACCAGCCGCTGGAGGATTGCCGGACGCACCGCGTCCTGGGGTTCGAGGCGCTGGTGCGCTGGAAGCATCCGGAGCGCGGCATGATCCCGCCGTCGGAGTTCGTGCCGCTGGCCGAGGAGAGCGGGCTGGTCATGCAGCTCGGCGAGTTCGTTCTGCGCACCGCCTGCCGGGACGCCCGGAGCTGGCCCGATCCGGTCAAGGTGGCGGTGAACCTGTCGCCGGTCCAGTTCCGCCATTCCGACCTCCCGGCCACCATCCTCGGCATCCTGGAGGAGGAGGGGCTGCCGCCGCACCGGCTGGAGATCGAGGTGACCGAGGGGGTGATGATCGACGACACCGAGCGCGCCCTGGCCGCGCTGACCGCGCTGAAGGCCGCCGGGGTGCGCATCGCGCTCGACGATTTCGGCACCGGCTATTCCAGCCTCAGCTATCTCCAGAAATTCACCTTCGACAAGCTGAAGATCGACCGCTCCTTCGTCCAGCTGATGGCGGAGAACCGTGAGTCCCTGTCGATCATCCGCACCATCCTGGCGCTCGCCAAGAGCCTGGACATCGCCGTCACGGCGGAGGGCGTGGAGACGGAGGAGCAGCGGACCCTGCTGAAGAACGAATCCTGCAACCAGCTCCAGGGCTATCTGATCGGGCGCCCGGTCCCGGCGTCGGAGCTGGCGCGCTTCTACGAGCCGGCGTGAGGGCGGGGCGGCCGCCCCCGCGGCAGGGGCGGGTGTGACGGAACCGTTGGACAAACGGACGAAGGCCGCCGCACAGTGTCCCCCGTCATGACCGGATTGCGTGCCTTCGCGGGGCGTCTCGTCGCCGCTCTTCTCCTGCTCCCGTTCCTGCCGCCGGAGGTCGCGGCCGGGCGGGAGACCCGCACCGCCGTCACGGTGCTGACGTCCTTTCCCGCGGGCTTCTACGAGCCGGTGCGCGAGGCCTTCGAGGCCGCGCACCCGGACTGGCGCCTGCGCATCGTCAACACCAAGACCACCGCCGCGATCAGCCAGCTGCAGGAGCGTACGGACGACGGCGTGGACGTCTTCTGGGCGTCCGCCCCCGACGCCTTCGAGGTGCTGAAGGCGGCCAAGCGCCTGCAGCCGCTCGCCGCCCGCCCGACGGGGGCGCCGCCGACCGTCGGGAACCAGCCGATCAACGATCCGGACGGCGCCTATCTCGGCTTCGCGCTGTCGGGATACGGGCTGCTGTGGAACCAGCGCTATCTGGATCGCCACGGCCTGCCGGCGCCCAAGCGGTGGGAGGATCTCCGCCGCCCCGTCTACGCCCGGCATCTCGGCATCACCGCGCCGTCGCGGTCGGGCACCATGCATCTGATGGTCGAGACCGTTCTGCAGATGCAGGGGTGGGAACGCGGCTGGGCGACGTGGCTGGAGATCGCCGGCAACCTCGCCACCGTGACGGCGCGCAGCTACGGCGTGGTCGACGGCGTCGCCAAGGGGCGCTTCGGCGTCGGGCTGAGCATCGACTTCCTCGGCCAGTCCGCCGGGTCGGACGAGGAGGACCTGCGCTTCGCCTATCCCGCCGACAGCCTGTTCCTTCCCGCCAGCGTGGCCCTGCTGCGCGGCGCGCCGAACCCGGAGGGAGCCGGGGCCTTCATCGACTTCCTGCTGTCCCCGGCCGGTCAGGCGCTGCTCGTCCGCCCGGACATCCAGCGCCTGCCGGTGCGGCCCGACGCCTACGCGGCGGCCCCCGCCGGCTATCCCGACCCCTACCGGACGGAAACGGGGGACGACCTCTTCCTGTTCGACCGCGCCCTGTCCGGCGCCCGCTACGAGCTGGTGAACCTGCTGTTCGACGAGCTGGTGACCTTCCGGGTCAAGACGCTGAACCGGGTCTGGCAGCTGATCCACGAAGGGGAGGAGCGCCTGTCCGCCCTCTACGGCGCCGCGGCCCACGAGCCGGTCGCGGCGGAGCTGCTGCGCGCCGCGCGGGCGGCGGCCACCGCCGTCCCGGTCTCCGCGGCGGAGGCCGCCGACCCCGCCTTCTCCATGGCGTTGCGCCGGCCGGCGCGCGGGCTGCCCGTGTCCAGCCGGCAGGCGGAGCTGGAGGCCGCGTGGCGGGCCTTCTCCCGGCAGCGCTTGGACGAGGCGCTGGCCCTGGCGGAACGCGCGCTGATCATCCTGCGCGTGGCCGGCGGCGAAGGGGTGTGGCCGTGAGCGTGGAGGCCGTCGCCGAGCGGGCCCCCGGCCCCGTGCGGTTCGGCATCCGGGCGCGGCTGCTGCTGGCCTTCGTCGCGGTGGCGGCGCTGTCGGTGGTCGCCTGCGGGCTGGGCTGGCTGTCCTACGACCGGCTGGGCGGCACGCTGGACGAGTTCGCGGAGAGCCATCTGCCCGCCCTGGGCCTTGCCGCGCGCCTGGCGGAGGAGGGCGGAAGCATCATCGCCACCGCGCCGATCCTCGCCAACGCCCAGACGGAGCAGGAGCTTGGGGCGATCCGCGACGCGCTGGGCCGCCGGCTCGCCGCGCTGCGCGCGCTGGCGGCGGAAGGGGAGCGCGGCGTTCCCGGGCTGCGCCCGATGGCGGACGCGCTCGGCCACAACCTGACCGACCTCGACGCCACCGTGCGGCACCGGCTGGCGCTGGCCCGCCGCAACCAGGAGGGCATCGAGCGGCTGCGCTGGCTGCACGCCGACTTTCTCGACGAGATCGAGCCGCTGGTCACCGACGCCCGCTTCAACATCCAGAGCGCGCTGGACCTCGTCGAGGCCGGCACCCGCTCCGCCGAGGCGGTCCGCGTCCTGCGCGCGGAAAGCCGGCGCAGCGAGGCGGTGCTGCAGATCGGGGCGAACGGCAACCTTGCGGTCGGGCTGATCGCGCGGGCCGCGACGCTGGCCACCACCGAGGCGCTGGACGACAACGCCGGGTTCCTGGAGGAGACGGCCGACCGGCTGCAGCGCGATCTGGCGACCCTGGACGACTGGGCGGACGGCGTGTCGCTGGCGCAGGTCGTCGCGCGCCTGCTGGAGCTGGCCCGCGGCGAGGGCAGCGTCCCGGAGCTGCGCCGCGCGGAGCTGGCCGCGGCCGACCGGGGGCAGGGCCTGCTGGCCGAGAACCGGAAGCTGGTGGCCCGGCTGAACGGCCTGATCGCCCAGCAGGTGCAGTCGGTGGAAACCACCTCCCGCGCCGCCGCCGCGCGGTCGGCCCAGGCCATCGCCGAGGGACGGTCGGCCCTGCTGGCAAGCGCGCTGGTCAGCCTGCTGGTGGCGGTGCTGGTGGCTTGGCTGTACGTCAACCGCAGCATCATCTCCCGCCTGACGCGGCTGGGCAGCGCGGCGCACGAGATCGCCGCCGGCAACCTCCAGGCGGACATCCCGCTTGGCGGCAACGACGAGCTGTCGCAGATGGCCGCGGCCCTGCTGGTCTTCCGCGACACCGCCATCGCGGTGGAGGAGGCCAACGCCCAGGCCATCATCGACAACGCCCAGGCCGGGCTGGCGACCACCGACGCCGACGGGGTGATCGAATTCGTCAACCCGCCGGCCGCCGCCCTGATCGCCGCGCCGGACGGTTCGGCGGACGGGCGTCTGGCGGACCGGCTGGACCCCGCCGGAGCGCGGCGCGTGGAGGATTTCTTCCGCGAGGCCGGCGCGGCCCCGGACGAGGCGGTGCCGTCCCTCTCCATCCTGACCGCCGGGCGCCGGCCGGACGGTCGCCCGGTGCCGGTCCAGGTGGGCATCCGCCCCTTCCGGCGCCGCCAGCAGCAGCGCTTCATCGTCACCCTGACCGACATGACGGAGCGGGTGGAGGCGCAGCAGATCCTGGAGCGCACGGTGGCGGAGCGCACCGCCGACCTGCGCACCACCAACGCGCGGCTGGAGCGGGCCATCGCCGAGCACCAGCGCGCCGAACGCGACCTGCGCGACGCCCAGGCGGAGCTGGTGCAGGCCGGCAAGCTGGCGGCGCTCGGGCAGCTCGCCGCCGGGGTGGGGCACGAGCTGAACCAGCCGCTGTCGGCCATCCGCTCCTACGCCCACAACGGGCGCAAGCTGATCGCGCTCGGACGGGTCGCGGAGGCGGAGGGCAACCTCGGCAAGATCGCCGACCTGACCGCCCGCATGGCCAACATCACCAACCATCTGAAGCGCTTCGCCCGCCGTCCCGACACCCGGCTGGGCGCGGTCGAGCTGGCGCCGGTGGTGCAGGGCGCCCTCTCGCTGTTCGACACCCGGCTGCGCGAGGAGGCCGTGGAGGTGGCCGTGCACCTGCCGGAGGGCCGCCCCGGCGAGCCGCTGCGCGTCCGCGCGGAGGAGGTGCGGCTGGAACAGGTGCTGGTCAATCTGCTGAGCAACGCGCTGGACGCCGTGGCCGACGCCCCGCTGCGCCGCATCGCCATCGGCGTGGAGGAGACGGACGGGAGCGTGCGCATCACGGTGCGCGACAGCGGCTCCGGCATTCCCGACGCGGTGGCCGGGCAGGTGTTCGATCCCTTCTTCACGACCAAGCCGGTGGGCACGGGGCTCGGCCTCGGCCTCTCGATCTCCTACAACATCGTGCGGGACTTCGGCGGCGTCCTGTCGGTGGCCGACAGCGGCCCCGGCGGAACCGTCTTCCTGCTGACCCTGACCCGTGCCTGAGCGACATCGCATGACCGTTCTTCTGATCGACGACGACCACGAGGTGCTGGACGCCAGCCGCCAGACGCTGGAGCTGGAAGGGTTCGCGGTGGAGGCGACGACCCGGCCCGAAGACGCCTTGGGCCGGCTCGGCCCGTCCTGGCCGGGCGTGGTGGTGACCGACGTCCGCATGCCCGTCCTGGACGGCTTCGCCCTGCTGGAACGGGTGCGCGCCGCCGACCCGGAGGTGCCGGTGGTGCTGGTGACCGGGCACGGCGACATCGCCATGGCGATGCGGGCGGTGCGCGGCGGCGCCTACGACTTCATCGAGAAGCCGGCCGAACCCGGCCATCTCGTGGAGGTGGTGCGCCGCGCGCTGGAGCATCGGCGGCTGGTCCTGGAGAACCGCAGCCTGCGGGCGCAGCTGGCCGGCGGCGGCTCGCTGGAGGCGCGCATCATCGGCCGGTCCGCCGCCATCGAACGGCTGCGCGCCGCCGTGGCCGGGCTGGCCGACGCGGAGGTGGACGTCCTGCTGTTCGGCGAGACCGGAACCGGCAAGGAGCTGGTCGCCCGCAGCCTGCACGACGCCGGGCGACGGCGGGCCGGGAATTTCGTCGCCCTCAACTGCGGCGCCCTGCCCGACACCATCATCGAGAGCGAGCTGTTCGGCCACGAACCCGGCGCCTTCACCGGGGCGCAGGGACGGCGCATCGGCAAGCTGGAGCACGCCGACGGCGGCACGCTGTTCCTCGACGAGATCGAGAGCATGCCGATGCACCTCCAGGTCAAGCTGCTGCGCGTGCTGCAGGAGCGGGTGATCGAGCGCGTCGGCGGCAACCGGCCCATTCCGCTGGACCTGCGCGTGGTCGCCGCCACCAAGGTCGATCTGCTGCGGCAGGCGGGGGAGGGCCGGTTCCGCGAAGATCTTTACTACCGCCTGAACGTGGTCACCGTGCCGCTTCCCCCCTTGCGCGAACGGCGGGAGGATGTGCCGCTCCTGCTGCGCCATTTCCTCGACGCCGCGGCGGCCCGCGCCCGCCGCCCGCCCCCCCCGGTGGACGCGGCGGCGCTGGCCCGTCTGGCCGCCCACGGCTGGCCGGGCAACGTCCGCGAATTGCGCAATGTCGCCGAGCGCATGGCCCTGGGCCTGGGCGACGGTCTGGGTAACGGCCTGGGCGGCGGCCTGGCGGGCGGACCGGCGGGCGGGGCAGGGGGCGGCGGGATCGAACCCCTGGCCGGGCAGATGGACCGCATCGAGAAGCAGCTCATCGAGGACGCGCTGGCCCGCTGCGGCGGGCGGGTCGGCGAGACGGCGGACAAGCTGGGCATCACCCGCAAGACCTTGTACCTGAAGATGCGTCACCACGGCCTCCACCGCGGCGACTTCACCGAGGAGTGAGGGCCAAGGAACGATGACCAAGGAACGTTGGTGGCCGGGGACGGTCAGTTGGGCTTGGTCTTGCCGTTCGGCGCGTTCCCATTCTGCTGTTGCCTTTTGAACTCCTCGTAGGATTGGTCGGCCATTCCGCGCAGCGAGCGCCCGATCGCCGCGTATTCGTACTCGTTCAGATTGGCCAGCGAGACGCGGGCGGCCGGCTGCAGGGTGCCGAAGCCCTTGCCCGGCAGCAGGACGATGCCGGTCTCCGCGGCGATGCGGAACAGCATGTCGTTCGGAACGAACTTCGCCTTCACCCAGGCCGCGTAGTCCGGGCCGTAGAGCTTCAGCGCGATGTCCTCCAGATCGAGGAGCGTGTAGTAGTCCACCGCGTTCGGGTCGGACAGCGTCGGAAGGCCCAATTCGCGATACAAGGCGGCCTCGCGCCGACGGATGACCTTCTTCAGCTCGGCCTTGTAGCCGTCCTGCTCGTCCATCAGGGCGAACAGCGAGAACATCACCATCTGCACCTGCTGCGGCGTGGACAGCCCGGCGGTGTGGTTCAGCGCGACGGTGCGGCTGTCGGCGACCAGCCGGTCGATGAAGCGCAGGCCGCGCACGTCCGGCACCAGCGAGCCGTAGCGGCGGTCGAGCGCGGCTTTCCGCTCCTCCGGCAGGCCGGCGACCCGCTGGTCGCAGACATTCCGCTTGTGGGTGGCGATCACGCCCAGCCGCCACCCCGTCGCTCCGAAATACTTCGAGAAGGAATAGACCAGCATGGTGTTCTCGGGGCAGACGGCGAACAGCGACCGGAAATCGTCCGCGAAGGTCCCGTAGACGTCGTCCGTCAGGATGATCAGGTCCTTCCGGTCGTTCTTCACGATGGCGGCAATGCGGTCGAGGCTGCGGTCGTCCATCTTGACCGAGGGCGGGTTGCTGGGGTTGACGCAGAAGAACACCTTGACCGCCGGGTCCTTCAGCTTGTCCAGTTTGGAGTCCGGGTACTGCCAACCCTTGGTCGGGTCGGCGTTGATGGCGACCTCCGTCAACCCGTACTCGTCGAGTTCCGGGATTTCGATGTAGGGGGTGAAGACGGGCAGTCCGATGGCGACCTTGTCGCCCCGCTCGACCAGCCCGTTCTGCTTCATCGAGTTGAAGATGTAGGTCATCGCGGCGGTGCCGCCCTCGACCGCGAACAGGTCGATGCTGCCGGGCGGCAGGAAGCCGCCGACCATCTCCTTCACCAGATAGTGCCGGACGATGTCCTCGCTGATCGCCAGCATGCGCGGCGGCACCGGGTAGTTCGCCCCCAGCACCCCCTCCACCATCTCATGCAGGAAGCCGGAGCCCGACAGGCCGAGCTGGTCGCGCACGTAGCTCAGCGCGCGGCCGAGAAACACCACCCCCTCCTGGTCGCGGTGCTCCGAGACGTAGCGTTCGAACCGGCCCTCGATGCCCTCGATCCGCGGCAGGCCGCCGACGCCGTTCGGCATGTAGGAGAAGGACAGCTCGGCCTCGGCGACGGCGAACAGGCCCAGCCGGAAGAAGGCCCGGCGCGGCAGGGTCGCCAGGAAGTTCGGGTTGCCGCGCCCCGCGTTCAGCATCAGCCGGTTCTCGCGGCCGGAGGCGAGCTTGATCAGTTCGTCCTTCAGTTCGAAGGGACTGAGCTTCGCGTATCGGCTGTAATCGATCGAGTCCATCAGGGGATCTCCTCGTCTGGATCACACGAAGGCCACCACCAGCGGCCCCAGAAGGGTCAGGAAGACGTTCGCCAGCGCGTAGGTGATGGCGAAGGGAACGGTCGGGATGGAGTTGCCCGCCTTGTCGAGCACCTCGCCGAAGGCGGGGTTGGCGCTTCGCGATCCGGCGAGCGCGCCGGCGAAGATGGCCGTGTTGTCGTAGCGCAGCAGGTAGCGCCCGACGAGCAGGGTCAGGATCATCGGCACGAGCGTCACGACCACGCCGACCAGGAAGATGCTCAACCCGCTTTCGACCACGGTGCTCACGGCCTGCCGGCCGGATTGCAGGCCGACCACCGCGACGAAGCCGGCCAGCCCCAGGTCGCGCAGAAGCGTGGAGGCCGGTGTCGGCATGTTGCCGATGGCGAGGTTGCGGGTGCGGTACCAGCCGAACAGCAGCCCGGCCAGCAGGGCGCCGCCGCCGCTGCCCAGAGTCAGCGGGATGTCGCCGATGCGGATGACGGCGAGGCCGACGAGCAGGCCCAGCGCCAGGCCCAGCCCGTGGTAGATGAAGTCCGTCTTGTCGCTCGCGATGACCTCCGTCCCCACCGACGTCGCGACGCGCTGCACGTCCTCGGCGGTGCCGTAGAGCGTGGCGACGTCGCCGGCTTCGATCACCGTGTCGGGGGCGAGCGGCAAAGGCCGGTCGCTCCGCTTGATGCCGGTCACATAGACGCCGTGGTACAGGTTGGCCGAGGATGTCTTGCGGATCTCGGCGACGGTGCGGTGGACGAAGGCGGGGTTGGTGATCGCCACGTCGCGCACCAGCATGATGAGGTCCATGCCCTGCGAGGACTGAAGCTCCGGGCCGAGCGTGTCGGCGAGCCCGACCACCCCGGCCCGTCTCCCGACCAGCAGCACGACGTCCCCGGCCTCCAGCCGCAGGTCCGGCTGCAACCCGATCAACGCGTTGTTGCGTTTCACCCGCTCGACGCTGACGGGGCCGTCGGCGGAGTCCGCCTCGACCTCCGCCACCGTCCGCCCGGCCGCCCGCTCGATGCGGTAGAGGCGCCCGACCAGGGGCGGCATGGCGTACTCCTCGCCCCGCGCCAGGAAATGGGCGCCGGCCAGCATCGCGGTTTCCGCCTTGATGGCGTCGTCGCGGATGCCGCGCTTCATGATCCACGGCAGCAGGTTGACGCAGACCAGGATGGCCCCGAACGACCCGAAGATGTAGGTGACGGCGTAGCCGACCGCGACGTTGCCCTGGAGGCGCTGCACCTCCTCCGCCGGCAGCCCGAGCTTGCCGATGGCCGAGCTGGCGGTGCCGATGATGGCCGACTGGGTCAGCCCGCCGGACGCGATGCCCGCCGCCAGACCTTTGTCGAGGCCGGTCAGGCGGGCCATGATCACGACGGTGACCAGACCGCTGACCGCCAGGACCGCCGCCAGGATGATTTCCCGGATCGACTGCCGGCCGAGCGATTGAAAGAACTTCGGTCCGCTTTCGAAGCCGACCGCGTAAATGAACAAAGCGAACAGAACGGCTTTGACGCCGTTGTCGATCGACACGCCGATCTGGCTGATCAGCACGGCGACCAGCAATGATCCGGCAACGCCGCCGAGCTGAAACTTGCCGAACTGAAATTTACCGATCCAATAACCGCCGGCCAGGGAAAGAAATAACGCGATTTCCGGAGCTTGATCGACGATGGAGTGAAGCCATGACATGGGGAATCCTTCAAAAAGGTTCTTCCTGCGTGCATCACCGATCGCGGGGATGATCAAGTGAAATAGCAATGCGTCTGAGCGGTCAAGGCGCGTGGTTTTGTTCGATAAGAGACAATGTTTTTTGGAATATGATGGGATTTTGGATGGATGGTGTGTTGTTTTGTTTTTATTCAGTGGCTTATCAGGGTTTTGTGGTTGATGGTTATTTTAAATATTTTGCGCGGTTACCAATGCGCCGGATGAACACATTCAAGGAGAGGCTGGATACCAAGAAAGGCGGTAACGCTTTCGGCCGCCGCACCATCTTCTTTGTGGCCGGGCGGGGCGGATTTCCGATGCGCCCTGGGGTGTGACGAAGCCCTGGGATTGGATCGTCCCGTTCCCGCCGTTACCCATCGCACCCACCCGATGTTACCGGCTTTACCCATTCCTCCGGCGCGACCCCAGTGAATTCGCCTGCGAACGGTCTGGCACGCGGATTGCTGAAGGAGCACGCAGAAAAAACATTGGGAGGAACCATCCTATGTCTCGCACGCTGCACGGCGTCGCGGCCGCCCTGGCCGTCCTGCTCGCTTCCAGCACCGCCGCCTTCGCCCAGGACCCGTCGGGCAAGCTGGTCGTCGTCACCTCCTTCCCGAAGGACCTGACGAGCGCCTTCCAGCAGGCCTTCCAGAAGGCCTATCCGAAGGTCACGCTGGAGGTCCTGAACCGCAACACCAACGCGGGCGTGAAGTATCTCCAGGAGACGGCGTCGAACAACGGCACCGACCTGTTCTGGGCCTCCGCCCCCGACGCCTTCGAGGTCCTGAAGGGCGCCAACCTGCTGCAGGCCTACAAGCCGAAGGTCGAGGGCATTCCGGAGAAGGTCGGCGCCTATCCGATCAACGATCCGGAGGGCATGTACGCCGGCTTCGCCGCGTCTGGCTACGGCATCATGTGGAACAGCCGCTACATGAAGGCCAACGACCTGCCGGCCCCCAAGGAGTGGTCGGACCTCGCCAAGCCGGTCTATTACGACCATGTCGCCATCTCCGCCCCGTCGCGCTCGGGCACCACGCACCTGACCATCGAGACCATCCTCCAGGGCGAGGGCTGGGAGAAGGGCTGGCGGACCAACAAGGAGATCGCCGGCAACTACCGCACCATCACCGAGCGCAGCTTCGGCGTGCCGGACGGCGTGAACTCCGGCAGCTTCGGCATCGGCATCGTGATCGACTTCTTCGCCCTGTCGTCCCAGGCCTCGGGCTTCCCGGTGGAGTTCGTCTATCCGACGGTCACCACCATCGTGCCGGCCAACATCGGCATCGTGAAGAACGCCCCCAACAAGGCCGCCGCCGAGACCTTCGTCGACTTCATCCTGTCGCCGGAGGGCCAGGAGGTGCTGCTGCAGCCGGCGATCCGCCGCCTGCCGGTCAACCCGGCCACCTACGCGAAGGCGCCGGCCGACTATCCGAACCCGTTCAAGGACACCTCGCTGGGCTCGCAGGTGAACTTCGACGTCGAGGTGTCGCAGGCCCGCTACAACGTGGTGGACGCGCTGTTCGACCAGCTCATCACCTTCCAGCTCGACGGGCTGAAGGCGGCGACCCGCGCCATCCATCAGGCCGACGCCGCGCTGGCCAAGAAGCCCAACGACAAGGCCAAGGCGCTGCTGGCCGAGGCGCGCGACCTCGTCGCCGCCATGCCGGTGACCGCCCAGGAGGCCGCCGACCCGCAGCTCGCCGGCGCCTTCACGGTGGAGCGCAAGAGCGCCACCGACGCCGTGCCGGAGCGTCAGGCGCAGGTCGAGCAGAAGTGGGCCGCCTTCGCCAAGGACAACTACGCCGCCGCCCGCAAGAAGGCCGAAGAGGCCCTGGCGCTGGCCCGCTGATCCGCGCGTGACGGGAGGGGCGCCCCGCGCGGGCGCCCCGCCTCGCCTTCTCCCCCGATACCATTGGGCTGAACCATGACGTCTCTTGCGCTCACGCGCGAAAGCATCGCGCGCGTGCGGCCGGGGCCGGCGGTGGCGGCTGTGCTGATCGCGCTGTTCCTGCTGCTGTTCCTCGTCGTGCCGGTCGTCCAGGTCATCTTCGTCGCCTTCCAGGACAAGACGACCGGGGCCTTCACCCTGATCAACTTCGCCGACTTCTTCCGCAACGACCTGTTCATGCGGTCGTTCTGGAACTCCTTCTACGTCTCCGCCATGTCGGTGGTGGTGGCGAGCGCGCTGGCCCTGCCGCTGGCCTATCTGACGACGCGCTTCGAGTTCCGCGGCGCCGTGCTGATCCAGAGCCTGGGCATCATCCCGCTGATCATGCCGCCTTTCATCGGCGCGGTCGCGATGCAGCTGCTGTTCGGGCGCAACGGCACGGTCAACCTGCTGCTGCGCGACCATTTCGGCATCACCATCCCCTTCATGGAGGGGCTGAACGGCGTCATCTTCGTCCAGAGCATCCACTACTTCCCGTTCATCCTGATCAACCTGTCGGCCAGCCTGAAGAACATCGACCGGGCGATGGAGGAATCGGCGCAGAACCTCGGCTGCCACGGCTTCCGGCTGTTCCGCCGCATCGTCTTCCCGCTGGCCATGCCGGGCTACGTGGCCGGCGCCTCGCTGGTCTTCATCAAGGTGTTCGACGACCTCGGCACGCCGCTGCTGCTGAACGTCAACGACATGCTGGCGCCGCAGGCGTACCTGCGCATCTCCTCCATCGGCATCGCCGACCCGATGGGCTACGTGATCTCGGTGGTGCTGATCGTCTGCTCGCTGCTCGCCCTCTGGGTGTCGGCGCTGGCGATGAAGGGCAAGGACTACGCGACCGTCCAGCGCGGCGGCGGCGGTCTGGCGCGGCGGCGCATGAAGCCGCTGGAGCTGGTGGCGGCCTACGCGGTCGTGCTGCTGATCCTGGTGCTGGTGCTGGCGCCGCACATCGGCCTGACCCTGCTGTCCTTCGCGACGATCTGGTCCTTCAGCCCGTTCCCCGACGCCTTCACGATGAAGCATTACGGGACCGTCTTCCTGGAGAGCGGCCAGTACATCACCAACACGCTGCTCTACGCCTCGCTGGCCGCACTGCTCGACGTGGTGATCGGCACGGCCATCGCCTATCTGGTGCTGCGCAGCAAGCTGCCGGGCCGGCAATGGCTGGACTACATCGCCATGGCGGCGCTGGCGGTGCCGGGCGTGGTGCTGGGCATCGGCTATCTGCGCAGCTTCTACGACGTGCCCATGCCCTTCACCGGTCAGCCGCTGTCCGGCTTCTGGCTGATCCTGGTCTTCGCGCTGGCGATCCGCCGCCTGCCCTACGCGCTGCGCGCCTGCACGGCGGCCCTGCAGCAGGTCAGCAACTCGCTGGAGGAGGCGGCCGAGAATCTGGGCGCCACCAAGCTGCGCACCATCAGCCGCGTGGTCGTGCCGCTGATGTCGGGCGGCATCCTGGCCGGCTTCGTCACCAGCTTCGCCACCGCGGCGGTCGAGCTGTCGGCGACCATCATGCTCGTCCATTCGCAGAGCGACGCGCCGCTGGCCTACGGCCTCTACGTCTACATGCAGTCGGCGGCCGGGCGCGGTCCGGGGGCGGCGCTGGGCGTCTTCGCCGTCGTCATCGTCGGGCTGGGCACCTACCTGTCGCACGTCATCATCGAGCGGGGCCGGCGCGAGCGCGGCCAGGACCATTGAGGGGAACCGCCACCATGAACCATCAATTCTCCCCCACCTCCTTGGCCGCCGGGATGGAGAGCGTCGGCGTCCGCATCGACGGCGTGGACCTGTCCTACGGCAGCCACCGCGTGCTGAAGGACATCCATCTCGACATCAAGCCGGGCGAGTTCTTCGCCTTCCTCGGCCCGTCGGGCTGCGGCAAGACCACGCTGCTGCGGCTGATCGCCGGCTTCAACACGGCGCAGCGCGGGGCGGTGACGATCGGCGGGCGCGACATCTCGGGCCTGCCGGCGCACAAGCGCGACGTCGGCATGGTGTTCCAGAGCTATGCGCTGTGGCCGCACATGACGGTGCGCCGCAACGTCGCCTTCGGGCTGGAGGAGCGGCGCGTGCCGCGCGCGGAGATCGAGCGGCGGGTGGACGCGGCGCTCGACCTCGTCGGGCTGAAGCATCTGGCCGACCGCCGCCCGTCTCAGCTGTCCGGCGGCCAGCAGCAGCGCGTCGCGCTCGCCCGCACCATCGTGATCGAGCCGAAGGTGCTGCTTCTGGACGAGCCGCTGTCCAACCTGGACGCCAAGCTGCGCGTGCAGATGCGCCAGGAACTGCTGAGCCTCCAGCGCAAGCTGGGGCTGACCACCATCTTCGTCACCCACGACCAGGAGGAGGCCAACACCATCTGCGACCGCATCGCGGTGATGGAGGACGGCATCGTCCAGCAGGTGGGCACCCCGCAGGAGCTGTACGACCACCCGGCCAATCTGTTCGTTGCCGGCTTCCTCGGCACCGCCAACGTGCTGGAGGGGCAGGTGCGCGCGGTGGACGGCGGCGGGACGGCCTTCGTCACGGGCGGCGGCGTGCCGATCCCGCTGCCGCACGGCGTGGAGCCGGGGGCCGAGGGCAAGCTGATGTTCCGGCCGCAGAACCTGTTTATCCGCCAAGAGAATGGGCGCCAGGATGGCGGGCCGCCGCGTCACGGCCATGTCCGGCTGGTGGGCGTGGTGCGGCACCGCGAGTTCCTGGGCGCCTCGATCCGCTACGCGGTGGACATCGGGGGGCAGCAGGTTCAGGTTGACGCCCCGCACCAGGCCGGCGACGCGCTGCTGCCGACCGACACCCCGATCACCCTCGACCTCGCGGCCGACAAGGCCCGCTTCCTGCGCCGATAGGAGTCGCATTCCGGTGACCAGCCTTTCCAACCGCATTCCCTTCCGTGCCGTCGCCTTCGACCTCGACGGCACGCTGGTGGACAGCGCCGCCGACCTGATGCACGCCTCCAACGCCCTGCTGGCCGAGCTGGGCCGCCCGCCGGTCGATCTGCCGGCGGTGCGCTCCTTCATCGGCGACGGTGTGGCCAAGCTGGTGGAGCGGGTCCTCACCGCCACCGGCGGCCTGCCCGGAGCGGAGGAGACGGCGGCCCACACCCGCCGCTTCCTGGCCATTTACGAGGCCGACCCCAGCGCCCACAGCGCGCTTTATCCCGGCGTGGCGGAGACGCTGACGGCGCTGTCCGCGGCCGGGCTGAAACTCGGGGTGTGCACCAACAAGCCGATGGCGGCGACCCGGCGGCTGCTCGCCGACCTCGGCATCGCCGACCGCTTCACGGCGGTGGTCGGCGGGGACAGCTTCCCCAGCCGCAAGCCCTCGCCGGAGCCGGTGCTCGGCCTGCTCGCCCTGATGGATGTCCGGCCGGAGGAGACCGTCTTCGTCGGCGACAACGAGCATGACGTGGCCGCCGCCCGAGCCGCCGGGGTGGCGCGGGTGCTGGTGCTGCGCTACGGCTACGCGCGGGTGCCGCTCGACAGCCTTCCGCACGACGGCATCCTGGAGCGCTTCGGCGACCTGACGGGGGCGCTGTCGGCGGCCTCGGCATGTTGAACCGTCTCGTCTTCTGCCGGCATGGTGAGACGGAGAGCAACGTCGGAGGCTGGCTGGCCGGGTCGCGCGACGTGTCGCTGACCGAGCGCGGGCTGGCGCAGGCCCACGCCGCCGCTGCGGCGCTGGCCGCCCAGGGGAGCCCGGTCGCCGCCATTCATTCCAGCCCGCAGCGGCGCGCTCTGGAGACCGCCGGCGTCATCGGCGCGGCGCTCGGCCTGCTGGTGACCGTCGTCCCGGGTCTGGAGGAGCGGCGCTGGGGCGATCTGGAAGGGGGCGCCGTCCCGGCGGACCTCCTGCGCGAGGAAGTGCCGGGCGGTGAAAGCCTCACCGCCTTCCAGGCCCGCGTCGCCGCCGCGCTGGACGGCTTGCCGGTTCCGGCGGACGGGCGTCCCCCGCTCGTGGTGGCGCACGCCGGCACGTGGCACGCGCTGTGCCGCTGGCTGGGCCTCGCCCCGGACACGCTGTGGCCGCCCAACGCGATGCCCGTCGCGCTGGAGCGCGCCGGGGTTTTTGAAAGCGTCGGGATGCGGGTCAGCGGATCTCGATGAGGTCCGTCAACTCGCGCACGACCAGTTCCAGGCTGTCGGCCACCGCCTCGCAGGACACCCGTTCCTCCGGGGTGGTGAAGTCGGCGGAGCGCAGGGTGGCGATCTGCTCCTTCAACCGGCCGATGTAGGCGATCAGCTTTTCTTCCATGCCCGGACCCCGTGGCGCGAGAGGCTTCCCGCTACGATAACAGGCGAGGGGGGCCTTTGGCGCCGGGATTCTCCGCCGAAGGGCGGATGCCGGCGCCAAAGGCCGGCCGGCAACGCCATCACGGCAGCGTTGTCATAAGGGCTTGATGCCCTGCCGGTAGGTGAACAGGTCGGTCTTGTCGTACGCGGTCTTCACCCCCCGCAGCCGGGCGTAGTTGCCGCCGTAATAGGCGCCCGACCAGTCCTTCAGGGACGGGTCGGGGAAGTTCTGGAAGGCGCCCGCCGCCCTGGTGGCCGCGTTGACGGTGGTGTAGAACCGCTCCTGCCAGGCCAGATTCTCGTCCACCAGGGATTTCGGGTCCTTCCGGTTCCACCAGTTCACCTCGGACGAGAACAGCCAGTCGTAGCCGCGGTGGACGTAGGCGGTCGCGTCCGCCGGTGTGGCGTTGACCCGGCCGCCGACCTGGAAGAACTTGAAGGCGTTGGCCATGCTGGTCCCCGGCATGCGCTGGGCGAGCCGGATCATGGTGGCGATGGCCTCGGGTGTGATGTCCGCCGCCCTCATGTAGGAGGATTTCTCCTGATAGAAGTAGGGGTAGGTGAACTCGCTCAGCAGGTCCTGCGCCGGCCAGTAGGCCATGTCCCGGTCGATCTTCGTCTTCGACGCCTTTTCCAGGACCGGGCCGATGATCGCCTCGACCGTCGTGCCGCATGGGTGCAACTGGCCGAGGATGGAGACGGTGAGCCGCGGATCGCCGCTGCCGAGCGCCGGCTTGGTGACGCTGATCTTGCTGCCGAACTCCGGCGGCGCCTCCGCCAGACGCGTCAGCAGGCTGTGCAGCACCTCGTCCACGTCCGTGGTCCAGGTGATGTCGAAGACGGTGACCGTCTCCACCGGGAAGGTGCGCAGGGTGAAGGAGGTGTTGATCCCGAAATTCCCGCCGGCACCGCCGCGGCAGGCCCAGAACAGGTCGCTGCCGTCTCCGCTCTCCTGGATGTCGGTGTGCAGCGCGCCGTCCGCCGTGACGATGTTCGTGGCGTGCAGCAGGTCAGACCCCATGCCGAACATGCGCATGTTGAAGCCGATGCCGCCGCCCAGCAGGAAGCCCGCCGCTCCCACGGTGGTGCAGCGTCCGTGGGTGACGGTGCGGTTCAGCCGTTCGAGCGCCTGATAGACCATGCCGTTCAGGGCGCCGCCGCCCACCTTGACCAGCCCGTCTCCGCCGGGCAGAGCGGTGATGGCGCTGAGGGGCGTCATGTCGATGAGCAGGCCCGGGGTAGTGGAAAAGCCCGCGTAGTTGTGCCCGCCGCTGCGCACGGCGAACCGGGCGCCGTGCTTCCTCACCCAGGCGACGCAGGCCTGCACGTCCGACTCGCTCGCGCAGCGCGCGATGGCGGTCGGAAGCGTCCGGAAACGCAGGTTGTTGGGGCGGGCGTAGTCGCCGAAGAACGGGTCGTCGGGCAGCACGACGCCGCCCTGGACCGCCCCGGCCAGATCCTTGAGCGCCGAAGGCGCGATCCGGCGGTCGCCGGATTCCGCGAATGCGGGAAAGGGGGCGACGCTGGTGAGCGCCGAGGCGGCGGCGAACCGGCCCGCCCCGACCAGGAACGTGCGGCGGCTCGGCTGAGCGGCAGTGATCATGGAATTCCCTTCCCGCGGAGTATTATGCGATTATGTACAACTTTTCGGGAATATCGGGAAGATCTCTGCTTCCTATCGGCGATCGGGACAGGAGAAGGCCATCGCCGCGGATGACATCCGTAGTGCGTGTCCGTTTGAACCGGCTGGGTTTCGCTCGCGCAGAAGACGCTCGCAATGCGCCATCGAGACGCCGGATCGAATCAAAGAAATGGGAGAATGAAGCGCAGCGTTCGGGTTCGGCCTGTGTGGCCGGAACACCATCTCCTCGAACCAGGCTGTGAGGAAAATGGTGCCCAGGGACGGAGTCGAACCGCCGACACGGGGATTTTCAGTCCCCTGCTCTACCAACTGAGCTACCTGGGCGCCGCTGCGTGCGGGGCCGTCTTATAGGAAGAACCAGAGCGCTTGTCCAGCGCAATTCGTCACGCGATCGACAGAGAGTGTTCGCACCGCGGGGGAGGGCGGGACCGGTTCCGTTCCGAAAGTGGTCATACCAGTTTTGACCTGAGTCATGGTGCGCGCCCCGCGATGGGTGGATAGTCCTCTTGCCGCGCGGACGAGACAGAAGCGCCGCCCGGCCATGACCGATTTCCGTGCGTGCCCCGGATGCCGTTCCAGAAGGGCTTCAGCCCGCCCGCATCCGGTTTCCTTGTCCGGCCCGAAGGGGCCGGCGGCGCGCCAACCGCAGAGGCGACACGATATGCCCGTCACCACGCTTGCAGACCTCAACGACCTCGTCCTTCGCGTCCGGGAGGCGCAGAAACTCTACGCCGGCTTCCCGCAGGAGACCGTGGACCGCATTTTCCGCAGCGCCGCCCTGGCCGCGGCCAACGCGCGCATCCCGCTGGCGAAGCTGGCGGTCGCCGAGACGCGCATGGGCGTGATGGAGGACAAGGTCGTCAAGAACCACTTCGCCTCCGAGTACATCTACAACAAGTACAAGGACGAGAAGACCTGCGGCATCCTCGAGGAGGACCCGGAATACGGCATCATGACGATCGCCGAGCCGGTGGGGCTGATCTGCGCCATCGTGCCGACGACCAACCCGACCTCGACGGCCATCTTCAAGGCGCTGATCAGCCTGAAGACGCGCAACGGCATCGTCTTCTCGCCGCACCCCCGCGCCCGCAAGGCGACCTGCGAGGCCGCGCGGATCGTGCTCCAGGCGGCGGTGGAGGCCGGCGCGCCGCCGGACATCATCGGCTGGATCGACGAGCCCTCGGTGGAGCTGTCGAACGCGGTGATGCACCACCCCGACATCAACCTGATCCTGGCGACCGGCGGGCCGGGCATGGTCAAGGCGGCCTATTCCTCGGGCAAGCCGGCCATCGGCGTCGGCGCCGGCAACACCCCGGCGGTGATCGACGAGTTCGCCGACATCAAGCGTGCCGTCGCCTCCATCCTGATGTCCAAGACCTTCGACAACGGCGTGGTCTGCGCGTCGGAGCAGTCGGCCATCGTCGTGGACGCCGTCTATGACGCGGTGCGCGACCGCTTCGCCCACCATGGCGGCCACATCCTGTCGGCGGCGGACGCCGACGCGGTGCGCAAGGTTCTGCTGAAGAACGGCGCGCTGAACGCCGACATCGTCGGCCAGTCGGCGGGCGCCATCGCCGCCATGGCCGGGCTGAGCGTGCCCAATCACACCAAGGTGCTGATCGCCGAGGTCGAGGCGGTGACCGAGGACGAGCCCTTCGCCCACGAGAAGCTGTCGCCGACCCTGGCGCTCTACCGCGCCCGCGACTTCATGGACGCCTGCGAGAAGGCGGCGGCGCTGGTCGCGCTGGGCGGCATCGGCCACACCTCCGCCCTCTACACCGACCAGGACCAGCAGCCGGAGCGCATCCGCCATTTCGGGCAGGCGATGAAGACGGCGCGCATCCTGATCAACACGCCCTCCTCGCAGGGCGGCATCGGCGATCTCTACAATTTCCGGCTGGCGCCGTCGCTGACGCTCGGCTGCGGCTCCTGGGGCGGCAATTCGATCTCCGAGAATGTCGGGCCGCAGCACCTCATCAACCGCAAGACCGTGGCGAAGCGGGCCGAGAACATGCTGTGGCACAAGCTGCCGAAATCCATCTATTTCCGCCGCGGCTGCCTGCCCTTCGCGCTGGAGGAGCTGCGCGGGAAGAGGCGCTGCCTGATCGTCACCGACCGCTTCCTGTTCGAGAACGGCCACGTCGACGAGACCGTGCGCATCCTCAAGGGGCTGGGCCTCGCGGTGGAGACCTTCTTCGAGGTCGCCGCCGACCCCACCCTGGCGGTGGTGCGGCGCGGGCTGGCGCTCGCCAACGCCTTCCAGCCGGACGTCATCCTGGCGCTGGGCGGCGGCTCGCCGATGGACGCGGCCAAGATCATGTGGGTGATGTACGAGGCGCCGGACGTCGCCTTCGAGGATCTGGCCCTGCGCTTCATGGACATCCGCAAGCGCATCTACACCTTCCCGAAGCTGGGGGTGAAGGCGCAGTTCGTCGCCGTCCCGACCACGTCGGGCACCGGGTCGGAGGTGACGCCCTTCGCCGTGGTGACCGACGAGCGCACCGGCATCAAGTACCCGATCGCGGACTATGAACTGACGCCGAACATGGCGATCATCGACGCCAATCTGGTGATGGACATGCCGAAGGGCCTGACCGCCGCCGGGGGCATCGACGCGGTGACCCACGCGCTGGAGGCCTACGTCTCCGTCCTGGCGAACGAGTACACCGACGGGCAGGCGCTGCAGGCGCTGAAGCTGCTGAAGGAGCATCTGCCCTCCGCCTACGCCAACGGCGCCCGGGACCCCAAGGCGCGGGAGCAGGTGCACAGCGCCGCCACGCTGGCCGGCATCGCCTTCGCCAACGCCTTCCTCGGCGTCTGCCATTCGATGGCGCACAAGCTGGGGGCGGAGTTCCACCTGCCGCACGGCGTCGCCAACGCGCTGCTGATCGCCAACGTCATCCGCTACAACGCCGCCGACATCCCGACCAAGCAGACCGCCTTCAGCCAGTACGACCGGCCCAAGGGCGTCGCCCGCTACGCCGAGATCGCCCGGCATCTGGGCCTCGGCGGCAGCCGCGACCATGAGCGGGTGGAAACGCTGGTCGCCTGGGTGGAGGAGCTGAAGCGCACGCTGGACATTCCGGCCTCGATCCAGGCCGCCGGGGTGCCGGAGGCGGAGTTCCTGGCCCGCCTGGACTCCATCGCCGAGGCCGCCTTCGACGACCAGTGCACCGGCGCCAACCCGCGCTTCCCGCTGGTCGCGGAGATCCGGCAGCTTCTGCTCGACAGCTATTACGGCCGCGCCTACGCCGAGGACGCGGAGCGGGCGCCGGAGGCCGGGGCGGAGCGCAAGCCGGTGGCGCTGGTCCGTTCGCGCTGATCCTTTCACGTTGATCCGGGCCTGACAGGGCCGCCCGGCGCCGGGACACCGGACGCCGGGCGGCCCATTCTTTTGTCCGGAAAAAAAGCCGGTCTGCCGAAGTCTTCACGCCCTGACGCCATGAAACGTCGATTGGCTGTGAACCCATTGTCCGAAACGGCGGCAGGTGATTCCGGTCATGATTCGATCCTATCAATCCGATTACCGCCATCGCGGCCCCGCGATGCATGCATTCGTCTTCAAGGTCCGGCGCTCGCGGAAGAAGCGGCACGGCTTTACCAAGGAGGCGGTGCGATGACCTTGCCGGTCTGTGGCTCGCTGGACGAGATCCTGCACCCGGCCTCGGCCGATTTCCGCAGCCTGCCGGACCTGATCGGCGGGCTGATGGGCCGGCTGGCCGACCGCGCGCCGCTGCGCGGCGGGGCGCTGTGGCTCCAGGACATGGGCACGCTGGTGCTCGCCCAGGACCGGGCGGGCGGCCGCCTTCGCTGGACGGAGGACGGCGACCCCAACGACGCCGCGGCCGATCCGGAGGCGGTGGTGGTGCCCATCACCTACGCCGACGCGCCGGTCGGCGAGATGCGGCTGGTCCTCGACCGCGCGCCGGACGGCGCCGCGCCCGAAGCGCCCATCCTGCACGACGTCGCCCGCCAATGCGGCTATCTGGCCAAGCGCTACGAGGTGCGGCGCTGGGCGGAGCGGCGGTTCGGTCGGCCCCTGATGATGGTCGGCATGAGCCCGGCGCTGCGCGAGCTGGACGCCTTCCTGGAACAGGCCGCCCACAGCGCGCTGCCCGTCCTGCTGACCGGGGAGTTCGGAACGGAGAAGGCCCAGCTCGCCGCGGCGATCCACGGCTGCGGGCCGCGGCGCGACGGCCCCTTCGTCCAGGTCAACGGGGCGGACCCGGCGGGCACGCCCGCCGACTGGTTCGCGCGGGCCGCCGGGGGCACCCTGTTCCTCAGCGGCGTGGACGAGATGACGCCGGCCCTGCAAGGGCAGATCGTCCAGCACATGCCGTCCCAGCTCGGCCAATGGCTCGACGCGCCGGACGGTTGGACGATGCCCGGCAACGGGGCGGGCAATGGGATGGGGGGGCCGCGGGTCATTGCCTCGACCACCGCCGACCTGCGGCGGCTGGCCGAGGAGGGGCGCTTCTCCCGCCCGCTGCTCGCCGAGCTGGATTTCCTGTGCGCCACCGTGCCGCCGCTGCGCGACCGGCCGGCGGACATCGAGCCGCTGGTCCTCGCCGCCCTCGACCGCCACGGCGGGCGCGCCGACGAGACGCGGACCGACGAGCTGATCGCCCTGTGCAAGGCCCATTCCTGGCCGGAGAACCTGTTCGAACTGGAGCGGGTGATCGCCCGGCTGGCGGTGATGACTGGAGGCCGGCCGATCCGCCACGGCGACGTGCGCCGCCATGCCCCCTGGATGGTCGGCGGCGTCCTGCCGGCGGACGCGGAGTCCGGCATTCATCCGGTGGGCCATCCGGTGGACCACCCGAACGGCCATCCGGAGGCCGCGTCCGTTGCCCCGCCGGCGGCATCGCCCGCCGACCACTGGGTGCGCTGCGCGCTGACCCGCGACCAGGACGCCCTGGCCCGGCTGCACGGCGGCCTGCGCAAGGCGCTGGTCTTCCTGGGCGAGCGCTTCGCCGACCCGATCACGCTGGACGAGCTGTCCCGGCAGGCGCATGTCAGCCCGTCCCACCTCAGCTACCTGTTCCGGACGGAGCTTCAGACCTCCTTCAAGGGCCTGCTGGGCCGCATCCGCATCCACAAGGCGCGCGAGCTTCTGGCCGTCGATCGGCGGCTGCCGATCACCGAGGTGGCGATGAGCGTCGGGTACGGCGACCTCAGCCATTTCGAGAAGAGCTTCCGCCGCCTCGTCGGGGAAAGCCCCCGCGAGTACCGGCGCAACCTGACCGGCGCCGCCGCTCACCGGTGAGCCGGCCGGAGGGGCGACCGTCACGCCCCCCGCCGGCGAAACGTCCGAAGCGTACCGGAATGCTCGTCGCCCGGCGTCCGCGCCCGGGCGCCCATCGGCGACGGCATTCCTTCGCTTTTTCCTTGGCCGGCTCCAGGCCGGCATCACAGAACGGGTGGAATCATGGCGCTTTACAGTGTTGGCTTTATTTCCGTCGTCAGCCAGAAGGCGGCCTTCCGGGCCGGAAACAGGGAACTCGACAAGTTCTTCGATTTCCAGAATGCCGAAGGAATCGACATGACGGAATTCCTTCAGTACTGCCAGGAGAATCTTGGATATCAGGCCTCCGGTCTGTGGCGGATCTATAAATATTTTAAATTGACCGCGCCTTGCGAAAGCACGCTTCAGGGCATCGCGTCCATCTACGCGGGTCATTTTGCAATATTTTCAGAAATGATCGATGGCGGACATGTGCAAAGGTCGGTTGCCGGTTTCAATCCGGCATCGCTTTTGTCCAGCTTCGCCAGCACATCGACTCTGAAGGAAGGCGGGGCCATACCTGGAAAATGGTACAATGACGAGGTGATGTTCCTGGACGGCGCCAAGCGTGTCGTTTCGATCCCCGTTTCAGAGGCCGCCTATGATCTGTTCAACGAGAAGATAACCGAATTGAAGCAGAACAAATCAAATCTGTTTGATAATTCTGTCAATAAAATGATGTATGGCTGGTACAGCCTTGATGAAAATAGAAACAAGTTCAACTGCGTCACCGCCGGCATTTCGGCGGTAAAGAGAATTATTAATATTGCAAATTCGAGCAACATGAACGATAGTGGATTGGATTATTTGTCTGGTGTGGTCGATAAGATGAATGAATTCATCACGCCTCTTGTTACGGATGGGAAGGGGACTTTGACGCCGGTGTTGGACGCCATGCAGATCGGCCGGTTCCTGTGTTACGAACCGGCGGTGCCGAAACTCTGATGTCGTCAAGCGGACGCCCGGCGGTGTGATTTCGCACCGGCAAGGCCGCACCGGAACGGTTTGGAACCGTTCCGGTGCGGCGGGCTTTCGTCCGAGGTTGGAAGGGCTCTCCGTCCCCGTCCCCGGCCCATCGGCGGGCGGCTCACCCGGAGGCTGGTCAGCCGGCCATGCCGACCAGCCTGATTTCGCTGGTTTCGCCATGGAACACGGCAAAGTGCGCCTGTCCCTGGGAGAGGCCGGGGTCAAGGGCCAGAATGTTGGCCCAACGGTCGCCGAGAAGGGTCCACAGGGCGTCGGGCTGCGATCCGTACAGGGGCCGCCCGGCCAGCCACGCCGGGTCCAGGCCGATCCGGAATCGGCGATCGGACAGGACGCTTTCCACCCGCTGGCGCAGGACGGTGCGGAAGCGGTCCAGCGTGTCCGCCGTCATGCCGCTGACGGAACGCGGGAAGGCGTCGAGCAGAGCCTGGTCCTCCGCCGCGAAGTCGTTCCTGGGCAGCGGCCTGCCGCGCAGCGCCCGCAGCACCGCGTCGATGCGGTCCAGCGGCGTGTCCGGGTCCTGCAGGACGTCGCCGATCGGCTTCAGGCAGCGCAGGACCGACACCGCATCCCGTCCCTCGGGATGGCTGGCGAGATGCTCGTGGATCGCCGCGTCGGACGCGGTCAGGATGTCGTCCAGATGCAGGCGGCCAACCGCGGCGGCGGTCATGGCCGCGACCCGCTTGTCGATGGCGTCGCGGATCGCCTCGGCGTCGCCCTGGTCCAGCGCCGGCCGCACGGCGCCCCACATCCCCCGGTCCATGATCGGCTCCAGGCTGTCGCCCAGCGTCATGACGATCCGGCCCCCGCCGGCGCACAGCGGGGCGAACACCTCCAGCATCTGGGCCGAGAAGGGGAAATCCAGAACCACGGTCCGTGCCGTCCATCCGGACGCCTCCAGGGGCGCGACGACGCTGGCGGCCAGGGTCTCCGCCGTCCAGGTTCCGGGGGACAGCAGCGGCTCGCCGTCGGCGCTCCGTCCGCCGCTGCCCTGGTTCACGACGAGCAGATCCAGGGTCCGCCGCTCCTCCGCCCCGGTCGGGGACGGGCCCAGCCGCCGCGCCGCATCGACCGGATTGTCGTCGAGGACGATCCGGACGGCATCGTCGGGGTAGTAGCTCCGCGGGTAGTCGGCGGCGGAGCCCTGCGCCTGCTCCGCGCTGCTCAGCATCAGATGGCGGCACCGGCCCTGGCGCAGCGCCGTCACCGACGGATCGGCGCCGTCCGGCGCTCCGCTGCGCAGGCTGATGGCGGTCAGGGCGTTCAGCGTGGCGGCGAGCCGGCTGCGGACGGCGCCGTCGTCGGTCTGCGCCAGGCTCTCGCGGACCGCGCGGATCGTGTCGGACAGGGCGGCGACCGGCAGACCCCGGATCAGCGAAGGGGGCGCCCCGCCCGGCGCGGACCCCGTCACCGCGAGCGTGGCCCCGACCGGCGCATAGCGCAGGAGACCGAGATCCACCTCCTCGTTCCAGACGATGGACAGCCGGCCGCCGTCGCGGACCAGCGCGAAGCCGCTGCGTTGGGCGGCCAGCCAATCCGCGATCCGCGAGGCGGCGGCGGTGAGGAGCTCGTCGGGCGGGCGCCCGGACACGCCGTCCTGAAGCAGGATGTCGACGGGGGCTGACGCCGCGCCGTTCCCTTGGCGTGGCAGGGCCTGCTCCAACTGCAGCGCCGCGGCCCAGGGGCCCTGGATGACCGGCTGGACGCCCGGACCGTTCCGCGCCTCCTCCGGGGAGGGCAGGGACGTCAGGCAGGTCAGCAGCGAGCTGGATTCTTCGAAGCGGTCGCGCAGGAAGGACGCGCGCTTCTCCAGATGGCTTTCCATGGCCGCCGACACCCAGAGGCCGAATCCCACGGCGCCCGCGGTGGGCGTGGTCTCGTCGCTCCAGGCGCCCTTGTCCTTGGCCGCCTTGATGGCCGCCGACACCGTCGCGGGCAGGTCGGCCAGATCCGCGTAGTTGGGAACCGCGGCGGCGAACCAGCGGTCGAAGGCCGTCGCCAGCGCCTTGTCGGTGGCGAGGCCGTAGCCCTGGCAAAACTGTTCCAGGATCACGACGAGCAGGCGCCGCGCCGTGGCGTCGCCCAGCCCGTCGATGGCCTTGAGGGACAGCGGGACGACGCCTTCCCGGATGCGGGCGCGGATCGCCGCGATGCCGTCCGCCGTGGCCTGGTCCTGCCCGGCGAGCAGGCCGTTCAGCCGGGAGATCAGCGCCGGAGCGGCGTTCCCTGGTGGGGGCGCGGAACGGCACAGGGCATCGACCGCCCGCAGGGCCGAGGTGATGCGGTAGGCCGCTCCCGGCCGCGGCAGCCCGTCCTCGAGCCGGACGTCGCCGGTGAAGCGCCGCCATTGCTGTTGGAGGGCCAGGGTGCCGTGGCGCGGGATGGTCACGTCGACCAGCACGGCGGCGCAGCCGTTGCGCCCGTACTCCAGGACTCCCCGCCCGCCGCCGCGCGCCGCCGCCTCGTCGGCGCCGTCCGTCATCGGGCTTTCCGCCAACGGACTGTCCGCCGGCGCCGCGCCGGCCAGCCGGTAAAGCAGCCCGTACAGCTCCAGCTTCAGCGAGAACAGGGCCATGACGAGGAGGTTGTGCAGACGCCGGAACAGCGCGAACCAGGCCGGGGCCGGCAGGCCGGGGTTGACGAGGATCCGGACGGCCCACCCGCGGGCCCCCGCGCGCCCGTCCTCCAGGACGATGAAGCGGCTGTTTCCGGACGGATCGCTCTCCGCCGCCTGCCGGGCCAGCGCCCGCAGGCGGCCGCACAGCCAGTCCGCCAATTGCGGATAGCCGCCGTTGAGGAGGCGCGTCAGCACCCGGTCGGCGTCGGCCAGACGGCCCGCTGGAACCGGGCCGTCGGACGCGACCTTGAAGCGGATGGCGAGCTGGAGGCGGCAGGCCGCCTCGGCGCCGTAGGAGAGATGGACGCCCCCGGCGGCCAGCGCCGCCTCGCCCAGCTCATCGATGATCCGGGCGAGACCGGCCATGATGGCTTCCACCGCGTCCCAGCTCTGCGCCGCCGCCATGTCCTGGTCGAGACCGCGAAGCTGGCGCCGCTCCTCCCGGAAGGGGCCCGGTGGGAGGGAGGCGCCGCCCGCCTCGGCCGGTCCGGCATAGGCCTCGATCAGCGGCAGCAGGATGTCGCGGACGCTGCGCAGCCGGCGCGAGATGGCGTCGGACCCGATGGGCTGTCCGTCCTTCGCCTCGCCGGCGATGGCCAGCGCCTGCTTCAGCAGGCGGCGGGCGGCCGTCAACCGGTCGTCGGGAAGGGGAAAGCGCTCGCCCTCGTAGACCGCTCCGGGCGGCACGCCCAGCAGGGCCGGCGCTCCCTCGCCCGCCACGAACAGCCGCCCCATGGCGGCGGTCTCGATGGCGGCGCGCTCGCCGGTGGCGGCGATCCCGAAGGAGGACCCGCGCACCATCCGCAGCCAGGCGGATTGGGAGGGCTGGAGCGGGTGCACGGCGGCCGCGGTCCAGCCGTGCGCGGCGTCGCGCTGGGAGGACGGCGCGACCGGCAGACCCAGCGCCTGCGTCGCGGCGGCGGCCACCGCGTCCATGCTCGCCTCCACCGGGGTGGCGGGCGGGGCGAAGGGCAGGGCTTCGGGCGCGACAACGATCAATCTCCGGCGCGTGCGGGACGGCATGCGGAATGTCCTTCGGCTCGGTTGGGGACAGGGGCGGAACCTGGCGGAAACGCTCCCGACCCGCGCGCGCCGGGGGACCGCGCAGCGTCGCGGTCGCTCCGGAGCGGGCAGGTCGGTGGCGGCGGGGTCAGAGGGCCGGGTCGCCCTTGCTGTTCATCGCCCGCGCGATCTGGGCGCTGGCCGCGGCCATGGCCTGCTGCGCCGCCTCGTTGGCCGCGGTGACGGCCTTCTGCTGCTGCTCGCTGGCCTGCTGCATCGCCTGACCGCCGGCGCCGGCCCCGCTGGCGGCCTGGAGCGCCTGCGACATCGCCTCGTTCGCCTGGGACATCGCGCCCTGTTCGTCGGCGTGGCCGCCGGGATGCGCGGTCAGGCCGGGGATCGCCTCCACCGCGTGGCCGGCGAGCTGGATGGCCTGTTCGACGGCGGCCAGCGCCTGCTCGGCGGCGGCGTTCACGCTCTTCACCGCGTGGTCGAGCAGCGCGCTGGCGATTTCGGCGGGCGTCTTGGTGCCCGCCTCGAACGGCGCCGTGTCGGGCGCCGCCACGGGCTCCGGCGACGGCGCATTCATCGCGGGCGCCGCAGGCGGCGCATTCACCACAGGCGCCGCAGGCGCCGCATTCACCATAGGCGCCGCAGGCGCCGCCGGAGCCGGCGTATCCGGCGCCGCCGGAGTGGGCGCCGCGTCAGGGGGCGGGCTGCTGGGTGGCTGGGAAACGCCCATCCTTCGATCTCCTTCGTCCGGTTTGGTTTTGCGGTGCGCCTGCCGCCGGGCCCGTCCGCGTCGGCGGCGGTGCCGCCGTGGCAATCGGCGTGGGCGGCGGTGCCGCCGTGGCAATCGGCGTGGGCGGCGGTGCCGCCGCGGCAATCGGCGTGGGCGGCGCAGTGGGCGGCGCAGAAGGCGGTGCACAGGGCGGTGCAGAAGGGGCCGCCCCGGTCGCCGCCCGTTGAGGCGAGTCAGGCGGCGGCGGTGGTGACGGCTGTGGTGGCGGCGGGGGGATCGGGGCGAAAGCAGCGCAGCGAGATCACCCCCCCGGATCCCATCTGGATTTCTGCCTGGTTGCCCTTGCCGAAGATGGGGAACAGGCAGGACGCGCCATCCTGGCCCATGATGCCGCGCTGCGGCGGCGTCGCCGACAGCAGGGCCTGCGCCCCGGCCAGATAGGCGGCCACCAGCACGCGCACCGCGTCGCCGGTCTCGTCCCGGAAGGCGGTGTCGCGGACGATCTGCAGCGCCCCGTCCGACAGGCGGGCGAAGCCGATCGGCCGGCCGCGCTTCTGCCAGTTGGAGACGGCCCGCGCCACCTCCGCCGGGGCGGCCAGCGGGGCGACCTGCGGGCATTCCAGAAAGCCGAAGAGCTGCGGCAGGATGGTGTCCAGCGCGCCGCCGGCCCGCTTCTTCCGGTCGTCGGGCGTCGCGGTCAGGGAGCCCAGCCGGTTCACGTAGATCAGATAGAACTGATAATAGTCCGCGAACTCCTGCACGGTGCGCGCCTGATCCACCGCGAAGGCGGCCGCCTCCTTCTGAAGCTCTGGGTTCGCCGTCCCCTGGCTTTCCTTGCGGTAGAGCAGTTCCTGCACGGCCAGCTGCTCGTCGAAGCCCATGAACTGGAAGACCGGAGCCCCGGAGACACCCAGGCCCGAGAGGAAGGACGCGCTGGCGGCAAAATCGTCCTGCGTCAGAAGGTTATGGTCGGCGAGGATGCGCTTGACCTGGGCCGACACCGTGGCGCTGGTGTCGCCGGATTCGGCATCGGCCAGCGTGCGCAGGCTGTCCACCCCCAGCGTCATCAGCTTCACCGGGCTGACCATCAGCTTCAGATTGGGCAGCAGGGCCAGCCGCGTGGCGTGAAGACCCTGCTGGACCTGCTCCACGAGCGTGCTCTCGTCCGGGAAATCGTAGCGCGGACCGGCGTTGCTGATGGCCCAGTCGAGCCACTCCGACCCGCCATCGATGAAGGCGAGCGCAAGCCGCCCCAGGTCGGTGAGCCCGGCGCGGTTCTGGATCATCTTGTTGGCGACAGAGACGGTCATGGTGGGGACACCTGCGTAAGGGTCAGCTCGACGGGAAGCTATTCAGGACCGTGGAGGCCGCGGTACCGATGCTGGTGAAGTCGTTGGCGGCGCTCGTCATCATTCCCTGGGCCTGGGTCAGGGCGGTGACGTATTTCGGGTCGCCCGTCGCCAGAAGCTGCGCCATCGCCACGCCGATCGCCGTGGTGGCGATGGTCGAGACGTTGCGCAGCGTGTCCGTCGCGTCCTGCACGGCCATGGCCGTGGACTGGGCGACCGCCTGATAGGCCTTTCCCGCGCCGCTGGTGGTGACGACCTGCTGGCTCATGGTCGCCGTCTGCGTCTGGTTTATGACGTCAATGATCTGGGCATTGACCTTCGTGGGCTCCGACATGAAGGCTCCTCGCTCGTTGTGGCCTGGGAGACCGGCCGCTGGGGGATGGGCGCGGGATCAATCACGATCCGCCGGTGACGGTGCTGTTTCCGGTGCCGCCGGTGACGGTGCCGTTCCCGGTGCCGCCGGCGACGGTGCTGTTCCCGGTGCCGCCGGTGACGGTGCCGTTCCCGGTGCCGCCGGCGACGGTGCTGTTCCCGGTGCCGCCGGTGACGGTGCCGTTCCCGGTGCCGCCGGTGACGGTGCCGTTTCCGGTGCCACCGGCGACGGTGCTGTTCCCGGCGCCCCCGGTGACCGTGGAGGGCAGCGTGGTGAGCGAGGTCGTCAGCAGCGGGGTCAGCGGCTGCAGGGGGGACGCGTTGCCGCCGGAGGTGGACGAGCCCGAGGGCGGCGGCGGGGGCGTGGTCGGGAAGGGCACGGACAGCATCTTGGCGCAGGCGGCGGTGACCGCGGCGGAATTGACCATGCCGGCGTTCTGCTGGCGGTGCACGGCGTTGTGCATCGCCATGCCGAGCGTCTCGACCATCACGGCGTCGAGCATGGCGAACGACTGCGCGGGGGACTGTCCCGTCAGAAGCGTGACGATGTCCGACGTCGCGTCGATCACCTGGGTGTTCACGGTGCCTTCGTCGCTCATGATTTTGCGGTTCCCTTGGTGATGATCAGCGTGAGGACCTGGGCGAGCGCGGCCTCGGTGATGACCTGGGCGCGCTGCTGGTTGGCG
Source organism: Azospirillum sp. TSH58 (assembly GCF_003119115.1). NCBI lineage: Bacteria > Pseudomonadati > Pseudomonadota > Alphaproteobacteria > Rhodospirillales > Azospirillaceae > Azospirillum > Azospirillum sp. TSH58. The sequence goes on from NZ_CP022366.1 coordinate 336,860, forward strand.
ACGGCGTTCTGCATGGCCAGGCCGAGGCTGTCGGCCATGGCGACGTAGGTCATGTCCATCGCCAGGGATGGGGCCAGGCCAAGCGGTATCGCCGTGTTCGCCGCGACCGATCCCGCAAGGCTGGCGGAGCTTCCGTCCGGCATTCACGCACTCCTGCCTTCAGGCTCCTGCCACTGGCTTCTGCGGACACGGGGTTATGCGCGACCGGGCGCTTCAACCTGCGGCGGAGGCCGCCCCCGGTGTCCCGAGGGCGGCCCGCCGGCTCTCCTTAGGAGAGGCCCAGGATCTGGGTGGTGACGACGCCGGTCGAGGCCGTGTCGACCGAGTACAGGGTCGACAGGCCCTGCGTGGTGGCCGCCTGCATCACCACGTAGGACTGCTGCTGGTTGTTCGTGGCGTTGTGGGCCGCGTTCGACAGCGCCTGGCTGGTGGCGACGAACAGGTTGCCCATCGCGACGGCCGGGGCGTCGCCCAGGACCTTGGTGTTGACCTGGGAGACCGAGTCCGTGATCTGGTTGTTCAGGGCGGTCGGGAAAGCCATCGTGTTTGCTCCTTACATCAGATGTTGCGTTGGTTCGAGGCCAAAGCGCCGGCGGCGGTACGGCGGACGGCGGCGGGCGCCGCGTCCGCCGTCCGGTCAGCCGAGGAGCTTCGACGTGGCGGCGCCGGTGGTCGCGGTGTCGATGGAGTAGAGCATCGCGACGCCCGTCGTCGTGGCGGCCTGCGCCGTGACGTACATCTGCTGCTGCGCCAGGGTCGCGTTGTGGGCCGCGTTGGCCAGCGCCTGGGCGGTGGCCTGGTACAGGTTGCCCATGGCGATCGCCGGCGAGCTGCCAACGACCTGGACGTTGCTCTGGGCTACGGAATCGGTGATCTGGCTGTTGACTGCCGTCGGGAAAGCCATCTGACGTTATTCCTTGGCGAATGGTTCGGGATGGATGGCCGGCGGCCCGTTCCGGATGCCCGCGGGCGCCCGGTCCTGGCCGGTCGGCTCATCAGCTCCCCAGGATCGACTTGGTGGCGACGCCGGTGGAGGCGGTGTCGATCGAGTAGAGCGTGGCGACGCCCATCGTCGTGGCGGCCTGCATGGTCACGTAGGACTGCTGCTGGTTGTTGGTGGCGTTGTGGGCCGCGTTGGCCAGCGCCTGGGCCGTGGCCTGGAACAGGTTGCCCATGGCGATCGCCGGAGCGTCGCCCAGGACCTTGGTGTTGGCCTGGGTGACGGAATCGGTGATCTGGTCGTTCACGGCGGTCGGGAAAGCCATTTGTTCGTCCTCTTCGGTTGCCTGCCGCCCGCCCGCCGTCCGTCATGGAAGGCGGGGTGGCGCAGGTGGTTTGAAACGTCGACGGCGGCGCGGGTCCGGCTTACGAGCCGAGGCCCTTGACGCCGGTGCTGAGGATGCTCTTCGTCGCCACGCCGGTGGAGGCGGTGTCGATCGAGTAGAGCGTGGCCACGCCCTGGGTGGTGGCGGCCTGCGCGGTCACGTAGGACTGCTGCTGGGCGTTGGTGGCGTTGTGGGCCGCGTTGGCCAGCGCCTGGGCCGTGGCCTGGAACAGGTTGCCCATGGCGATCGCCGGAGCGTCGCCCAGAACCTTGGTGTTGGCCTGGGTGACGGAATCGGTGATCTGGTCGTTCACGGCGGTCGGAAATGCCATTGTCTTTCCTCACTGGTGGGGCCGGTTTCAAAGGCGGCCGCTGGTGGCGTCGATCATTCACACAGCCGCATGCGACCATGAGGCGTGTGAACGGCTGACGGTGCGACTGTAGCGATGTGCCGTCCCGCAAGATTGGTCTATCCGGCGAAAGAATCCGTCGGACCGCGCGATTTTTGTGCGCTTGGGTTGCGCCGTGGCGGGGGATGCGGGGAAAGCGTGTGGCTCCGCCGCGACCGATTCTTGCGTGATGGGCGCAACGGTGGATGCATTGCCGTGCAATTCCGTGTCCCGGCGCCCCCGTCCCCGCCGCGGAGGACCGGCGTCATCCGGCGGAATCGACGGCGAGGGACCGGACGACGGGGATGCGAAGCGGCGATGCCCACGGATTGCGGGAGTGGCGAACGAAACCACGCCGCTCTATTCTTGGTCTGGTCTTTGATGGTACAGTCGAAAAGGAATGAAGTCTGGAAGGTGCCCAGCGTGCTCAGGAAAAGTGCAGTATCCGTACCCGCCAACACTGCCGCTGCAACAAATGAAGCCAAACGGGCGTCGCACAGCGCATTTGATAATGCGCAGGGGCAGCTGTTCGGCATCATCATGACCGCGTTCGGGATTTCCATACTGCATGCCGCCGGATTGATCACCGGGCAGGCGGCGGGGCTGTCCTTCGTCATCGCCTACGCCACGGGGCTGGATTTCGGGCCGGTGTTCTTCGTGGTGAACCTGCCCTTCTACGCGCTGGCGCTGGCGCGCATCGGCTGGCGGTTCACCGCAAAGTCGCTTCTGGCGGTCACGAGCATCTCGGTGCTGACCACGCTGGCGCCGCAGGCGATCCGCTACGACGCGCTGCACCCCTACGTGGCGGCGGTTCTGGCGGGCTTCTGCATCGGAATCGGGGTCATCGGCCTGTTCCGCCACGGCTCCAGCGGCGGCGGGGTGGGCATTCTCGCCTTCTACATCCAGGAGAAGACGGGCTTCCGCGCCGGCTGGCTCCAGGCCATGTTCGACGTGGTGATCTTCTCCATGGCGGTCTTCGTGATCGACGGGAAGGCGGTGGTGGCCTCGATGCTGGGGGCGGCGGTGCTCAACGCCTTCGTCGCCTTCAACCACCGGACGGACTGGTACGTGGCCCGCTGAGGGCCGTTTCCGGACGGTGCCGGACAGGGGAGCAAGCGGCGGGAGCCGGGGGCTTCCCGCCGGCCGGCCGGCTGGAGAGATCAGGCTTCCATGGTCAATGGGCCTACTTCAGCACGATCCAAATCCCGGTAAAGCCATAGCCGGCCAGGGGCGCCGACATGGTGCCATCGGTGCCGATTGACCAGCCGTTGTTGATGGAAGCGTCGCCTGGATCGTAGAAGCCGTTTGCTCCGCGCGTGAGCCAATGCATGCCGCCGGCGGTGTTCTGCACGCAAAGCAGTTGCACCTCGTCAGCGGCCGGGGCGGCATAAGGGAAGCCGGTGGTGGGGCGGCCCGGGGCGTTGACCGTGGCGTCCGCGCTGCAACGCGCAACCTCCTGCGGACAGGCGGTGAGAAGCATGGTGGCAATGCGTTGGCAGTTGGTTGATTGGGCCGCGGAATTCTCAATCACATTGACGGTGACCGTCCTCCCGAACATTCTGGCCACATAGGCGAGCGCGGACGGCGAGTTTTCCAACCCCGGGGAATCCTTGTAAACAGCGGGTGCCGGTAAGTTCAACTCAAGGTCGCCGGTTATCCTGTATATTTTCCTCGCCAAGCTGTCATCGCATTCATAGCCGTCGATGTCGACCTGGCAGTTCGATTGGCCTGTATCGGTCGGTCTGTGGCGAAGCTTGATGGGATAATTGAGGTTGGCTACGGCTGGGATGGCCCTGAGCGCAGCCGCCAAGGCAAAGGCGCCGCACGCGTTGCTTCCTGGGGGCTGCGCAACGTTGAAGGTGATGTTGGGCATGGCATTGGGCCTTTTTCCGGATTGCACCTGATTCCCAGGACGGCGGCTTCATGAATCCGTGAACCGGGCGGACGTTTTTCGCGACTCACCGAGGCCATGCCTGACCGGCGGAGTCGGCGGAGCGCTTGCGGCGTCCAGCGCTTGATCGAACGTCCGTTCGGATCGTGGCGCGCTTGGTCCAGGCGAGGAGTCGCGACGCCCGGCGGGGGCGAAGGCCGGTGCCGTCCACGCCGGTGTTCAGGTTCCGGAACCGCTCACCGACGCGGTCACGCTCAGCGCATTTCCATCAGCAGACGCCGCAGCCAGATGCCGGAAGGGTCGGCTTCGGTGCGGCGGTGCCAGACCAGCGAGTAATTGAAATTCGGGATCAGGAACGGCAACGGGAACGACAACAGGCCTTGCGACAGGGCGATCGATTCCAGAAGTGACGGCAGGGTTGCGATCATCCTCGTCCCCACGATGGCGGTGATGTTGCTCATGAAGCTTGGGGAGCGCAGGGCTATGGTCCGGTGACGTCCGATGCCCTTCAGAAACACATCGATCGGGCTCAAACTTGAGGCGCGGAACTGGGCAATGGTGTGCGGATAACGCAAATACTCATCAAGAGGAATCCCCTGCTCGACCAACTCCATCAAAGGATGATCGGCACAGCAAAACCCGACGAAACTGTCATGGAAGAGAAATTGCGAGAGATAGGGTGATTCCGGCGGCTGCAGGCCCCAAAACGTGCAGTCGAGTTCGCCAGCCGCCAATTGGTTCAGGGTGCCCTCACCGACGTTGATCAATTCCAGCGTCACGTTGGGGGCGATTTGCTGAAGCTTCCGGGTGAGCCTGGGCACGATGGTCAGAGCGGCGAAATCGCTGATGCCAATCCGGAAATGGCGGTTGTCCTCGACCACGTCCGATCCGTTGGTGCTCATCAGCACGCGGACGGATTGGAGAATGTCCGCCACTTGACCAATCATCGATTGTGCCCGTTCCGTCGGCACCAGCCGGTTGCGGGCGCGCACGAAGAGCGGGTCGTCCATCAGCACCCGAAGCCGGTTCAGCGCGTGACTGACCGCTGGTTGGCTGAGCGCAAGTTGCGGCGCCGCATCCTTCACAGAACCCGTGCGCGCGATCGCGTCGAAAACAACCAGCAGATTCAAATCGATACGGTTTAAATTCATGGGGCGAATTCCGGAATTTATAACCCTGCATTTTACTAAAGCAACTTGTGTGTGTATAGGCCGAAAGGAGGTCTCAAAGCGCCTAACCCCTTCGAGGAATGCTCGCCATGCTTCATCCGACCGTGTCCCAGCCCAACCCCGCTATCCTGGGCTGTGCGGGTGTTCCCACGACCTCGCGGTTTGAGGTCGCGTTCATCGACACGGCGCTCGATGACTGGCAGGCGCTGAAGGCCGAGACTCCGGCCGGCATCGAGGTCTTCCTGATCGACAGCCGTTGCGACGGCATGGCGGCGATGGCGCGGGCGCTGGACGGGCGCCGCGACATTCGTGCCATCCATGTGCTCAGCCATGGCTTCGAAGGCGGCCTTCAGCTCGGCTCCGGCCGGTTCGACAGCAACGCCCTGGCCCACCGCGTGGAGGAGCTTGCGTCCATCGCCTCCAGCCTCGCCCCGGATGGCGACATCCTGCTGTACGGCTGCAACGTGGCGGCCGGCCATGGACCGGACTTCCTGAGTGCGCTGGGGGAGACGACGGGCGCCAACATCGCGGCCTCGCGGACGCCCACGGGTGCCGCGGACCGGGGAGGCGACTGGGACCTCGACTGGAGCCATGGCGCCGTCACCACCGACGCTCTGCGGTTCGAATCGTATCGTGGGGTGATGGCCGCTCCGACCATCGTGAGCGGCGTCGCCTACGTCGGTGAAAACACCATCGTTCTGACGTTCGATCAGGCGCTGGACGCCGCAAGCCAGCCGAACCTGAGTTACTTCGCCTCCGACATGCTGACCCCGAGCAGCGTGGAGATCAACGGTGCCGCGACCAACTTGTCGGCCGCCGTGATCTCCGGCAACACGCTGACGCTGACGCTTCCAATGGAGACGTTCACCAACGGTGACGTGCTCACCATCAAGTATGAGGACCCGACCGGCAATCAGACCAGCGGCGTTCTCCAGGCATCGCTGTCCGGTGACGATGTCGCGACCTTTCAGAACAATGTCACGGTTTATGGAGCCCGTCCGACCACCACTCCGACACTGACGGCGACGGGCGGCACGACGACGTTCAACGCCAGCCCGGTGGATCTGTTCTCGTCGGTCACGGCCGACACCAACGACACGGGGCAGGTCTTCACCGGCCTGACGCTGACCGTGACGGGCCTCGTCGACGGCGCGTCGGAAATGCTGGGCTTCACCATACCGGGGATGATGGGGGGCCCCGTCACCATCGCGCTGACCGGCGCCGGCACCTTGACGGGTCCCTTCACCGGGTCGGCTGTCGGTGGCGTCACGCTCAATGGCAGCACCGCCACGGTGACGATCAGCGGCCTGCAGTACTCGGCCGCCGAGATGCAGTCGTTCATCGACAGCATCGCCTACAACAACATCGCCGGCACGCCGTCCAACGGCCAGCGCGTCGTCACCCTCACCGGCGTCTCCGATGACGGGGCAAGCAACAACACCGCCAGCCTGACCGGCATCGCCGCCACCATCAATGTCGGAGCACCGCCGCTCACCCTGCCCACCCTGACGGCAACGGGCGGCACGCCGACCTTCACCCAGGGGGCGGTCTCGGGCGCCGATCTGTTCTCCGGGGTGACGGCGGACACCAACGACACGGGGCAGGTCTTCACCGGCCTGACCCTGACGATCACCAACGTCAGCGACGCCGAGGCGCTGCTCGGCATCGGCAGCAATCCCCTTGCCCTGTCGGTCGCCGGCGGCGGCCCGACGCCCTTGCCGGGAATCACCGGGTCCGGGCTGGGCGTCTTCGCCAACGTGGCTGTCAACGGCACCACGGTAACCGTCACCCTGACCGGGCTGAACCACACCAACGCCCAACTGGCGACGCTGATCGACGGCCTGTCCTACATCAACTATACCGGCGGCACCTTCAACGGGTCCCCCATGTCCGGCAACGTGACCGCCGGCAGCCGCGTCATCACCGTCACCAGCGTCACCGACGATGGCGGCAACAACCACACCGCCAGCCTCACCGGCGTCTCCGCAACCGTCAACGTCACCGCCGCCCCCCCACGCCGGTCCTGCAAAGCGCCGCGGTGACCGGCGATTCGCTGGTGCTCACCTACGACGTGGCGCTCGATTCCGCCAACCCGCCGGCACCGGGCGCCTTCACCGTCACGGTCGGCGGCACGCCGGTCACCGTCAGCGGCGTCGCCGTGGACGGGGCGAACAAGACGGTCACGCTGACGCTCGGCCAAGTGGTCGCCTATGGCGACACGGTCGCCGTCTCCTACACCGACCCCACCGCGGGCGACGACGCGAACGCCATCCAGGCCGGCACCGGCGGCAGCGACGCCGCCAGCTTCACCGGCCAGTCGGTCACCAACAATTCGCCCGACCCGAGCACCACGCCGCCGTCCGTCACGGCCATCGATGCCTATGTCGGCGAAAACGTCATCATCGTGACGTTCGATCAGACCCTTGACGCCCAGAGTCCGTTGCTGCTTTCCAGTTTCGGCGCCGTCGACAGCTACCTTCCGCTGGACCTGGGCACCGACGCCATCCTCGTGGGCAGCACGAAGGTCGATCTGCGCTCGGCGGTCATCTCCGGCAACAAGTTGATCCTGACCACGGTGAGCCCGCTCGCTCAGGGGGATTACGTCCGCTTCACCTACAGCGACCCGGCCGGCAACGACACCGCCAACGTCCTGCAGAACCTGTCGGGCCTGGATCTCCCCGACACCCGCTTCGCCACCATGGTCACGGCCACCCGCGCGGTCAACGCCCCGAGCCTGACGGCGACGGGCAACGCGACGACCTTCACCAACTCCTCGAGCCCGGCGGACCTGTTCTCGTCGGTCACGGCGAACGCCAATGATCTGGGACAGGTCTTCACCGGTCTGACCTTCACCGTGACCGGCGTCCTGGACGGAATGTCGGAATACCTGATCTTCGTAGTCCCCGGGGGCTCGTCCTCCATCATGAATTTGGCCGACGGCGCCAGCTTGATGAGCGGCACCTTCGGGGTCACCGGCGGCGCCACGCTCAACGGCAGCACCTTGACGGTGACGATCAGCGGCCTGCGTTTGTCGGCCAACGAAATGCAGTCCCTCCTGGACGGCTTCTACTACAACAACGCCGCCGGCACGCCGTCCAACGGCCAGCGCATCATCACGCTGGCCAGCGTCACCGACAGCGGCGTCAGCGACAACATCGGCACCCTCACCGGCATCTCCGCCGTCATCAACATCGGCGCCCCCTCGGCGCCGGTCCTGCAAAGCGCCGCGGTCAACGGCACGTCGCTGGTGCTGACCTACGACACGGCGCTCGACGCCGTGAACATTCCGTCCGCGGGCAGCTTCACCGTCCTGGCCGGCGGGTCCCCGGTGGCCGTCAGCGGCGTCGCCGTGGACACCGCGACCAAGACGGTCACGCTGACGCTCGCCCAGCCGGTCGCCTACGGCGCCGCAGTCACCGTTTCCTACGCCGACCCCACCGTGGGCGACGACGCCAACGCCATCCAGTCCTTCGGCGGCGGCCTCGACGCCGCCGGCTTCACCGGACAGTCGGCCACCAACACCACGCCCGACCCGAACGGCGTCCCGCCGACCTTGGCGCTGACGACCAAGAATTCGGGCTTTCTGTCCGGCGCCGGCAGCAGCGGGACCGACCTGTTCGACGGGGTGACCGCGTCCACCGTGGACAGCGGACAGACCTTCTCCGGCGCGGTGCTGAAGGTCTACAACGTCGCCGGCACCGGCAGCGTCGAATTCCTGACCATCGGCGGCACCGACATCGCGCTGAGCAACGGGACGACGGGCAGCTTCAGCGGCGGCAACTACGCGGTGACGCTGGCGAACGGTGTCGCCACGGTCACGCTGAGCGGCATGGCGCTGAACAACGGCGGCATGGGAACGCTGGTCGACGGCATCGCCTACAAGCACACGGGCACGTCCGGCGCGACCCTGGGCTACACCGAGACACGGTCCGTGGTCCTGCATTCCATCACCGACAGCGGGGCCGGCAACGCCACCACCGTGGTCGATCAGGTCGCCACGGTGTCGATAGGAAACACACAGACCTGGACTCCGTTCCTGGCGGTCACGCCGACGAACCCGACCGTCACCTTCACGCCGGGCACACCACAGCAGGTGTCCTTCACCGTGACGGCCACGCAGGCCGCGACCATCATCGGCTCGATGGTGGAGTTCGGCGTCACCGCGCCCAACGGCTGGACCGTGGCGAACATCACGCTGACCCCCTCGATTGCCGGTTTGGTCGCGCTTGGCTCCACCTTCACGCTGACCTTCGATGTGACGTCTTCCGGGACGGACACCTCGGGCAGCTTCCCGATCAGCGTCTATTCGAAGTCCATCGGTATCAGCTACAGCAACTCGGCGGTTTCCAGCTCCGTCATGGTGACGGTCGCCAACCCGCCCGTCCTGCAAAGCGCGACGGTCGACGGCACGACGCTGGTGCTGACCTATGACAAGGACCTCGACCCGGCCAACCCGCCGGCGGCCGGCGCCTTCCAGGTCAAGGTCGGCGGCAACACGGTCACGGTCAGCAACGTCGCCGTGGACAGCGCCAACAAGACGGTGACGCTGACGCTCGCCCAGGCGGTCACCGATACGGACACGGTCACCGTCGCCTACACCGACCCCACCGCGGGCAACGACACCAACGCCATCCAGTCCACCATCGGTGACGATGCCGCCAGCTTCACCGCCCGGCCGGTCACCAACACCACGCCCGACACCACCCCGCCGACGGTGACCTCGGCCGTGCTGAACGGCACGACCCTGACCCTGACCTATTCGGAACTGCTGAACGGCGCCCAGGCTCCGGCCGGCGCCTTCACGGTGATGGTGGGCGGCGTGGCGCGGACGGTCACCGCGGTCGCCTCCAGCGGCAAGACGGTCACCCTGACGCTCGATGTCGGGACGACCTCCGCCTACCAAGCCGTCACGGTCGATTACACCCCGCCGGGCTCCGGCGCGAAGACCGCGGACGCCGCGGGCAACGCCGCGGGCGCGCTGACCGGCCAGCCGGTGCGGGAGGTGGCCGATCCCTCCTTCGTCCTGGAGGGCACCAATCCCTTCGGTCTCAACAGCACCGGACCCTGGTCGATCCCGACCTTCGCCGACATCGACGGCGACGGCGACCTCGACGCGCTGGTCGGCATGAGCGACGGCACCATCCGTTTCTACCGGAACGATGGAACGGCGACGGCGCCCAGCTTCACGCTGGCTGGCACCAACCCCTTCGGGTTGAGCCAGCTCGATATGAACGCCGCCCCGACCTTCGTGGACATCGACGGGAACGGCACGCTTGACGCGCTGATCGGCGACTTCAACGGCAATACGGTGGTCTACCGGAACGTCGGAACGGCGACGGCTCCCAGCTTCACCCTGGTGGGCACCAACCCCTTCGGGCTGAGTAATGTCGGCTCCGCCAACACCCCCTCCTTCGTGGACATCGACGGCGACGGCGATCTCGACGCGCTGATCGGCAATCTTAACGGCGACACGCTGTTCTTCCGGAACATCGGCACGGCGGCGGCGCCCAGCTTCGCCCTTGAAGCCACCAACCCCTTCGGGCTGGCCGACATCGGCAGCTACGCCCAGCCGACCTTCCAGGACATCGACGGCGACGGCGACCTCGACGCGCTGATCGGCAATTTCGCCGGCGACATGCTGTTCTTCCGGAACGTGGGATCGGCGACGGCGCCCAGCTTCACGCTGGAGGGCTCCAATCCCTTCGGGCTGGGCAACGTCACCTTCAAGTCCGTCCCGAGTCTCGTGGACATCGACGGGGACGGCGACCTCGACGTGCTGGCCGGCGGTGACACCACCGGCAACAACATCATCCTCTTCCGCAATCTGCCATTGCAGCCCGCGAACCTCATGCTGACCACCGCGTCCAACAGCGGTTCCACGACGGACACGCTGACCAACGTCACGGCGACGGCGATCACCGGCCAAGCCAAGGCGGGCACGACCGTGGTGCTGTACGATGGGGCGGTGGCGCTTGGCACGACGACGGCCGACGCCAATGGCCTGTGGTCCGTCACCGCGGCCTCGCTGAGCGAAGGCGCGCACTCCCTGACCGCTGTGGCGAGCAACGGCACCAACGCGTCGCTGCCGTCCTCCACGCTGAACGTGACCATCGACACGACGGCGCCGACGCTGACCTCGGCGGTGCTGAGCGGGAAGCGGCTGACCCTGACCTATTCGGAGGCGCTGGACAACGCCCAGACTCCGGTGGCCGGCGCCTTCACGGTGACGGTGGGCGGGATGGTGCGCACGGTCACCGCGGTCGCCACCGCCGGCCGGACGGTCACCCTGACGCTGGATGCCGGAGCGTCCTCGCTCTATGAGGGCGCGACGGTCAGCTACACCCCGCCGGGCTCCGGTGCAAAGACCGTTGATGCCGCCGGCAACGCCGCGGGCGCCCTGAACGGCCAGCCGGTTCGCGTGGGCGGCGATCCCAAGTTCACCCTGGAAGCCACCAACCCCTTCGGCCTCGGCAGCTTCGTCGGCCAGTCCGCCCCGGTCTTCGCCGACATCGACGGCGACGGCGATCTCGACGCGGTGGTCGGCGATTGGTACGCCAACATCGTCGTCTATCGCAACGTCGGGACGGCGGAGGCGCCCAGCTTCACCCTGGTGGGGACCAATCCATTCGGCCTGAACACCGTCGGCGGCGGTATGCCCGCCTTCGCCAAGCTGGCCCTCGCGGACATCGACGGCGACGGCGACCTCGACCTGCTGGCCGGCAACGCGGGCGGCGACATCGTCGTATACCGCAACGACGGGACGGCGGCGGCGCCCAGCTTCACCCTGGTGGGCACCAATCCGTTCGGCTTGAGCAATTCCGGGGGCTTCGCGTCGCCGTCCCTGGTGGACATCGACGGTGACGGCGATCTCGATGCCCTGATCGGCAACGCGGATGGCAACACTTTCTTCTATCGGAACATCGGAACGGCGACGGCGCCCACCTTCGCGCTGGAAAGCACCAATCCCTTCGGCCTCGGCAATGCCGGAAACAACGCCACACCCATCCTCGTGGACATCGACGGCGACGGCGATCTCGACGCGCTGATCGGCAACGCGGATGGCGACACGGTCCTCTATCGGAACGTTGGAACGGCGACGGCGCCCAGCTTCACGCTGGAAGCCACCAACCCCTTCAGCCTGGGCAACGTTGCCGACAACGCCAAGCCGACCTTCGCGGACATCGACGGCGACGGCGACCTCGACGCGCTGCTCGGCCGAGCCGATGGCAAGACGGTCCTCTTCCGCAACACGGCTCCGCCGCCCGCCACCCCCACGGCGCCGACGCTGACGGCGGGTTCGAACAGCGGCTCGACGACCGACACGCTGACCAACGTCACGGCGCCGGCGATCGTCGGAACCGCGGTCGCCTCGTCGACGGTGGTGCTGTACGACGGCGCGACGGCCATCGGCACGGTGACGGCCGACGCCTCCTCCGGCCTGTGGACGCTCTCCACCGCGTCGCTGAGCGATGGCACACACTCGCTGACCGTCAGGTCGAGCAACGTCAACGGCACCTCGTCGGCCTCGACGGCCCTGACGCTGACCATCGACACCAAGGCGCCGACGCTCACTTCGGCGACGCTGAACGGGACGCAGTTGACCCTGACCTATTCGGAGCTCCTGGACGGCGCCCAGACTCCGGCCGGAGCCTTCACGGTGATGGTGGGCGGCGTGGCGCGGACGGTCACCGCCGTCGCCACCAGCGGCAAGACGGTCACCCTGACGCTCGACGCCGGCGCGACCTCCGTCCATCAGACCGTCACGGTCGATTACACCCCGCCGGGCTCCGGCGCGAAGACCGAGGATGCCGCGGGCAACGCCGCGGGCGCGCTGACCGGTCAGGCTGTGACGGTGCCGAAGGACCCCAGCTTCGTCCTGGAAGCCACCAATCCCTTCGGCTTGAACGGCCTCTACCCGCAAGCCAAGCCGGTCTTCGTGGACATCGACGGCGACGGCGATCTCGACGCCCTGGTCGGCAACATCGGCATCAACCTACAGTTCTACCGCAACGTCGGAAGCGCGACCGCGCCCAGCTTCACCCTGGATGCCGCCACCGCCCCCTTCGGGCTGAGCGGCACGACGATGTCCGCTCCGGCCTTCGCGGACATCGACGGTGACGGCGACCTCGACATCCTGGTCGGCGGCAACCACGGCAACCTTCTGTTCCTGCGCAACGTCGGCACCGCGACCGCGCCGAGCTTCACGCTGGAGGCCACCAACCCCTTCGGGCTGAGCAACGTCGGAATGGTGGGGGCGCCGAGCATCGCGGACATCGACGGCGACGGCGCCCTCGACATCCTGGTCGGCAACCAGAGCGGCGACCTGCTGTTCTACCGCAACGTCGGCACGGCGACCGCGCCCAGCTTCACGCTGGCCGGCACCAACCCCTTCGGCCTCGGCAATTCCGGGGCGCAGGCGTCGCCGACCATGGTGGACATCGATGGCGACGGCGACCTGGACATCCTGGTCGGCAATATAATCGGCGACACGCTGGTCTACCGCAACGTCGGCACGGCGACCGCGCCCAGCTTCACGCTGGTCGGCACCAACCCCTTCGGGCTGAGCAACGCCGGGATGATGGGCGCGCCCAGCATCGTGGACATTGATGGCGATGGCGATCTCGACGCCCTGGTCGGCGCCTTCTCCAGCATCACCCTGTTCCGCAACGTTCCGCAGTCCCCGGCGAGTCTGGCACTGACGACCGCGTCCAACAGCGGCTCGACGACGGACACGGTGACCAACGTCACGGCTCCGGCGATCACCGGCCTGGCCAAGGCTTTCAGCACCGTGGTGCTGTATGAAGGCGCGACGGCGCTGGGTACGGTGACGGCCGACGCCAATGGCCTGTGGACCGTCACGACGGCCTCGCTCAGCGACGGTGCCCATTCCCTGACCGCCGTGGCGAGCGACGCCACCGGCACGTCGCCGGCCTCCAGCACGCTGACGGTGACCATCGACAGCGCTGCCCCCAACGCTCCGGCGGTGACCAGCGCGGCGCTGGGCAACAGCGCGACGCCGACCCTCACCGGCACGGCGGAAGCGGGCAGCACCGTCACCGTCACGGTGGGCGGGGCCACTTACACGACCACGGCGACGGGCGGAAACTGGTCGATCGACCTCGCCACGGCGACGCCGACCGCGGGCTCGCTCAGCCTCAACGCCAACGGCACGAACGCCGTGTCGGTCACCGCCACCGACGATGCCGGCAACCTCTCCTCCGCCGGGACGCAGTCGCTGGTGATCGACACCACCGCGCCCAGCGCCCCGGCGGTGACCAGCGCGGCGCTGACCAACAGCGCGACGCCGACCATCGGCGGCACGGCGGAAGCGGGCAGCACCGTCACCGTCACCATCGGCGGGGCCACCTACACCACCACCGCTACTGGCGGAAACTGGTCGATCGACCTCGCCACGGCGACGCCGGTCACCGGGGCGCTCAGCCTCAACGCCAACGGGGCCAACGCCGTCTCGGCCACCGCCACGGATGCGGCCGGCAACACATCCTCGGCCGGCATCCAGTCGCTGACCATCGATACCACCGCTCCGACCGCTCCGGCGGTGACCTCGGCCGCCCTGACCAACAGCGCGACGCCGACCATCGGCGGCACGGCGGAGGCGGGCAGCACCGTCACCGTCACCATCGGCGGCGCCACTTACACCACCACCGCCACCGGCGGAAACTGGTCCATCGACCTTGCCACCGAGACGCCGACCAGCGGCTCGCTCAGCCTCAACGCCAACGGCGCCAACGCCATCTCGGTCACTGCCACGGATGCGGCCGGCAACACATCCTCGGCCGGCACGCAGTCCCTGACCATCGACACGACGGCGCCCAACGCTCCGACCGTCACCACGGCGCTGAGCAACAGCGCGACCCCGACCCTCGCCGGCACGGCGGAGGCCGGCAGCACCGTCACCGTCACGGTGGGCGGCGCCACCTACACCACCACCGCCACCGGCGGAACCTGGTCGATCGACCTCGCCACGGCGACGCCGACCAGCGGGTCGCTGAGCCTGAACGCCAACGGCGCCAACCCGGTCTCGGCCACCGCCACCGACGCCGCCGGCAACACGTCCAGCCCGGGTACCCAGTCGCTGACCATCGACACGACGGCGCCCAACGCTCCGGCGGTGACCTCGGCGACGCTGACCAACAGCGCGACGCCGACCATCGGCGGCACGGCGGAGGCCGGAGCCACGGTGACCGTCACCATCGGCGGGGCCACCTACACCACCACCGCCACCGGCGGCAACTGGTCGATCGACCTCGCCACGGCGACGCCGACCGCCGGTTCGCTGAGCCTGAACGCCAACGGCGCCAACCCGGTCTCGGCGACGGCGACCGACGCGGCGGGCAACACCTCCACCGCCGGCACGCAATCGCTGACCATCGACACGACGGCGCCCAACGCTCCGGCGGTGACCTCGGCCGCCCTGACCAACAGCGCGACGCCGACCATCGCCGGCACGGCGGAGGCGGGCAGCACCGTCACCGTCACCGTGGGCGGTGCCACCTATACGACGACGGCGACGGGCGGCAACTGGTCGATTGACCTCGCCACGGCGACGCCGACCAGCGGCTCGCTGAGCCTCAACGCCAACGGCGCCAACGCCGTCTCGGCTACCGCCACCGACGCGGCGGGCAACAGCTCCACCGCCGGCACGCAATCGCTGAGCATCGACACGACGGCGCCCAACGCTCCGACCGTCAGCACGGCGCTGAGCAACAGCACGACGCCGACCATCGCCGGCACGGCGGAGGCGGGCAGCACCGTTACCGTCACGGTGGGCGGCGCCACCTACACCACCACGGCAACCGGCGGAAACTGGTCGATCGACCTCGCCACGGCGACGCCGACCGCCGGCTCGCTCAGCCTCAACGCCAACGGCGCCAACCCGGTCTCGGCCACCGCGACCGACGCGGCGGGCAACACCTCCACCGTCGGCGCGCAGTCGTTGGTGATCGACACCACCGCGCCCAACGTCCCGGCGGTGACCTCGGCGGCGCTGAGCAACAGCGCGACGCCGACCATTGGCGGCACGGCGGAAACCGGAGCCACGGTGACCGTCACGGTGGGTGGCGCCACCTACACCACCACGGCGACGGGCGGAACTTGGTCGATCGACCTCGCCACGGCGACGCCGACCACCGGCTCGCTCAGCCTCAACGCCAACGGCGCCAACCCGGTGTCGGCCACCGCCACCGATGCGGCGGGCAACACGTCCACGCCGGCCACCCAGTCGCTGACCATCGACACGACCGCTCCGACCGCTCCGGCGGTGACCAGCGCTGCGCTGACCAACAGCACTACGCCGACTGTTGCCGGTACGGCGGAAGCGGGCAGCACGGTGACGGTTACCATCGGCGGGGCGACCTACACGACCACGGCGACCGGCGGAAACTGGTCGATCGACCTCGCCACCGAGACGCCGACCAGCGGATCGCTGAGCCTGAACGCCAACGGCGCCAACCCGGTGTCGGCCACCGCCACCGACGCGGCCGGCAACACGTCCTCGGCCGGCACGCAGTCGCTGACCATCGACACCACGCTGCCCAACGCCCCGACGGTGACCAGCGCGGCGCTGAGCAACAGCACCACGCCGACCATCGGCGGCACGGCGGAAACCGGAGCCACGGTGATCGTCACCATCGGCGGCGCCACCTACACGACGACGGCAACGGGCGGAACCTGGTCGATCGACCTCGCCACGGCGACGCCGACCAGCGGTTCGTTGAGCCTGAACGCCAACGGTGCCAACCCGGTGTCGGCCACCGCCACGGACGCCGCCGGCAACGTCTCGGGCCCCGGCACGCAGACGCTGACCATCGACACCACCAACCCCAACGCTCCGACCGTCGCCACCGCCCTGAGCAACAGCGCGACACCGACCCTTACTGGCACGGCCGAGGCCGGAGCCACGGTGACCGTCACGGTCGGCGGAGCGACCTACACCACGACCGCCACGAACGGCGGCGCCTGGAGCCTCAACCTCGCCACCGCGACGCCGGCCGCCGGGTCGCTGAGCCTGAACGCCAACGGCGTGAACCCGGTGTCGGCCACGGCAACCGATGCCGCCGGCAACGTCTCGGCGCCGGGCACCCAGTCGCTGGTGATCGACACCACCGCGCCGACCGCCCCGACCGTCACCACCGCCCTGAGCAACAGCGCGACCCCGACCCTCACCGGCACGGCGGAAGCGGGCAGCACGGTGACGGTTACCATCGGCGGGGCGACCTACACGACCACCGCCACCGGCGGAACCTGGTCGATCGACCTCGCCACGGCGACGCCGACCAACGGTTCGTTGAGCCTGAACACCAACGGCGCCAACCCGGTGTCGGCCACCGCCACCGACGCCGCCGGCAACACGTCCACGCCGGGCACGCAGTCGCTGACCATCGACACCACCGCTCCGAACGCCCCGACCGTCACCACGGCGCTGAGCAACAGCACGACGCCAATCCTGGCCGGCACGGCCGAGGCCGGCAGCACCGTCACCGTCACCGTCGGCGGCGCCACCTACACCACCACCGCCACCGGCGGGAACTGGTCGATCGACCTCGCCACCGCGACGCCGACCGCCGGGTCGCTGAGCCTCAACGCCAACGCCACCAACCCGGTGTCGGCGACGGCGACCGACGCCTCCGGCAACATCTCGGCGCCGGGCACCCAGTCGCTGGTGATCGACACCACCGCGCCGACCGCCCCGACCGTCACCACGACGCTCAGCAACAGCACCACCCCGACTGTTGCCGGCACGGCGGAAGCCGGCAGCACGGTGACGGTTACCATCGGCGGCGCCACCTACACCACCACCGCCACTGGCGGGGCTTGGTCGATCGACCTCGCCACGGCGACGCCGACCAACGGCTCGCTCAGCCTCAACGCCAACGGCGCCAACCCGGTCTCGGCCACCGCCACGGATGCGGCCGGCAACGTCTCGGCCCCCGGCACGCAGTCGCTGACCATCGACACCACGGCGCCCAACGCGCCGGCGGTGACCAGCGCGGCGCTGACCAACAGCACCACCCCGACTGTTGCCGGCACGGCGGAAGCCGGCAGCACCGTCACCGTCACCATCGGCGGCGCCATTTACACCACCACCGCCACCGGCGGGGCTTGGTCCATCGACCTCGCCACCGCGACCCCGACCACCGGGTCGCTCAGCCTGAACGCCAACGGCGCCAACCCGGTGTCGGCGACGGCGACCGACGCGGCCGGCAACACGTCCTCGGCCGGCACTCAGTCGCTGACCATCGACACCACGCTGCCCGACACTCCGACCGTCACCACGGCCCTGAGCAACAGCGCGACACCGACCCTCGCCGGCACGGCGGAAGCGGGCAGCACCGTCACCGTCACGGTGGGCGGGGCGACCTACACCACCACCGCCACGAACGGCGGGACCTGGAGCATCGACCTCGCCACCGCGACGCCGACCGCCGGCTCGCTCAGCCTCAACGCCAACGGCGCCAACCCGGTGTCGGCGACGGCGACCGACGCCTCGGGCAACGTCTCGGCCCCGGCCACCCAGACGCTGACCATCGACACCACCAACCCCGACGCCCCGACCGTCACCACGGCGCTGAGCAACAGCACCACCCCGACCCTCACCGGCACGGCCGAGGCCGGCAGCACCGTCACCGTCACGGTGGGCGGCGCCACCTACACCACCACCGCCACCAACGGCGGCGCCTGGAGCCTCAACCTCGCCACCGCGACCGCCGTCAGCGGCACGCTCAGCCTGAACGCCAACGGCGCCAACCCCGTCTCGGCCACCGCCACCGACGCCGCCGGCAACGTCTCGGCCTCCGGCACCCAGACGCTGACCATCGACACCACCGCCCCCACCGCCACCGTGCTGTTCGAGGACGACAGCATCGACGCCATCGAGCAGACCAGCGCCGCCTTCACCATCAGCGGCGGCGAGGCCGGGACCAGCTTCACCTGGACGATCACCTCGGCCGGCGGCGGCCAGGTGACGGGCAGCGGCGTGATGAGCGGACCGACCACCCAGGTGACCGGGCTGGACCTCTCCAGCCTGGGCGACGGCACCCTCACCCTCACGCTCGGCCTGACCGACCCGGCGGGCAACGCGTCGGTCCCCTTCACCGCGACGACGCAGAAGCTCACCGCCACGGTGGAGAAGCCCGCCCCCGTCGCCCCGCCGCCGGTGGCCACGGTGGACGGCGCCACCGTCAGCGGTTCGGTCACCACCGGCAGCGACGGCAGCCGCACCACCACGGTGACCATCGCGGCCAGCAACAGCACCCGCGTCGAGGACAGCAGCACCGCCAACGCCGATCTGGCCGACGTGCCGGTGGTGCGCGAGCAGGTGGTCGATGCCCAGACCGGGCAGGTCTCCACGCTGACCACCCTGACGGTCAGCGTCTCCACCGGCGTGGCGGTGACCACCACGGGCAACGCCGAGCGGCAGACCGCCTCCCAGGCGCTGACCGGGGTGACCGGGCTGATCGCCGCCATCGAGGCGCGCACCGACGAGGGCACGGCCTCGCGCGGCAACCTGACCGGCGGCGGCTCGGGCTTCCTGTCGGTGCTGTCCACCCAGGCCCAGCTGCTGGTGCGCACCATCGACTTCAGCGCGCCGGGGGTGGCCGCCGGGCAGGCGGTGCAGACCAAGGTGACCGGCAACACGCTGGGCGGCACCGGCGTCGCCAGCACGGCGCCGACCGCGGTGGTGCTGAACACCACGGCGTTGGCCGGGCCGGTGACCATCCAGCTCGACAACGTCGAGTTCGCGGCGGTGGTCGGCAACGCCACGCTGGTCGGCGGCGACGGCGAGCAGATCGTCTACGGCGACGACCACGAGCAGTACATGTATCTGGGGGCCGGCGACGACATCCTGCACGGCGGCGGCGGCAACGACACGATCGCCAGCGCCGGCGGCAACGACACGCTGTACGGCGACGAGGGCGACGACCTGGTGATGGGCGGCGAGGGCGACGACTGGCTGTTCGGCGGGTCGGGCAACGACCTGCTCGGCGGCGGCGTCGGCAACGACGCGCTGTTCGGCGGGACGGGCGCGGACATCCTGTTCGGCGAGGAGGGCGACGACACGCTGACCGGCGAGGAGGGCGACGACACGCTGGCCGGCGGGTCGGGCAACGACCTGCTGTTCGGCGGGGAGGGCAACGACTTCCTGATCGGCGACGACGGCGACGACACGATCAGCGGCGGGTCGGGCAACGACGTGGCGCTGGGCGGGGCGGGCCGCGACCTGATCGGTCTGGGCGCGGGTGACGACCTGGCCAGCGGCGGCGACGGCGACGACACGCTGTTCGGCGAGGACGGCAACGACACGCTGTTCGGCGGGGCGGGCAACGACCTGCTGAACGGCGGGGCGGGCAACGACGTGCTGTTCGCCGACGGCGGGGCGGACACGCTGTGGGGCGGCGCCGGGGCGGACGTCTTCGCCTTCGGGCGGGCCTCGGGCGGGTCGGTGGTGATGGACTTCCAGGTCGGGGTCGACCGTCTGGCCTTCTACGACGCCAGCATCGACCTCGGCGCGGTGATCCGCTCGGCGCGGGTGGAGGGCGGCAACACCACCCTCGACATCGGGGCGGGCAACCGCATCACCATCCTCGGCCAGACCGGAAACGTCGCCGCCTGGTTCGGCTGAGAAGGCGTCCTGTCTGAAGGGATCCCTCTGGAAAGGTGATGAAAAAGGCTGGCGGTCCTGAAGACCGCCAGCCTTTTTCTTGATGGCCCGCGATGATTTTGTCGATGCGCATGCCGCAAGGCGGGAGGCGCGTCGTGAACCGCGCCGGATTGTCCGGAGGCACGGCGACCTTCAGGGTGCGCGACACCCGCCAGCCGACGACCCGTCCACGACAGCATGGCTAGTCCGGCTTGCGCACCAACGTCGCGATCAGGGAGAGGGCAATGTCCCACCCGGTGTCGCTGCGGGCCGAGCCTTTGTGGATGCGGATGCCATTGCTCGGCTTGGTCTTGCCGATCATGAAGACATCCGACGACACCACGCCGATGCCCCGCTCATAGAGCATTTCGGCGATGGCCGTGGAGTCCTGGGGCGAGTCGAGATCCAGCCAGAGAAACAGGCTTTCCGGATCGCTCTTTGCCAGAGCGCCGCCGCCATCGGCCAGCGCCAGGGGTAGAGTGAGCGGGGCGGCGTGCCCGTGAGGGTGGCTGCCCGGCCAAGACAGCGCTTGGCGCAAGGCCCGTGACGGCATCCAGGCCAACGCGGCCTGTTGCATTTCTCCGCGGGATCGGTACCCTGTGTCGCATCGCCAGCCACGCTGGCCGTAAGCGTTCAACGTCAACCAACGCACTCAACGATCCTCGCCGATCGGAGTGCGTTCGCGTTGCCGAACCACGGCCATCGGCGGGGACCAGTGTGGAGAACACCATGGGTCCCCAAACAAGGCCGGCGTCGGCGCGCGATCCGGCGCAAGGCCGCCTGATCGTCCTGACCGCCGTCCTGTTCGTCTCCTACCTCTGTGTCGCCCTGTCCCTTCCCGTGGTGCCGCTGTTCGTGGCCGGGGATCTCGGGATGGGCAATGTCTGGGCCGGGCTGGGCGTCGGCAGCGCCTTCCTCGCCACCATCCTCAGCCGCGGCTTCGCCGGCACCGTCTCCGACCGCCGGGGCGCCAAGCCCGCGGTCGGGCGGGGCTTGGCCTTCTATGCGGCCGGCGGGCTGGTCTCGATGGCCGCCGCCCCCCTGTCCGCTACGCCCTGGGCGGCCTTTTCCGTGCTGGTGGCGGGCCGCCTGCTCGTCGGCGTCGGCGAAAGCCTCGTCGGTGTCGGGGTGGTCGCCTGGGGAATCGGCATCGTCGGCCCGCAGCGGTCGGGCCGGGTGCTGGCGCTGATCGGGGCGGCGCTCTATGGCGCCTTCGCGGCGGGCGGGCCGCTGGGGCTGGCGCTGTTCGACCGCTTCGGCTTTTCCGGCGTCATGGCGGCCAGCGTGCTGCTTCCCGTCGTCGGGCTTCTGGCGATCCGGCGCATGGAGGGCACCCCGGCCCATCCCGACGCCGAGCGTCCGCCCTTCCGCAGCGTGCTGGGGCGGATCTGGCGGCAGGGCGCCATCGTCAGCCTCCAGGGCATCGGCTTCGCCGCCATCGGCGCCTTCTTCTCGCTGCACTTCGTCCGCGAAGGCTGGCCCTACGCCGGGCTCGGCCTGACCGCCTTCGGCCTCGGCTTCGTGCTCGTCCGTTTCGCGCTGGGCCATCTGCCCGACCGCTTCGGCGGCCTGCGCGTGGCGATGGGGTCGCTGGCGGTGGAGGCGGTCGGGCAGGCGCTGCTGTGGACCGCGGGCGATCCCGTCACCGCGCTGGCCGGCGCCTTCCTGACCGGACTCGGCTGCTCGCTGGTCTTCCCCGCCATGGGCCGCGAGGTCGTCCATCTCGTGGAGCCGCATCTCCGCGGCACCGCGCTCGGCGCCTTCGCGGCCTTCCAGGACGTCGCCTATGGCCTGACCGGACCGCTGGCCGGGCTGCTCGCCGACCAGGTGGGCTACGGCGGCGTCTTCCTGCTGGGAAGCGCCGCCGCCGCGCTGGGTTTCCTGACCACCGTCCAGCTGCTCCGCGCCCGCCCGGTGGTGAAGACCAGCCCGACCTGAGCTAGTCCCCCGCCGCGGCCTTCAGGAGGGTGATGCTGATCCGCCGGTTCTGCGGGGCCAGCGGGTTGGCCGCGTCGAGATGGTCGAGGTCGGCGCGGCCCTCCACCCGGACGATCCGCCGGGCCGGCACGCCTGCGGCGATCAGCTCGCGGCGGGCGGCGTTGGCGCGGTCGCTGGACAGTTCCCAGTTGCCGTACTTCGCCCCGTCCGCATAGCCCAGCGCGTCGGTGTGGCCGGTGATGCTGAGGCGGTTGGGCGACGACGCGACGGCGCCGGCGACCAGCCGCATCAGCCGGCGGCCCTGCTCGTTCATCTGGGCGGAGCCGACGTTGTACATCGACACCTTCGCCTGATCGGTGAGCTGCACGCGCAGGCCGACGGAGGTCTGCTCGATGACCACGCTGCCGGCGAGCGCCCCCAGCTCCGGCATCGTCTCCAGCGCCGTGCGCAGGTCGCGCTCGGCCTTCTCCAGCCCCTGCTGCTCGGTGAGCGCCGCGGTCTGGCGGTCGAGCAGGGCCTCCAGCTCCGCCCGCGCGTCCCGCTCCGACTGGCTCTTGCCGCCGGGCGGGTGGGGCATGGGGTCCTTGCGCCCGGCGGGCTCGCGGTCGCTCTCGCCCAGCGAGGCGACGACGGGCGGCGCGGCCACCGGCACGCTGTGCTCCCCCGGCGCGTTGGGGGTGGACAGCGATCCCGTCTTGTCCACCGCCCGCCCGGCCAGCATGCCGTCGGCGCCCGAGTTGGACTGTGACAGGGCCACCGGGTTGAAGTAGTCGGCGATGCCCTTGCGCTGCTCCACCGTGGTGATGTTCATCAGCCACATGATCAGGAAGAAGGTCATCATCGCCGTCACGAAGTCGGCGTAGGCCAGCTTCCAGGCGCTGTTGTGCTCCTCCTCCTCCTCGCCGTAGCGGCGCTTGATGATGATTGTCGGCTCGATGCGCTTGCGGGCCATGGCGGGGCCTCAGGCGGGCTGGCTCGCCTCGCGGGCCTTTGCCTGCGAGGAGAGGGTGGTGGCGACCTCGACCTCGGCGAGGCTCGGCTGCGTGTCGGCGAACAGCACCTTGCGGGCGAACTCCGCGCAGACCTGCGGGGGGCTGCCGCGCAGATAGGCGCCGAGTGCCGCGCGCACGCAGATGAACAGCGTCAGCTCCGCCTCGCGGCGATGGCGGGCGGCGGCGGCGATCGGGCCGACCAGCCCGTAGGACAGCAGCACGCCGAGGAAGGTGCCGGTCAGCGCCCCGCCGATCATGTGGCCCAGCACCTCCGGCGGCTCGCTGATCGCGCTCATGGCGTTGATGACGCCCAGCACGGCGGCGACGATGCCCAGCGCCGGCAGCGCGTCGGCCAGATTCTGCAACGCCTTGGGCACCTGGTTCAGCTCGCGCCCGATGGTCTCGATCTCCTCGTTCATCAGGGCTTCGAGGTCGTGCGGGTTGTCCTGGCCCAGCGCGATCAGGCGCATGTAGTCGCACAGGAAGGTGACGCAGCGCGGCTGGCGGAAGACCGAGGGGTACTGGGCGAAGATCGGGCTGTCGTCCGGCTTGTCGATGTCGCTCTCGATGTTCGACACGCCCTTGGACTTCGCCTGCCGCAGCAGGGCGTAGAGCAGCGAGATCAGGTCCAGATACTCGTCCTTGCTGGTGTGCCGCCCGCGGGCGACCGCGCCGATGGTGCGCACGGTGGCGCGCAGCACCGCCATGGAGTTGGCGATGACGTAGCCGCCGATGCCGGCGCCGACGATGATGACGATTTCCACGGGCTGCCACAGCACGCCCATCCGCCCGCCCATGGCGGCGAAGCCGCCGAGCACGCTCAGGAAGACCGCGACGATTCCGAACAGCAAACGCATGATGTGAGTCCTCCGGCTCGGCCGAAAAGGGGGATCGGGCTCAGGGAGCCGTCGTGTTGGGCGGAAGCTTTCAGGGCGTCTTCCACCGGCGCACCATGCCGGCCAACGCGTCGGCGGCGGCGAGCTGGCCGCTGACGGTGGCGCTGGACAGCGGCTTGCCCGCCGGGTCGGGCGGGACGGCCAGGGCGTCGAGCAGACCGGCCCAGCGGGTTCCGGCCAGCGCCTTGCCGTGGCGTTCCGCGGCGGCGGCGACCGCCGCGTCGTCGCCCGCCCGGAAGGCGGCCAGCGCGTGGAAGGCGATGTCGTCCGGCAGGGGCGCGCCGGGTCCACTGGCCGGCCCGCCCAGCAGTTCGGCGTAGGCGGCGCGGGCCGCCGCCCATTCGCCGGCCCGGAACAGGCTGTCCGCCCGGATGCGCGCCGCCTCCGGACCGGTCAGGCCGCGCAGCGTGTCGAAGGCGCGCATCGCCTCGCCCTCGGTGACGAAGGCCTCGGCGCGCAGCAGGGCGCGGCGCCTGGCAGTCCGAGGGTCGGCGGCGGCGTCCGGCGCGGGACCGGCGGTGTGGTCCAGCACGGCCAGCGCCTCCGCCCCGCGCCCGGCGTCCAGCAGCACGCGGGCCAGCTCCAGCCCGACCGCCGCGCGCTCGGCGCCGCGCGCGGTCTCGGCGACGGTGTGGAGCAGGCGCGCGGCCTCCAGCGTGAAGCCGCCGCGGGCCAGCAGCCGGGCCAGCCGGCGCTGCTGCGTTCCGGCATCGTCGTCGGTCAGCGCCACCGTGCGGCCATAGCGCACCTGGAGGGACAGCGCGTCGAGCGCGCTGCCCGGAGTCGTCTCCAGATGGCCGATCACCGCGTCGAGAAGGCCGCGCCCTGTGGTCAGCGCCGCCCGCCCGCGCGCCGTCGCGCCGAAGCGGCGGCCGAGCAGGCCGAAGATGTCGAGCGCCGCGTCGATCCGCCCGGCGCGGGTGTAGGCGGCGCCCAGCGCGGCCAGCGCGTCCGTCTCCACATCGCCGCCGCGCCAGGCGTAGCGCAGGCTTTCCAGCTCCGCGATGGCGCCGGGATCGTCCAGCGCGCCGCTGGCCAGCCGCAGCTCGATGGAGCGCACCTGGGCGCGGTGCCCGTAGAGGTTCGGCAGTGCGGCGGCCCGCTTGTAGTGGGTTAGCGCTTCCGCCGTCTCGTTGTGCAGCTCCGCCAGACGACCGCGGAAGAAGTCGAGCCGCCCGTCGGTGGCGCCGATGCCGTCCAGCGTGATCATCTCCAGCACGATCAGGTTCAGTGACGCGCCGTCCGCCGCCTCGCCCGCCGATTCGGCGAGCAGGGTCAGCAGGCGTCCGCGCAGGTCGGCGGGGTAGGTCAGCAGCCGTTTCAGCGCGATGGGCAGGCTCGACTTCGCCGCGGTCCAGCGGCTGGGGGCCAGGGTGGCGCTGCGCCAGACATGGTGGTCGGCGGCGGCGGGGGAGGGTTGGGCGCGGACGAACTGGCTGTCGTCCGGGTCGGCGGTGCCGTCCAGCGCCCGGAAGGCGTCGCGCAGCAGGCGCAGTTCGTAGCGCTGGTCCGGCCCCGGCGTCAGGCTCTCCGCGGCGTCCAGGGCGGCGCGGCCCTCTTCCGGCAGGGCGCGGGCCAGCGTGAAGCGGGCCATGGCGAGCAGCGCCTCCACCCGCGCGCGGCCCTGGCTCTCGGCGATGCGCTGCTCCAGATGCTGCTTGCGCGCGGGGTAGTCGTCGCCGGCCCAGGCGTCCAGGTCGAAGGCGCGGATCGGCGGGTCGGCCTGGACGGCGGGAGCCGCGACCGGCGGCGGCGCGGCTGACGTTGGCACGGCTGACGGCGGCATGGCCGTTGGCGGCACGGCGGCCACCGTCTTGGCGGGCTCCGGCTTCGGCGGCGGAGCGGGGGGCGGGGCCTTGGCGACCGGTTGCGGCTGGACCGGTGGCGGTGCCTGCACCATGGGCGGCGCCTGCACGACCGGCTGGGCCTGGGCGCTGGCGACCGGGTTCAGCCGCTCGGCGAGGCTGATGGGCGCTGTCTGGGTGGCGGCCGTTGGGGCGGGCGCCGGTTCGGGAGGCGGCGGCGCGATCACCGGAAACACCGACGCGCCGGGCGCCTCGGCGAGCAATGTGGTGTCGGCGGACGCTGGAACCGGGGCGCCGGGCTTGCGCGCCGGTCGCGGCGGGTCGGCCACGTCGATGAAGGTGATCCGCCGCTCCCGGCGCACGGAGACGCGGGCGCCGCAGGGCCACTCCATCGTCAGGCTGCGCCCCTCCTCCGCCGTCTGGAAGCCGGTCAGCCGCCGCGAATAGGTGCCGTTCAGCGCCTCCAGAGGCCAGGGGACCGGTTGCGAAAAGGCGATGCGCCCGCCGCAGCTCCCCACATCGACCGCCGGGGCGCCCTGCGCGTTGACCAGAGCCAGACGCGAGAAGTCGGCGTGGTCGCCCGTCTGCACATTGATGTGGACTGGGATCGCTGCCGGCGCCTCCGCCGCGGCGGGAGGCGTGGTCAGGGCGGTGGTGACCGACAGCAGGGCCAGGGAGATGGACAGGGTCCGGCAGGGATGCATCGCGACTGCCCCAAATTTTATCTAAATCGGAATCAAATCCCCCAAGACACCGATCAGTTCCCGTCGCGGCGCCTCAGGTTGAAACCCGGCTTTAAACTGCATCACCTAGGTTAAGGCGGCGTTCAAACGGAAGGTGTCCGGCGATGGAGAATCCCCTTTACATCGGATTGTCGCGGCAAGTGGCGTTGCGCCGGCAGCTCGATGTCGTGGCGAACAACATCGCCAACATGAACACTGCGGGATTCCGCGGCGAGCGCATGCTGTTCGAAGCGGCGATGGAGCGCGGCGGCATGAAGCCGTCCGACAAGATCGCCTTCACCATCGACCGCGCCACCTACACCGACTTCACCGCCGGCAGCCTGAAGCCCACCGACAACCCCTACGACGTGGCGCTGGACGGCGACGGCTGGCTGCAGGTGCAGACGCCGGACGGCCCGCGCTACACCCGCGACGGGCGGATGCGGCGCGACGTCGACGGGCAGCTCGTGAACGCCGGCGGCTTCCCCTATCTGGACGACAACCAGCAGCCCATCGTCATCCCGGCCGATCGCAGCCGGATGGAGATCGGCACCGACGGGCTGGTCTCCGCCGACAACGAGATGATCGCCCGGCTGCGCGTCGTCCGCTTCGAGAGCCCGCAGGCGCTCGCCCAGACCGGCGACGTGCTGTTCGACGCCGGGGACGCCCAGCCGCTGGCGGCCCCCGACGCCCGGATCATCCAGGGCAAGGTGGAGCAGTCCAACGTCCAGTCCATCGCCGAGATGTCGCGGATGATGGAGCTGACGCGCGACTACCAGTCGGTCACCCGCATGATGGACGACGGGCAGGAGCTGCTGCGCTCCGCCATCAACCGTCTCGGCAAATCCGCTTAAAATCAGGAGATTGCGTCCATGCGCGTGCTCAGCATCGCTTCGACCGGCATGATGGCCCAGCAGTTGAACGTCGAGGTCATCTCCAACAACATCGCCAACATCAACACCACCGCCTTCAAGCGCGGGCGCGCCGAGTTCCAGGACCTGATGTACCAGTCGGAGCGGCGCCAGGGCAGCCAGTCCACCGACGCCGGCACCATCATCCCGACCGGCATCGAGGTCGGCCTCGGCGTGCGTCCGGGGGCGGTCAACCGCATCAACACGACCGGCAACCTGACCTCCACCGGGAACGAGCTGGACCTCGCCATCGAGGGGCGCGGCTATTTCAACATCCGCATGCCCGCGGGCGAGACCGCCTACACCCGCGCCGGCGGCTTCAAGCTGTCGCCGGAGGGCACCATCGTGACCAGCGACGGCCACCCGGTGCTGCCGGAGGTCACCGTGCCGCAGGGCACGCGGGAGATCGCCGTGAACGCGTCGGGCGAGGTGCAGGCCTTCGTCGACGGGCAGACCCGCCCGCGCGTGCTGGGCCAGCTCGTGATGACCGTGTTCGTCAACGAATCCGGGCTGGAGGCGATGGGCGACAACCTCTACCGGTCCACCCCCGCCTCGGGCGAGCCGCAGGACGGCACCGGCGGGCAGGCGGGCTTCGGCACGATCCGGCAGAAGTATCTGGAATCCTCCAACGTCAACGTCGTCCAGGAGATCACCGAACTCATCTCGGCCCAGCGCGCCTACGAGATGAACGCGAAGGTGGTCGAGGCCGGCGACCAGATGGCCTCCACCCTCTCCAACATGCGGTGACCGCCATGCGGCGTTCCGTTCGGCGTCTCACCGGCTTCGCGTTGGCCCTGCATCTGCTCTGCGCGCCCGCCCAGGCGGCCACTCTCTCCGACGGCGAGGGCGCCGTGGAGGCGCTGCTGGCGCAGGAGCTGGCGGCCTCGCTCGGCCCGGCGGTGCCGCCGGACGCGCGGGTCTCGGTGGTGCTGACCGTGCCCTTCTCCGGCCCGGTGGAGGCGGTGCGCGACCTGTCCTACGACCCGCGCGGCGGGCTGGTCCGCGCGCTGGTCAGCAGCAACGGGCGCATCGTCGAGGTGAAGGCCAAGGCCGACATCATGGTCGAGGTGCCGGTGCCGACGCGCCGCATCCTGCCCGGCGAGGTGATCGCCGACAGCGACCTGACCACCATCCCGATGCCGCTGGAGCGGCTGAATGGCGCCGTCATTACTTCGCGCGACAGCTTGGCCGGGCTGGCCAGCCGCCGCCAGCTCTCCGCCGGGCGGCTGATCCAGACCTCCGCGGTCGGCGCCCCGCTGGTGGTCCAGCGCAACAAGCCGGTCAGCCTCGTCTACGAGGACGGGCCGCTGCAGTTGATGGCGCGCGGCCGCGCCCTGCAGGACGGCGGGGTGGGGGAGCTGGTGCGGGTGATGAACGTCGCCAGCAACATCGTCGTCACCGGCACCATCACCGGGCCGCAGACCGTCACGGTCGCCGGGCCGCCCGAGGCCATGCCATGAAAGCGCTTTTCCAGCGTCAGTTCCGCGAAGACGCATGGCCGCCAACGCCGGCAAGCCAGACCCCCACCCCAACCCTCCCCCGCTGGGCGGAGGAGGGAGCAAGTGCTTGTTGGGAAAGACAGCGGCAGTCCCTCCCCCGCCCAGCGGGGGAGGTAGGGTGGGGGCACGCCTCTGCGCCCGTCAGGCTCCAATCAAGGACACCCCCCATGCGCACGCTTCCGCCCCGCCGCGTCCTGCTTCCCTTCCTCGCCCTGACGGTGGCGCTCGCCGGCTGCGGGCGGCTGGCCGACGTGGGGCAGGCGCCGCGCCTGTCGGAAATCTCCAACCCCGCCATGGCGCCGGAGGCGCGCGTCATCTCCATGCCGATGCCGCGCCCCAACACCAACGAGCAGGTGCCGAGTTCGCTGTGGCGCACCGGGTCCCGCGACTTCTTCCGCGACCCGCGGGCCAAGCAGGTGGGCGACCTGCTGACCGTCATCATCAACATCGCCGATCAGGCGCAATTGCAGAACCAGACGCAGCGCCAGCGCTCCAACGCCGAATCGGCGGGCGTGCCGAACTTCTTCGGGCTGGAGTCGCGGCTGCCCGCCGTGCTGCCCGACGCGGTGAACCCGTCCAGCCTCGTCGACATGGACAGCTCCTCCTCCTCCTCCGGCACCGGGACGATCCAGCGCAACGAGCGCATCGCCATGCGCGCCGCGGCGGTGGTGACCGAGGTGCTGCCCAACGGCAACTTCGTGATCGCCGGCCGGCAGGAGGTGCGGGTGAATTACGAGCTGCGCGAGATGCGCATCGCCGGGGTCATCCGGCCCGAGGACATCACCAACGTGAACACCATCGACTACGACAAGATCGCCGAGGCGCGGATCACCTACGGCGGGCGCGGCCAGATCACCGACGTCCAGCAGCCGCGCTACGGCCAGCAGGTCTTCGACATCATCATGCCCTTCTGAGCGGAGGGGAGACGCGACCATGCCGCAACGCCCCGGACCCAGCCGTTACTCGGTCTTCGTGCTCTGCGCCGCGCTGGCGGCGGCGGTCGGCTACGGCATCGGGCGCCTGCAGCTGACGCTCGGCGCCGACGAGAAGGCCGCGGCGGAGCAGCAGGCCGGCGCCGGGCCGGACCTGCCCGCCGACGGTCCCGGCCCCTTCTATGTGGAGGTCGGCCAACTGATGGTGCCGGTGCTGGTGGAGGGCCGCACCAACGCCTTCATCCTGACCCAGATCACCTTGCAGACGGGCAGCGTCGAGCAATCCAATCTGCTGCGCCGCCATCTTCCCCACGCGCGCAACGCCCTGCTGCAGGCCCTGTTCGGCATGGCGGGGGCGGGCGCCTTCGACGGCCCGTCGGTCGATCCCGCCGCCGTCGCCAGATCCCTGAAGCAGGCCGCCGCCGAGCAGCTCGGCCCCGATCTGGTGCGCGGCGTGCTGATCGACCGCCTGATGCGCCAGGAAAACACCCGGCTGTAATCCGTCCCACCCCGGTTCGCTTCGTCAGCCCCTTCCCCGCGCCCAGCGGGGAAGGGGTTTTGCGTTGGTGTGCGGCAAAACGTCCAGAACGACGAAAGTACCGGTACTTAGGGATGGAGTCAGTGCCGGGACTTGACCTCGGTCAAGCCACTCATCATGCGAAAGGATGAAGCTCCGCGGCGATACCGTTCGATCAATCCATGGGACCGCCATGAACGCGCCGCCCGCCCGCACCGCCGACACCGCCGCTCCGACCCGCCGCTTCGAGGGGCTGGTCTTCTTCGTCCTGTCCATCCTGATCTGGCCGTTCCTGGCGATCGGTCTGGTCGGGGCCTACGGCTTCTCCGTCTGGATGTACCAGATCCTGTCCCACTCCGGCGGGATGTGAGGCGGCCATGCCCGAACTGCACATTTCCAGCCTCGTCATCCAGCACGCGCCGGACCGCACCGCCGCCCTGAAGGAGGTGGTTTGCGCGCTCGCCGGCGCCGAATGGCACGCGTCGGAGAACGGCAAGGCCATCGTCACGCTGGAAACCGCGACCGAGGCCGAGGTTCTGGACCGCATCGCCGACATCAACGCGATGGCGGGCGTCCACACCACCACGCTGGTCTACCACCACTACGAGGACGCCGAGCGCTGCGCGGAGCCGATGCCCGCCGACACCGCTCTCGTCCCTCACGCCCATTGACGTCCGTCCAAGACAAGACGACCCGCCCCAGGAGGCACCCCCCTATGTCCCTGACCCGCCGTGATTACCTGAAGGTCCAAGCCGCCGTGACCGCGGCGGCGGCGGCCGGCGTGAGCCTGCCGGCCGCCCTCCAGACCGCCGAGGCCGGCACCCTGACGGCCGGTGCCGACGCCAAGCTCACCTGGTCCAAGGCCCCCTGCCGCTTCTGCGGCACCGGCTGCGGCGTCATGGTCGGCGTGAAGGAGGGGCGCATCGTCGCCACCCACGGCGACGTGAAGGCCGAGGTCAACCGCGGCCTGAACTGCGTGAAGGGCTATTTCCTGTCCAAGATCATGTACGGCGAGGACCGGCTGACCCAGCCGCTGCTGCGCATGAAGGACGGCCAGTTCCACAAGGAAGGCGAATTCACCCCGATCACCTGGGACCAGGCCTTCGACATCATGGCCACCAAGTGGAAGGAGACCCTGAAGAAGAAGGGCCCGACCGCGGTGGGCATGTTCGGCTCCGGCCAGTGGACGATCATGGAAGGCTACGCCGCCTCCAAGTTCATGAAGGCGGGCCTGCGCTCCAACAACCTGGACCCCAACGCCCGCCACTGCATGGCGTCGGCGGTGGTCGGCTTCATGCGCACCTTCGGCATGGACGAGCCGATGGGCTGCTACGACGACATGGAGCAGGCCGACGCCTTCGTGCTGTGGGGCTCCAACATGGCGGAGATGCACCCCATCCTGTGGACCCGCGTCACCGACCGCCGGCTGACCCATGAGGGCTGCAAGGTCGCCGTCCTGTCCACCTACGAACACCGCAGCTTCGACCTCGCCGACATCGGTCTGGTCTTCACGCCGCAGTCGGATCTGGCGATCCTCAACTACATCGCCAACCACATCATCAAGACGGGCCGGGTGAACCAGGAGTTCATCGCCAGGCACGTCAACTTCAAGCGCGGCCGCGACGACATCGGTTACGGCCTGCGGCCCGAGCATCCGCTGGAGCAGAAGGCGAAGAACGTCGCCAAGGCCAACGAGTCCGACCCGATCTCCTTCGAGGAGTTCGCCAAGTTCGTCGAGCCCTACACGCTGGAGAAGGCGCACGAGCTGTCGGGCGTGCCGAAGAACCGGCTGGAGGCGCTGGCCGAGCTGTACGCCGACCCCAAGGTGAAGGTCATGTCCTTCTGGACCATGGGCTTCAACCAGCACACCCGCGGCGTCTGGGCCAACAACCTCGTCTACAACATCCATCTGCTGACCGGGAAGATCAGCCAGCCGGGCTGCGGTCCCTTCTCGCTGACCGGCCAGCCCTCGGCCTGCGGCACGGCGCGCGAGGTCGGCACCTTCTCGCACCGGCTGCCCGCCGACATGGTGGTCACCAACCCGGAGCACCGCAAGCACGCCGAGGAGATCTGGAAGCTGCCCGAAGGCACGATCCCGGACAAGGTCGGCTACCACGCCGTCCAGCAGGACCGCATGCTGAAGGACGGCAAGCTCAACGCCTACTGGGTCCAGTGCAACAACAACATGCAGACGGCGCCGAACACGGCGAACGAGACCTATCTGGGCTACCGGAACCCGGAAAACTTCATCGTCGTGTCGGACGCCTACCCGACGGTGACGGCGCTCGCCGCCGACCTGATCCTGCCGACCGCCATGTGGGTGGAGAAGGAAGGCGGCTACGGCAACGCGGAACGCCGCACCCAGGTCTGGCACCAGCTCGTCGGCGCGCCCGGCGAGGCGCGCTCCGACCTCTGGCAGATCATCGAGTTCTCCAAGCGCTTCGCGATCGAGGAGGTGTGGCCGGAGGAACTGATCGCCAAGAAGCCGGAGGTCCGCGGCAAGACGCTTTACGACGTGCTGTACTGCAACGGCCAGGTCAACGCCTTCCCGCTGTCGGACTGCGACCCCGCCTATGAGAACCGGGAATCGCAGGCCTTCGGCTTCTACGTCCACAAGGGCCTGTTCGAGGAATACGCCACCTTCGGGCGCGGCCACGGCCACGACCTCGCCCCCTATGACATGTACCACCAGGAGCGCGGCCTGCGCTGGCCGGTGGTGAACGGCAAGGAGACGAAGTGGCGCTACCGCGAGGGCTTCGACCCCTACGTTCCGGCGGGCGAGGGCGTGCGCTTCTACGGCAACAAGGACGGCAAGGCGAACATCTTCGCGCTGCCCTATGAGCCGGCGGCGGAATCGCCGGACAAGGACTACCCGTTCTGGCTCTGCACCGGCCGCGTGGTCGAGCATTGGCACTCCGGCTCCATGACGCTGCGCGTTCCGGAACTGCGCAAGGCCTTCCCCAACGCCGTCGTCTTCATCCATCCCGACGACGCCAAGGACCTGAACCTGCGGCGCGGGCAGGAGGTGCGCATCGCCTCCCGCCGTGGCGAGGTGCGGGTGCGGGTCGAGACGCGGGGCCGCAACAAGCCGCCGCGGGGCCTCGTCTTCGTGCCCTTCTTCGACCACACGGTGCTCATCAACAAGGTGACGCTGGACGCCACCGACCCGCTGAGCAAGCAGACCGACTTCAAGAAATGCGCGGTCAAGATCATTCCTGTCGCGTGAGGAGCCCGTCCATGAAGACCCGCATCACCTTTGCCGCCCTCGCGCTGGCCGCGGCCATGCCGCTTCTGGTGTCCGGCGTGTTCGCCGCGGACGGGGCCGCCCCCGCGAAGGTTCCCTCCGGCCCGCATCCGATCACCCAGGAGATCCCCGCCGACCCGATGGCGAAGGAGATCACCGACGATCACAAGCGGGCGCGGAACTACGCCGACCAGCCGCCGCTGATCCCGCACGCGATCCGCGACTACCAGATCGACCTGAACATCAACAAATGCATGACCTGCCATGACCGCAAGAACACCGAGGGCTCGCAGGCCCCGATGATCTCGGTCACCCACTTCCAGGACCGCGACGGCCAGACGCTGGGCGCGGTCAGCCCGCGGCGCTACTTCTGCACCCAGTGCCACGTGCCGCAGACCGACGCCCAGCCGATCACCGGCAACCGCTTCCGCGACATCGACAGCATCCTGGCGGGCGGAAAGGCCGGCGGAAAGGAAGGCGCCAAATGAAGGGCCTTCTGAGTCTCGCCGGACGCTTCTGGCGCGTCTTCTCGCGGCCCAGCGTGCATTTCAGCCTGGGCTTCCTGACGCTCGGCGGCTTCCTGGCCGGCGTGATGTTCTGGGGCGGCTTCAACACCGCCCTGGAGGTCACCAACAAGGAGGCCTTCTGCATCTCCTGCCACGAGATGAAGAACAACCCCTACGAGGAGCTGAAGCAGACCATCCACTTCACCAACCGCTCCGGCGTGCGGGCGACCTGCCCGGACTGCCACGTCCCGCACGACTGGACGCACAAGATCGGCCGCAAGATGCAGGCGTCGAAGGAGGTCTGGGGCAAGATCTTCGGCACCATCGACACCCGCGAGAAGTTCCTGGACAAGCGGCTGGAACTGGCCACCCACGAATGGGACCGGCTGAAATCCAACAACTCCCTGGAATGCCGCAACTGTCACAGCGCGGAATCCATGGACATCACCCGCCAGAACCCGCGGGCGGCCAAGATGCATGAGACCTACCTGTTCACCGGCGAGCGGACCTGCATCGATTGCCACAAGGGCATCGCCCACCGGCTTCCCGACATGAAGGGTGTCGAGCCCGGCTGGACCGGAGCGGTTTCAGCGAACTGAACCACCAAGGGTTGATTTTCGGCCCCGGCCTCTCCGTCTCGCGACGGAGGGGCCGCAGGCGTTTCGAATATTATCTACTATGATAACATGCGCAGGGTCATTTTTCGACCCAGAGTGTGATTTTAAAATTCTAATGTAATCCATAAGCTGTTTTTCTCGTGATCTGGTTACTCATAAGAAGAATGGCTATGGTCGGTGCGAGAGAATCTTTCTCATGGCATTGCGGCGCCATCTCTAAGATCTTGTTTTTACGGGAATTTACGTGCGACATGTTGTCGCATAAGATGTTTTAATGGGATTAAATGCAGTTTATGATTTTGTCGTATGTGCGCCGTGTCACTTAATGGCGTGCTTTGCAGCGTCGGCGGCATCTACAAAATATACAGGATTACACAATTTTAATTTTAAGATGATT
Organism: Azospirillum sp. TSH58; assembly: GCF_003119115.1. Classification (NCBI taxonomy): domain Bacteria; kingdom Pseudomonadati; phylum Pseudomonadota; class Alphaproteobacteria; order Rhodospirillales; family Azospirillaceae; genus Azospirillum; species Azospirillum sp. TSH58. The sequence continues at coordinate 372,270 of NZ_CP022366.1, forward strand.
TGCAAAACATTAGAAAAACTAGAAGTTGATATGACGTTCGCACAAAGGTAGGAGGAAAGTAGAAGAAATTTCTTTCCAACGGGGTATTCGATGTCCGAGCTGACTGGCACTTCGGGAAGCGACACGCTGACGGGCGGTAACGGCGACGACACGCTGGACGGTTACGGCGGCTACGACGTCCTGACCGGCGGTGCGGGCAACGACACCTTCCGCTTCTCCAGCCTGAGCGACATCAGCAGCGACCGGATCACCGATTTCACGCTGGGCGACCGCATCGACCTGTCGGCGTTGAACGTGACCTTCATCGGCGATGGTGCCTTTACCGGGTCCCCGCAGAACAGAGGGCCGGCGCAGGTCCGCACGCGTGCCGACTTCACCGGCCCGGTTCTGGAAATCGACAGCGACGGCGACGGCTTCCCCAATCAGTTCATCTACGTTACCGGCTCCGTCGTCCTTCGTCCGGTCGACGGCGTGCCCGGCGTGCTGGAGGCCACGCCCGGCCAGTCGCTCACCGGCACCGGCGCGGCGGACACGCTGGATGGCGCCGGCGGTCCGGACACCATCAGCGGTGGCGACGGCAACGACCTGCTGCGCGGTTTCGCCGGCAACGACAGCCTGAGCGGCGGCGGCGGCGACGACACGCTGGACGGCGGCACTGGAAACGACACGCTGACGGGCGGCCTGGGAAACGACACCTTCCTGATCTCCAAGCCGGCCACCATGGGCTACAACGAGGTGCGGATCACCGACTTCGCTGCGGGCGACCGCATCGACCTGTCGGCCTGGAACGCCACCTTCATCGGCGAGGCGGCCTTCACCGGGACGAACGCCGCCCATGGCCCGGCTCAGGTGCGCATGCGCACCGACATGGCCAACACCACGCTGGAGATCGACAGCAACGGTGACGGCTGGATCGATCATTCCGTCTACATAACCGGTGCGCCCGGATTGCAGCCGGTGGCCGGCTCGTCCGGCGTGTTCGAACAGGTGCCAAATCTGTCCATCACCGGTACGGAGGCGAGCGAGACGCTGGAGGGCGGTCCCGGGCGCGACACCATAAACGGCGGCGCGGGCAACGACCTGCTGCGTGGCCTGGGCGGCAACGACAGCCTGAGCGGCGGTGACGGCGACGACACGCTGGACGGCAGCGTCGGGTCCGACACGCTGACCGGCGGGGCCGGCAACGACACCTTCCTGCTCTCCACGCCGGGCGTCAATGGCTTTGTCACCATCACCGACTTCAGCTCGGGCGACCGGCTCGACCTGACGGGGCTGGGCGCCACCTTCATCGGCAACACGACCTTCACCGGCAACTTCATCAACAGGGGGCCGGCGCAGATCCGCCTGGAGTCGGACACGACCTTGGCGGTGGACAGCAACGGCGACGGCATCGCCGACCGTCAGATCTTCCTCAACGGCTCTTTCCAAATTCAGGAGGTCGCGGGTTCGCCCGGCGTGTTCGAACGGGTGCCCGACCTGACGCTCACCGGCACGGACGCGGGCGAGACGCTGGAGGGGGGCGGTGGTGGCGATACCATCAATGGTGGGGCCGGCAACGACCTGCTGCGCGGGAATGCCGGCAGCGACCGCCTGGACGGCGGTCTGGGCGACGACACGTTGGACGGCGGCTCCGGCAGCGACACGCTGATCGGCGGGGCCGGCAACGACGTCTTCCTCATCACTCCGGTTCCCGTCGGCGCAAGCTATTCGAACACCCGGATCGCCGATTTCACGCACGACGACCGCATCGATCTGCGGCCCCTGGGCGCCGTCTTCATCGGCACCGGTCCCTTCACCGGAAGCCCCACGAACAAAGGGCCGGCGCAGGTCCGCCTGAACACAACCTTCGGAAACGCTCTGGAGGTGGACAGCAACGGTGACGGCAACGCCGACCGGACCATCAACATCGACGGCTCGCCCCTGCTTCGGGAGGTGGCGTCCACCCCGGGCCTGTTGGAGCGGGTGCCGGACCTGCTCGTCACCGGCACGGACACGAACGACGTGCTGGACGGCGACGGCGGTGCCGACACCATCAACGGCGGGGCCGGCAACGACCGGCTGCGCGGGCTGGGCGGCAACGACGTCCTGAACGGCGGATCGGGCGACGACACGCTGGACGGTGGGAACGGGTCCGACACACTGACCGGCGGCCTGGGCAACGACACCTTCCTCTTCTCCGGGGCGTCCGATTACGGCAACGTCACCATCACCGATTTCTCTGAGGGCGACCGGCTCGACCTGACCGCCCTGGGCGCCACCTTCATCGGCGAAGCCGCCTTCACCGGCACCTACCCGAACAAGGGGCCGGCGCAGATCCGCCTGTACACCGATCCCAGCGGCACCACGCTGCTCATCGACAGCGACGGTGACGGCAACATCAACCGCAGAATTCTGTTGAGCGGCGGACCGGCGTTGCGGGAGGTGGCCAATTCGCCCGGCCTCTTCGAGCAGGTGCCGAGCCGGACGCTCCTCGGCACGGCGGCGGGCGAGACGCTGACCGGCGACGCCGGGCGCGACACCATCGACGGCGGGGCCGGCAACGACCGGCTGCGCGGTCTTGGCGGCAACGACAGCCTGATGGGCGGCGACGGCGACGACACGCTGGAGGGCGGCGCCGGCACCGACACCCTGAAGGGCGGGCTTGGCAACGACACCTTCGTCTTCGCCAGCCTGAACGATGCCAACGGCGACGTCATCGAGGACTTCGCGGTGGGCGACCGGCTCGATCTGACGGCGCTGGGGGCCACCTTCATCGGGGATGCGGCCTTCAGCGGCACCCCGCAGAACAAAGGACCGGCGCAGATCCGCGTCCGCATGTACAGCGCGCAGACGGCGCTGGAGATCGACGAAGACGGCAACGGCTCCGCCGACCGTTACATCTATCTGAACGGCGCCCCTCCCCTCCAGGAGGTGGCCGGCTCGCCCGGCGTGCTCGAGCGGGCGGCGGACCAGACGCTCACCGGAACGGATGCCGGGGAGACGCTGACCGGCGGGGCCGGGCGCGACACCATCAACGGCGGGGCCGGCAACGATCTGCTGCGCGGCTTGTCCGGCAACGACAGTCTGGTGGGCGGTGAGGGCGACGACACGCTGGACGGTGGCGCCGGGGCCGATTTCCTGACCGGCGGCCTGGGCAACGACACCTTCCGTTTCGCCATCACCGACATCGACGGCGACGTCATCACCGACTTCGTTCCCGGCGACCGGTTGGAAATCACCGGATTGAACGCCGTCTTCATCGGCGAATCCGCCTTCACCGGCACCTATGGAAGCAACGGACCGGCGCAGATCCGCCTCCGCTACGAAGGCAGCGCGACGCTTCTGGAGATCGACACCAACGGCGACGGTCAGTCTGATCGTATCCTGTCCTTGTCCGGAGGGCCGGCGTTGCAGCCGGTGGCCGGGTCGCCCGGTGTCTTCGAGCATGTTCCCCAGCAGGTCCTGGAGGGAACGGATCAGAGCGAGACGCTGACCGGCGGCATCGGGCGCGACACCATCAACGGTGGCAACGGCGACGACCTGCTGCTCGGCATGGCCGGCAACGACAGCCTGTCCGGCGGGTTCGGCGACGACACGCTGGACGGCGGGGCCGGCGGAGACAGCCTGACCGGCGGGGACGGCAACGACGTCTTCCGCTTCTCCAGCCTGACCGACGCCGCCGGCGACATCATCACCGACTTCGCGAGCGGTGACCGCATCGACCTGACAGGTCTGGGCGCGACCTTCATCGGCGACGCCGCCTTCACCGGCACCAACGGCAACAAGGGCGCGGCGCAGGTGCGGTTCCGCCAGGACTCAACCGTCACCGTCCTGGAAATCGACAGCGACGGCAACGGGTTCTACGACCGCACCATCACGCTGAACGGCCTGCACGGGTTGCAGGCGGTGGATGGTTCGCCCGGTGTTCTTGAGCGGGCGCCCGACCGTTCCCTGACCGGAACGGCGAACGCCGACACGCTGAGCGGCGGCGCCGGGCGCGACACCATCGCCGGCGGCGCCGGCAACGACCTTCTGCTCGGCATGGCCGGCAACGACGGCCTGTCCGGCGGCGACGGCGACGACACGCTGGACGGCGGTTCCGGAAGCGACACGCTGACCGGCGGGGCGGGCAACGACACCTTCCGCTTCGTGTCGGAGCAGGGGCCCAACAGCTACACCACCTTCAGCTCCGACATCATCACCGACTTCGCGGTGGGTGACCGCATCGACCTGACCGGCCTGAACGCCACCTACCTCGGCACGGGGGCCTTCACCGGAAATGGATCGAACCGGGGGCCGGCCCAGGTGCGCCTGCGCCAGGACAACATGTCCACCACGCTGGAAATCGACTCCAACGGCGATGGCTATGCCGACCGCTACATCAACCTGTCCACCGGGGTGGCCCTGGAGCAGTTGGCGGATTCGCCGAACATCCTGGTGCGCGTGCCCGACCGGACCCTGACCGGCACGGCGGGGGACGATGCGCTGGACGGCGCCGCGGGCCGCGACACGCTGTCCGGCGGCGCCGGAAACGACACGCTGCGCGGTTTCGCCGGCAACGACAGCCTGTCCGGCGGGGCGGGCGACGATCTGCTGGAAGACGGAAACGGTTTTGACACGCTGTCCGGCGGAACGGGCAACGACACCTTCCGCATCGTCAGCATACCGGTTGGAACCGGCGTCGGCACCATGGTGGCCTCCAACACCACCATCACCGACTTCGCCCAGGGCGACCGCATCGACCTGACGGCCCTGAACGCCGTTTTCGTCGGCGAGGACGGTATTCCGGGGAACGGCACCGCGGCGGTCCGCCTGCGCACCGACCTCAACGGCAGCACGGTGCTGGAGATCGACAGCAACGGCGACGGCCTGTCCGACCGCACCGTCACCCTGACCGGCATCCATGCCCTGGAGGCGTTGGCGAGCGCGCCGGGCATCCTCGTGCGGGTGCCTGACCGGACGCTGAGCGGCACGGCGGGCGACGACGAGGTGAACGGCGGGGCCGGGCTCGACACCATCAACGGCGGGGCGGGCAACGACCTGCTGCGCGGCATGGGCGGCGCCGACAGCCTGTCCGGCGGTGACGGCGACGACACGCTGGACGGTGGCACCGGGCGCGACATCCTGACCGGCGGGGCCGGCAACGACGTCTTCCGGTTCGATGGGATCGGCGACGTCGGCAACGACGTCATCACCGACTTCGGTCCGGGTGACCGCATCGATCTGTCCGAGATGGGCGTCCAGTTCATCGGCGACCGGGCCTTCACCGGCAGCTATCCCAACTATGGTCCGGCGCAGGCGCGCTTCCGGGCGGACGTCGGCAGCACGGTGCTGGAGTTCGACAGCAACGGCGATGGCGTGGTCGACCACACGATCACGCTGACCGGCGCCCACGCTCTGGAGGAGCTTGCGAACGAGCCGGGCGTGTTGGTACGCGTCGCCGACCGTTCCCTCGTCGGGACCGAGGGGGCGGACACACTGACCGGCGGGGCGGGCTTCGACAGCCTGTGGGGCGGCGCCGGCAACGACCTCCTGAACGGGCAGGGCAGCGGCGACGTTCTGGACGGCGGGGCCGGCGACGACACGCTGGTCGGCGGTGACGGTGCCGATCTGCTGATCGGCGGCGAGGGCAACGACACCTTCCGCTTCACCGAAGCCAGCCAGCTTGCCGGCGATCGCATCGCGGACTTCGCCACCGGAGACCGCATCGACCTGTCCGCCCTGAACGTCACCTACATCGGCGAACAGCCCTTCACCGGCAACTTCCAGCAGAAGGGAGCGCCGCAGGTTCGCCTGACCATGTCGGGCGACGACACGCAGCTCGACTTCGACCTGACCGGTGACGGTGTCACGGACGGCCGGATCACCCTGTCGGGCGCGCACGCCCTGATCGTCGATCCGGGCACGCCGGGCGTGCTGATCCGGGCGCCGGAGACGGTCCGGACCGGGACCGGCGGCAACGACACGCTGGAAGGCGGTGCGGGCAGCGACACGCTGTCCGGCGGGGCCGGCGACGACACGCTGTCCGGTCTGGGCGGCGCCGACAGCCTGGACGGCGGAACCGGAAACGACCTGCTTCTCGGCGGGGCCGGCGCGGACCTGCTGCGCGGCGGTGCGGGCGACGACACGCTGGACGGAGGGGCCGGTTCCGACCAGCTCTTTGGCGGCGAGGGCAACGACACCTTCCGCTTCACCAGCGCCAGCGACATTCTGGGCGATCGCATCGCCGATTTCGCGGATGGCGACCGCATCGATCTGTCGGCGCTGAATCCGGTTTACATCGGCTCGGCGGATTTCACCCTCTATCCGAACGGCGGCGGTCCGGTCCAGGTGCGTTCGGTCATTTCCGGCGGCGTGACCCGAATCGAGGTGTCCAGCAGTGGCTTCGGTTGGCTCAACACCTTCTTCACGATCGCCGGCGAGCATGATCTCAAGGTCGATCCGCAGGCGCCGGGCGTGCTTGTCCGTATCCCGACCCAGGCGGTGACCGGCACCGACGGCGACGACAGCCTGACGGGCGGTCCCAGCCGCGACACGCTGTCGGGTGGTGCTGGCAACGACACGTTGGCGGGCCTGGGCAGCAACGACCTGCTCCAGGGCGGCGCCGGCGACGACGCGCTGATCGGCGGCGACGGGGCGGACACGCTGGAAGGCGGCACGGGCGACGACGTGCTGACCGGAGGCGATGGGGCCGACATACTGGAAGGCGGCACCGGCAACGACCGCTTCGTCTTCGGCTCGGCATCGGAGATGAATTACGACCGCATCCTCGATTTCGGCCCCGGCGACCGCCTCGACCTGTCGGCGCTGAACGCGCATTTCCTCGGCGAGGGTGCGTTCACCGGCAGCGTGTCCAATCCGGGCCGCGCCGAACTGCGCGTCTACTACAGCGCGGACACCACGACCGTCGTTCTCGACTCCAACGGTGACGGCGTGGCCGATGTCGGCATGTGGCTCAACGGCGTGGTGCCTCTGGTCGAGATGGCGGGGGCGCCGGGCGTCCTCATCACCGAATACGGCAAGTCCCTGACCGGCACGCCCGGCAACGACAGCCTGACCGGTGCCTCCGGTCCGGACACGCTGAGCGGCGATGACGGCAACGACACGCTGAGCGGCGATTACGGCAACGACCTGATCATCGGCGGGGCCGGCAACGACACGCTGATCGGCGGCGACGGCATCGACACGCTGGAGGGCGGCGACGGCAACGACACGCTGAACGGTGGCCCGGGCGGCGACCTGATGACCGGTGGGGCCGGGCGGGACAGCTTCCGCTTCAACCGGGCCGGCCACATCGACGGCGACCGCATCACCGATTTCGGTCCCAACGACCGCATCGATCTGCGCGACGTGAACGTCACCTTCATCGGGACCGCCGCCTTCACCGGCAGCGTCGCGCAGCCCGGCCCGGCCCAGGTCAACGCCGTCATCGTCGGCAGCGGCCCGCTGGCCGAGACCCGGCTCGTCTTCGACATGAACGGCGACGGCATCGGCGAGCGGATGATCATCCTGTCCGGCACGCACACGCTGATTGCGACGCCCAATGACCCAGCCATCCTGGTCCGCGTGGACGACCTCGTGCTCACCGGGACGGACGCGGGCGAGACGCTGGAGGGCGGCGCCGGGCGCGACAGCCTGTCCGGCGGGGGCGGCAACGACAGCCTGACCGGCGGTGTCGGCAACGACACGCTGTCCGGCGGCGACGGGGACGACACGCTGGTCGGCGGCGCAGGCACCGATCGTCTGACAGGCGGTGCCGGCAACGACACCTTCGTCTTCACCGCGGACGACATCGCGGGCGACCGCATCACCGATTTCGCGGACGGCGACCGCATTGACCTGTCGGCGCTGGGCGCCGCCTTCATCGGCACGTCCGTCTTCAGCGGCACGGGGAGCGCGGAGATCCGCGTCTCCGCGGTGGGCGAGCCTGGCTTCCGCAACACGCTGCTCGACATCGATCTGAACGGCGACGGCGTGACCGACCGCAGCATCGAGATCACCGGGGAGCACGTTCTCCAAGTCGATCCGCAGGCGCCGGGCATTCTCGTCCGCGCCGCCAACCAGCGTCTCGAAGGGACGGACGCCGCCGACACGCTGACCGGCGGGGCCGGCGACGACACGCTGACCGGCGGGGCTGGAAGCGACAGCCTGACCGGCGGGGCGGGCCGCGACCGGCTCGACGGCGGCGATGGCGACGACACGCTGCTGGGCGGCGACGGGGCCGACACGCTGACCGGCGGTGCCGGCAACGATGTCTTCCGCGTGCTGACCGTGGGCGACGCCGCGGGTGACCGCATCACCGACTTCGCGGACGGCGACCGCCTCGACCTGTCGGCGCTCAACGCCACCTTCATCGGCGGTGGCGCCTTCACCGGCTCGTCCGTGAATCTCGGCCCGGCCCAGATCCGCTTCGCGGTGACCGGCGCGGAGGGCCAGCAGCGCACCCGCGTGGAGATCGATGGCAACGGCGACGGCATCGCGGACTCCGTGATCGAGCTGGCCGGCGCCCATGCCCTGCGGGAGGACGGGACGGGCATCCTGGTCCGTGTCTCCAACAGGACCTTGACGGGCACGGCCGCTGCCGAGACGCTGACCGGTGGCGACGGCGCCGACAGCCTGTCCGGCCTGGGCGGTGACGACCGGCTGGAGGGGCTTGGCGGCGACGACCGGCTGGACGGCGGCGACGGCAACGACACACTGGATGGTGGCGAGGGCAGCGACACGTTGACCGGGGGTGCCGGCAGCGACAGTCTGACCGGCGGTGTCGGCAGCGACACGTTGGCCGGCGGCGAGGGCGACGACACGCTGGTTGGGTCGGAGGGCCGTGACGAGCTGACGGGCGGTGCCGGCAACGACACCTTCGTCTTCGCCCGCGCCACCGACATCGACGGCGACCTGATCACCGACTTCGCCACCGGCGACCGCATCGACATTTCCGGCCTGTCGGCCAGCTTCCTCGGCACCACGCCGCTCTCCCAGCGCTTCGGCACCGGCGTGGCGGTGAACTACGTCAACTCGGGCACGGGCGCCTTCGCGACCACCGATCTCCAGTTCGACATCAACGGCGACGGGGTGGCGGACCGCGTCATCCATCTGGCCGGCACTCACGCGCTGGCCGTCGATCCGTCCAACAGCGGCGTCCTGGTCCGCGTGACCGCCATCGCCGCCACCGGCGGCGACGGCGCGGACACGCTGGCCGGCGGGGCGGCGTCCGACACGCTGACCGGCGGGGCCGGCGATGATCGTCTCGACGGCCTCGGCGGCGCCGACTTCCTCTATGGCGGTGCCGGCGACGACACGTTGGCCGGCGGTGCCGGCGAGGACGTGCTGAACGGCGGCGAGGGCAACGACACCTTCCGCTACGCCAGCGTGGCGGAGGCGAACGGCGATCGCATCACCGACTTCGCCGCGGGTGACCGCATCGACCTGTCCGGTATCCCCTTCACCTTTGTCGGCAGCGGTCCCTTCACCGGCACCGTGGCCCAGCCGGGCGGCGCCCAGGTCGGCTTCCGCTTCGTCACTTCCGGCGGCGCCACCACCCAACTGCTGTTCGACACGAACGGCGACGGCGTCGTGGACGCCACCCTGACGCTGGCCGGTTTCCACGAACTGCAGGAGGCCGAGGGCAGCGCCGGCGTTCTGGTGCGGGCCACCGGCCTCGACCTGACCGGCACCGCCGATGCCGACACGCTGATCGGCGGCGACACGCCGGACCGGCTGATGGGCCAGGCCGGCGACGACCGGCTGTCCGGCAACGGCGGCAACGACAGCCTGTCCGGCGGCCAGGGCAACGACAGCCTGAGCGGCGGCGACGGGGCAGACCTGCTGTCCGGCGACGCCGGCGACGACACGCTGAACGGCGGGGCCGGCGACGACACGCTGAACGGCGGTGACGGCAACGACCTGTTCCAGGCCAGCAGTGGCACCGACGACATCAACGGCGGCGCCGGCCTCGACGCGGTGGTCTTCACCGACGCGAAGGCGAACTACGACATCGTCAACAACGGCGGGACGATCACCGTCACCCACGCCCGCGGCACCAAGGCGGACGGCGTCGCCCGCATCACCGCGGTGGAGGAACTGCGCTTCACCGACCAGACGGTCGATCTGACGCCGGCCACTGCCATCGGGGCGCGGCTGCTCAGCGGCCTGGGCGGCACCGCTGGCTTCGGCGAGAACGAACTGGACCGCAGCAACGACGGGTCGAGCGCCTTCATCGACATCCGGTCGGTCTTCGCCGACGGCATCAACGTCTTCGGCAAGGTCTACACCGGCTTCTACATCAACACGAACGGCAGCATCTCCTTCGACGCGCCGCTGCCCGCCGGCCTGACGGCCGAAGCGCTGTCGGCGACGGCCCCGGCGATGATCGCGCCCTTCCTGTCCGACGTGGACACGCGGGGCGGCACCGGGGCGGCGACTCCGGGCGGCACCTCGCAGGGCACCAACCGCGTCTATTACGATCTCGACCCGGTCACCGGGACCATCGTCATCACCTGGGACGACGTGGCGGCCAATGGCGGCACGGATGGCGCGCGCAACGCCTTCCAGCTCGTCCTGACCAACGCCGCCGGCGCCACCGGGCGCAAGGCCGGGGACTTCGACGCGGAGTTCCGCTACGAGTCTGTCAACTGGGCGCAGACCGGCGGGAACACGGTTGCGCGGGCCGGCTACACGGCCGGAAACGGCGATGCGTCCGGCCTGTTCATCCTGCCGCAGTCGGGCAGCGAGGCGGGGATGCTCGCCCTCGACACCACGGCGGGCAACACGGGCGTGAACGGCCTGTGGCGCTTCGAAATGACCGGCGGCGCGGCGACCAACGCCCTGCCGGCGGTCGTCGCCATCGAGCCGGGCCAGCTGTCGAAGGCGGAGGGCAACAGCGGCACCACCCGCTTCACCTTCACGGTCACCCGCTCCGGCGACACGACCAGCGCGGTGTCGGTCGGCTACACGGTGGCCGGCACGGGCAGCAACCCGGTCGGCGCCGGCGATCTGGCGGGCGGCTTCCTGCCCTATGACGGCACGGTCACCTTCGCGGCGGGCGAGACCAGCAAGACCATCTCGGTGGACGTGCTGGGCGACGCCGTGGCGGAGGCGAACGAGACCTTCGCGGTGACGCTGGCCAATCCGGCGGACGGCTCCAACATCAAGCTGGGCAACCGTCAGGCGACCGGCACCGTCCTCAACGACGACAACCAAGCGCCGCCGCTGCCGCCGGGCTTCCGTCCGGGCGCCAACTGGGGCGACCCGCATCTGGTGACCTTCGACGGCTTCTACTACAGTTTCCAGGCGGTCGGCGAGTTCACCTACGTCAACGCCAAGTCGGGCGACGAGCGGATCGTGCAGCTGCGCACCGCGGCGCTGGGCGACGCGGTGTCGATCAACACGGCGGTGGCGACGAAGATCGGTTCGGTCCGGGTGTCCATCAACGCCAAGGACGCCGCCCACCCGCTGCGCATCGACGGGGTGGCGACCGACATCTCCGATGCCACCGGATCGATGGCCGTGGGCGACGGGCACATCTTCCGCTCCGGCAACGTCTACACCATCGTCTACTCGAACCAGGAGCAGCTCATCGTCACGGTCGAGGCCGACCGCGTCGATCTTCAGCTCTACCTGTCGCCGAGCCGTGCGGCGGGGTCGATCGAGGGCCTGATGGGCAACCTCGACGGAGACGCCTCCAACGATCTGGCGCTGGCCGACGGCACGGTGCTGTCGCAGCCCATCGACTATGCGGTGCTGTACGGCAGCTACGCCGACGGCTGGCGGGTCACGCAGCAGACCTCGCTGTTCGACTACGGCCAGGGCGAGACGACGGCGACCTACACCGACCGCAGCTTCCCGCGGCAGGTGCTGTCGGTGGACACCCTGCCCGAGGCGCTGCGCCAGCGGGCGGAGGCTCTGCTGGACGCCGCCGGCATCACCGATCCGGCGCTGCGGCAGGCGGCCCTGCTCGACGTGGCGCTGACCGGTGACGCCAGCTTCCTGAAGGGAGCAACGCAGACCAACGCTCCGACGCAGCAGTCCAACACGTCGAACGCCCCGGCTGCCGCTCCGGTCATCACCATCGCGGCCCGCACCGCCACGGTGACGGAGCGCAACAGCGGCAGCACGAACGTCGTCTTCGACGTCTACCGGACGGGCGACTCCAGCGCCGATCTGGTGCTTGACTTCGCCGTGACGGGCTTCGGCACCTGGGCGGCGGATGCCGCGGACTTCGGCGGGCAGCTCCCCGGCGGGACGGTGACCCTGGCCGCCGGCCAGACTTCCGCGACGATCACCGTCGCGGTGGCCGGCGACGCGGTGGCGGAGGCCGACGAGGCCTTCGCCGTCACTCTGTCGCAACAGGCCGGAGCCGCCACCCAGGCGGTGATCGCGGCACCGCGGGCGACCGTGACGATCGAGAACGACGACGGCGCGCTCACTCCCCGCCTGGACATCGCGGCGGCCACGGCCATCGTGCAGGAAGGGGCGAACGCCAAGGCGACCTTCACCATCACCCGCAGCGACAACGCGCTTGACCCGGTCAGCGTCACCTACACGGTGGCGGGCAGCGGGCCGAACGCGGCGTCCGCGGCGGATTTCGCGGGCAGTGCTTTCCCGACCGGAGTCATTAGCCTGGCGGCGGGTGAAACGACGAAGACGGTGGAAATCGCCATCGCGACGGACGCGCTGAACGAGGCGGACGAGACCTTCACGGTCACGCTGTCCAACCCGTCCGGCGCCACCCTCGGCACCGCGGTGGCGACGGGCGTCATCAAGAACACGGCACCGCCGCCGTCCGATCCTCCGTCGCTGTCCATCGCGGCGGAGAACGGCAGCGCCTTGGAAGGCAACGACGGCACGACGGCGCTGACCTTCCTGGTCACCCGCACGGGCGACACCAGCGGGGGCACCACCGTGTCCTACGCGGTGGCGGGCAGCGGCGCCTCCTCGGCCAACGCGGCGGACTTCGCCGGGAACACCCTGCCGCAGGGCACGGTCACCTTCGCGGCGGGCGAGCAAACGGCCCGCATCACCGTCAACGTCCAGGGCGACCGGACCGTGGAGTCCGACGAGACCTTCACGGTCACCCTGTCGAACGCCAGCGGCGGCACGATCCAGACGGCCACGGCGACCGGCACCATCCGCAACGATGACGTGGCGACCGGCGGCGGCAACACGGGTGGTGCTTCCAAGCCCGTGGGCGACGAGACGGTGAGCGGCGTCGTGGTCCAGACCCGGACGGGGAGCGCCCCGACTGGCGTCGCTGTTACCTTCGTCGAGACCGGCCTCGCCCAGGCGGTGCCGGAGGGCAACCGGGACGGGGTGACCGTCGCGCTGATGCAGGACTCGGGCAACGCCCCGCTCCTTCAGGCCAACGTGGCGGCGGGCGGGCGCCTCACCGCCTATGGCCCTCAGTCCACGGTGGAGAGCGGCCAGATGGCCGGCGTCTTCGCCGGCATGCTCGCCGCCCTGCTGCCGGACAGCCGGACCACGGCGATCCGGAACGAGGTGGCGACCTTCGCCGCCTCGGTCACCGGTTCGATGACGCTGCGCACGCTGACCCCGACGGGTCCGGGGCCAATCACCATCACCGGCACCGCCACCGCCGGGGCGCCGCGCGAAGCGCTCATCATCAACATGGGCGGCAATCCCGGCGGTTCGGTCGTCCTCAACCAGGTGGACTTCGCGGTGCTGGTCGGCCAGGGCACCTTCACCGGCGGGGAGGGCAACAGCCTGACCATCGGTGACGACAGCGCCCAGGTGATCAACCTCGGTCCGGGCGACGACACCACCCGTGGCGGCGGCGGCAACGACGTGGTGGTCAGCACCACCGGGCGCGACCTGCTGGCCGGCGACGCGGGCAACGACACCCTCCACGGCGGCGACGATGACGACACGCTGCTGGGCGGCGACGACGACGACGTGGTCGGCGGCGGCAACGGCAACGACCTGCTCAGCGGCGACGCCGGCAACGACTGGCTGATGGGCGAGGACGGCAACGACACCGCCATCGGCGGCGACGGCAACGACGTTCTGTTCGGCATGAACGGCAACGACCTGCTGACCGGCGACGCTGGCAACGACACCCTTGTGGGTGGGGACGGCAAAGACTCCATCCTCGGCGGTGCGGGCAACGACCTCATCGGCGGCGGTGCGGGCGACGACCTGATCGACGGCGGCGACGGCAACGATGCCCTGGTCGGCGAGGACGGCAACGACACGCTGTTCGGCGGTGCCGGCGACGATGTGCTGTGGGGCTTCGGTGGTGACGACTGGCTGATCGGCGGTGCGGGGAAGGACATCTTCGCCTTCACGCTCGGCGGCGGGAACGATTACGTGTTCGAGTTCAACCCGGACGAGGACATCCTCGGCTTCGCGATCGCCGGCATCAGCATCGCGGACATCAAGGCGAGCGCCCAGACCGTCGGCAAGAACACCGTCTTCACCCTGTCCGACAAGAGCACCATCACCGTGGTCGGCCTGACCGGCGTCAACGACTCCTGGTTCTCGTAAAACGGCCGCGGGCCGGCGGGGGAACAGCCTTTCCCCCACCGGCCTGCGTGCCATTTCCGCTGTTGAATCAATCCGGTGAAGCCATCAGGACGCGGACAGGATGTCCGTGCCCTTCACCACGGCGCCGCCCTTCAGGACGAACTGCGTCTCGCCGTTGACGCTGCGCACCTCCTTCACCGTGTCGGTCGTCACGGTGGCGGTGGTCAGCGACGCGCCCGCCTTGTCCTTCGCCGTCACGCGCACGAGGTAGGTGCCGTCCGCGGCGGTGGCGCCGTCGCTGCGCTTGCCGTCCCAGGTGAAGGTCTGCCGGCCGGTCTTCGGGCTGCCGGGGGCGCTGTAGATCACCTGCCCGGCGTCGTTCACCACCTCGATCTTCACCGACGCGGCGGCCCCGTCGATGGCGTAGGCCATCTCCGCCTTGCCCTCCGACAGGCTGATGCGGTCGGACGCGGCCTCCACCTTGCGGCCCAGATAGGCCATGTCCAGCCGCATGCCGCTGTTCTTCAGCGTGTCCAGCACCTGCCCCAGAGTCTCGTTCGTGCGCACGCCCTGTTCCACGGTGGAGAGCTGGGCGAGCTGCGTCATGAACTGGGTGGCGTCCATGGGGGACAGCGGGTCCTGGTTGCGGAGCTGCGCGGTCAGCAGCTTGAGGAACGCCTCGTAATCCACCGTCTGCTTCTTCGCGGCGGCGGAGGGGGTTGCGGTGGCCGTGTTGGTGGCCGCGGTCGTGGTCATGGCGGGTCCTTGCGGCTAGACGGAGATGTCGACGAGGCCGTCGATGGGGCGGGCGGCGCGTTCGGGCGGCAGGGCGGTGGCGGGGTCGGCGAGGCGGACCGCCCGTCCGGTGCCGTCCTGGCGTCCGCCCGTCCCGTCGCCCTGGCCGGAGAAGGCGAAGCCGCGCGGCTCGCCGTCGCCGCGCAGCGAGAAGTTCAGGGTGCCGCCGTCCAGCTCGAACCCGGCGTCGGACAGGGCGCGCTCCAGATGGTGGATGTCCCGGCGCAGCAGAGCCAGCGTCTCCGGGCTTTCGGCCTGGACGTGCAGGGCGACGCGGGCGCCGCTCAATTCGGCGACGACGCGGACGGGGCCAAGCTCCTCCGGCTTCAGGTCGATGTGGAACTCGCCGCCCCCGGCCTCGACGACGCGGACCAGCTGGCCGGCCACCTGGGCGGCGGGCAGCCGCGCCGCGGCGCTCTCGCCGGGATGCGCCGCGTAGTGGGCCGCCGCGTGGGCCGCCGGCGGGGCCAGGGCGGAGGGCAGCGGGGCCGCAGCGGCGGGGTCCGCCGGGGAGGAAAGCGCCGACAAGGCTTCCGGTCCGGCGGGCGGGTTGCCGCGGCCTTGCCCCTGGCCCGGATTTTGGCCGGTGCCGCCGTTGGACGCGGCGTTGCCACCCGCCTGGGCCATCGCCTGCTGAAGCTGGGGCGATGGGCCCGGCGTCGCGTCGGTCTTGGCGGGCGTCGCGGAATCCTTGGCCTGGAACAGCGGGGCCGAGTCCGGTTTGGCGCCGGAAGCCGGCGGAGGAACGGACGGGGCGGCGGGTGGCGCGGTGTCCGTCGCGGCCTCCGGCGTCGTGCCGTCCGGCATGGTGCCCGGGGTCGCCGCGGCGGTGGGCGCCAGGGGCAGCGGCGCGGCCGGCTGCGGCGGACCGGGTTGGGCCGGCGCCGGCGGCTGCGGTGTCGCGGCGGCATCCGCCGGGGGAGCCGCAACGGGCGGCAGCACGGGCAGGCCGCCGGTCGACGGCAAAGATTCCGGCAAAGCGCCGGCCTCCGCGATTCCCGGCGCCGTGGCGGGCGGCGGTGCGGTCAGCAGCGGCAGGAGTGCCGCCAGGGCGGCATCGGCGCTGGCTGGTGCGCCGCCGGTTTGAGCGGAAGAGTCGGCGTGGTCGGTGGGTTCGCCCTCGGCCCCGGCGCCGCCGCGTCCCACCGCGTCGTCCAGCAGGTCGGCGAAGGGCGTGCCGGACGCCTCGCGTTCGCCCGGCGCGCCGGAGGACGGCGCCGCCGTTCCCTCCGCGGAACGGGCGGGGCGGGGCGGTGGGGGGGCGATGACGTCGGGAAGGCTGGGCATGATGTCTCTTTTTGGGAGAACCGCGTGTCTGGCAGCCGGGGCCGGGTTCAGTTCGTCGGCGTCTGCATCAGGCGGACGGGAAGCGGGGCGGGCGGCGGGGGTCGGTCGCCGGGCAGGGCGCGGCGTTGCAGGACGAGGCGGGTGACCTCGCGCGCCTTGCCGTCCTCCAGCTCCGCGATGATCGGGGCGGAGCGGCGCTCGGCCATGCGGTCCAGCACGTCGATGATGATGTCGGTTTCCAGGTCGTTGAAGATGCGCGCGGCGTCGCGCGGCTTCATCGTCTCGTAGATCGTCACCATGCGCTTCAGGTCCTCCTGCTGGAGGGTGGAGCGCTGCTGCATCAGCGCCTCGACGTCGCGCTTGATGGTGCTCAGCTTCTGGATCTGGACGGTCGCGCGGGTCTCGGCGGCGGCCAGCACCGCTTCCGCCTCGCCGAGATGGCGGGTGCGGGCGGTCACGTCGGCCTTCTGCTCCGCGATGGCGGCGCGCAGGACCGGATCGGTGCAGCTCGCCGCGGGCAGGGCGGCGTCCGCGGGCGGGGCCGCCGGCGTCATCGGCAGCGCCGCCATGGCGGGGTTTGCCAGGGCGGGGGCCGGCTCCGGCACGGCATCCGGCGACGCCTCGGCACCGGCCTTCAGGTCCTTGGCCCAGGGGCGCTCATGCTTGCCGAACTCGCGGTCGAACTGCTGGGCGACCACCGGCAGCCCTTCCATCAGCGAGCCGAGCTTGAGCGGCAGCACCATCAGGATCGCCACCAGCGTGATGGGAAGTACGCGCAGCATGGCTCAGCGCTCCGGTCCGATGGCCCGCAGCCGGGCGTAGAAGGCGTTGGCGGCCTGCTGCCGCGCGCCGCCGGCTTCCGCCACGGATTCGGCGTCCTCCTCCGCGACAGGCGGCAAGCCTTCCGCCGGGCGGGCGGCGGCCCCGGCCAGCGCGGCCCCGGCCAGCGCGGCAACGCGCATCGGGCGGAAGCCGTCCTCGTCCTCCGCCGCGTCGGCGTCCGGCGCGGGAGCGGCGTTGGCCGTCGAGGGGAGCGGGGCGGGCGCTGGTTCCATGACGGTGGCCACGGCGGCGGCGGGCGGCGGGACCGGGCGGGGCCGCGGGCGCGGCGCCGGACCCTCCTCCAGCCGGCGGACCAGGGCGCGGGCCTCCTGCACGGACGCCTCGATGCGCTTGGACGCCCGCTCGCAGGAGCCGAGCACCAGCGCTGCCTCCTCGGTCACGCCCTTGGCGCGGTCGAGCCCGTCGGACAGCTTGGCGGAGGCCTCCGTCGCGGCGGCGACCAGCCGCTGCACCGAGGCCTCCGTCTCGTCGATGGTCTTGGAGAAGGTGCCGATCAGCGCGCCGATCTCGGCCTGGCTGGAGCGCATCACCTTCAGCCGCTTGTTGACGATCACCAGGAACACCGTGGCGGTGACGAGCATGACCGCCAGAACGGCGTCAATGAGGAATGAGACCATCGATCAGCTCCTGCTTGGTCTCCAGGTCGGTGTCGATCTTGACGGAGATGTTGCCGTTGCGCTGGCCCATGTGGCCGGCGAAGAGGGGGGTGGTCTTGCTCTGCAGAACCACCGGCGCGTCGGGGTCGATGCGCAGCTTCAGCGAGGTGCCCTTTTCCCAGTTCAGCACCTCGCCCAGCGACACCTGCGTCTGCTGCAGCACCGCGACGAGGTCCAGCTTGGCGCGCATCAGCTCGGCCTTCAGGTGGCTTTCCCACACCGTGTCGTGGCCGAACTTCTCGCCCATGAAGGTCTGCACCAGCTTGCCGCGCACCGGCTCCAGCGTGGCGTAGGGGATGACCACCTCGGCGTGGCCGACGCGGCGCTCCACCTCCACCGCGATGCGCACGCGGATCACCGCGTTGGTGGCGCGGGTGATGGTGGCGAATTGCGGGTTGGTTTCCAGCCGGTCGAAGGTGAAGTCGATGGGCGTGATCGGGTCGAAGGACTGGCTGAGATCCTGGAGGATGACCTTGATCAGCCGCTCGGTGATCTTGCGCTCGATGGAGGTGTAGGTGCGCCCGTCGATGCGCCGGGCGCGGCTGCGCCGTCCGCCCAGCAGCACGTCCATCATGCAGTAGATCAGCGCGCTGTCGACCGAAACGACGATGTGGTTGTCCCACTGCTCCGCCCGCGCGACGCCGACCAGGGCGGGAAGCTCGATGGTGTCGAGGAACTCGTTGTAGCGCAGCCAGTCGATGCGCAGCAGGCTGGCCTCCACGCTGGTCGAGGAGAACTGGCGCAGCGAGGTGTTGAGCAGCCGGACCATGCGGTCGAAGACCACGTCCAGCATCGGCAGCCGGTCCTTGTTGACCGTCGTCGTGCTGATCAGCCGTTCGATGGCGCGGGTCTGACCGGCGGATTCGGTCTGCGGCCCGACGGCGAAGTTCAGCAGCCGGTCGATCTCCTCCTGGCTCAGCTCCTTGGTGTCGGCCATCAGGGTGGCGGCCTCGGACTCGCCGGAGTCGCCGTCCAGGCCCCAGTCGAGGTCGTCCCCGGAACCGTCCCCATGGCCGCCGAATTCGCCGCCGCCGCTTTCGTCGCCGTCATCCGTGTCGATGGGAGTGCTCATCCGTTCCTCTGGGTCGGCTATTGGGTGAGAAGGCTGCGCAGCAGGACGTCGGACACCGTGTCCGGGCCGAGGATCAGGTTGAAGCGGCGGCGCAGCTCCCCGCGCAGCCGCAGCAGACCGGCGGAGCCGCGCAGGTCGTGCTGGTCGATGTTGCGCAGGAACTCCTGCTGGGCGTTGACGAGATGGGGCATCGCCTGCTCCACCCGCCCGCGGTCCTTGGGCGCCAGCGCCAGCGTCACCCCGATCTTCATGAAGCGCGACGGCGTGTCGGGGCGCAGGTTCACCAGCAGCTCCGGCATGTCGAGCGTCGCCTGCGCCGGCTCGGCGATGGGCGTGCCCTCGAACAGCCGCGCCACGCCGTCCGGCCCGACGGCCATCCAGTAGCCGCCGAACCCCGCCGCGGCGACGCCGCACAGGGCGGCCGCCCCCAGCGCCAGCCGGGCCAGCGGCAGCACGATGACGTACATCCGCTGCCGGCCCGGCGTTCCCGTCCTTGCCTTTCCAGCATCTGTATTCATCGCGGCCGGCGCCTCCAAAATACCGAAAATTTGAGAGACTGTTTTAAACGATCAAGTTTTAGCGACTTCCTTCCGGTCTATCTTCGCGGCTTTTACTCCGCTTAAAAGTCATCCCGGTAGGTTGTGAAGGCTCACGGGGTGAACATTACGGTCCCCGCTTTTCGGAAACTTTAAAGGTGCGGGTGTCGTGACGGGACTGATCGACAATCTGCGGACGCTTGGGCGCACGCGCCTTCTGGTGCTGGCCGGCACGGGCGTCGGCATCGTCCTGGCGGTCGCCACCATGGCGGTTCTGCTGTCGCGGCCGCACATGACGCCGCTCTACACCGGGCTGGAACCGGCGGAGGCCGGGCGCATCGTCAAGGCGGTGGAGGCCATGGGGGTGCCGGTGTCCGCCGCCTTCGACGGCACCGCCGTCCAGGTGCCGGAGGCCGAGGTGCCGCGGCTGCGCATGCTGCTGGCCGAGAAGGGCCTGCCGTCGCGCGGCGGCATCGGCTACGAGCTGTTCGACACCGACAAGCCGCTGGGCATCACCAGCTTCATGCAGCGGATGAACCGGTTGCGCGCCATGGAAGGCGAACTGGCCCGCACCATCGAGACGCTGTCCGGCATCGAGGCGGCGCGGGTCCACATCGTGCTTCCCGACCGCGAGGAGTTCTCGCGCGCCGCCCCCACCCCGACCGCCTCCATCGTGGTGCGCATGCGGGGCCGGGCGCCGCTGGAGCGGCGGCAGGCGCTGTCCATCCGCCACCTCGTCTCCGCCGCCGTGCCCAACCTGAAGCCGAGCGCCGTCACCGTGCTCGACGCCTCCGGCGAGGTGCTGCTGACCGAGGAGGACGGCGACGCCCGGTCCTCGGCGAAGGTCGACGGGCTGCGCGCCGGCCACGAGACGCGCATCTCCCGCGCCATCGAGCAGATGCTGGTGGCGCGGCTGGGGCAGGGGAATGTTCGCGTTCAGGTTGCTGTCGACGTCGAAACCAAGCGCGAGGTCGTGCGCAGCCAGAGCTTCGACCCGAACAGCCAGGTCGTCCGCTCCACCCAGACGGTGCAGGAGCAGGACCGCAGCCTGGACAGCACGGGCGAACCGCCGGTCACCGCCGAGCAGAACCTGCCGCAACGCGAGGTCCGCGCCCAGTCCCAGAACAACCGCTCCTCCTCCGACTCCAAGCGCCAGGAGGAGACGGTCAATTACGAGATTTCCAACGTCGCCCGCGAAACGGTGATCGAGCCGGGCGACATCCGCCGGGTCAGCGTCGCCGTGCTGGTCAACGGCACCTGGGCGACGGCCCAGGACGGCACCCGCAGCTACGAGGCCCGCTCGCCCGAGGAGCTGCAGCGCATCACCGAGCTGGTGCGCTCCGCCATGGGCTTCAGCGAGGCGCGCGGCGACCGGGTCACCGTCGACAACCTGGAGTTCGTCAACCTCGCCCCCGAGCTGGGCGCCCGCGAGCCGATGGCGGAGATCGTCGACACGCTCAGCCGCAACGTGATGACGCTGATCCAGTGGGTGATCCTGCTGGTGCTCTGCGGGTTGCTGATCGTGCTCGGGCTGCGCCCGCTGATCCGCCGCGTCTTCCCGGCGCCGGAACCGGTGGCGGCGGAAACGCCCACGCCGGCGCTGGCGGCCGGGGCGGCGATGCCGCAGCTCACCGGCCCGGCCATGGGCGGCGATCCCGCCATGCAGGCGGCCCAGCTCACCGACGCGGGCGAGCCGGCGGCGGCGCTGCCGGGCATCGAGGAGACGATGGACCAGCTCATCGAGCTGCGCACGGTGGAGGGCCGGGTGCGCGCCTCCTCGATCCGCCGGCTGGGCGACATCGTCGACCAGTATCCCGATGAGGCGATCGACATCCTGCGCTCCTGGCTCTACGAGGAGGCGGTCTGATGGGCTACCCGCGCTACCGCTTCGACCTCCGCTTCGACAGCACGGCCCAGGCCGCAGCGCAGGCGGCGGCGGAGTTCGGCGTTGCCCCCGAACCGGACCCCGTCGATCCGTTGGACGAGATCGTCCATTCCGAACGCCACCTCCAGGCCGCCGTCTACGGCGCCGAGGTCCGCGCCTTCGCCGAGGGCGTGGAGCAGGGCCGGCGGGAGGGGGCGGCGGAGGCCGCCGCCCGCACCGACGCCGCGCTGGCGCGGGCGCTCTCCCACCTCGACGAGCAGTTGGCCGCCCTGGACGACCGCTTCGCCGACGCTCTGCGCGGGGTCGAGGCGCAGGGGTCGGCGGTGATGCTGGCGCTCGTCCGCCGCCTCGCCCCGGCGCTGCTGGAGCGGATCGGCGCTGCGGAAACCGATCGTCTCGCCGCGGACGCCCTGCGGCTGGCCGGCGGGTCGCCGCGGCTGCGGCTGCGCGTCCATCCTGATCTGGCGGACCCCGTCCGCGCCCGGCTGGCCGACCCGGATTCCCTTGGCTTCAAGGGCGCGCTGGAGGTCGTCGCCGACCCGTCCCTGCCGCCCGGCGGGCTCGATGCCGCCTGGGAGGCCGGGGGTCTGCGCTACGACCCGGCGGCGGTGGAGAGCGCCGTCGCCGGCCTGTGCGACCGCGCGCTGGCCGCCCTGTCCGCCGAACATGACCTCTTCACCGACACGGAAAGCACCGCATCATGGCCCCACTGAATCTCGACGTCCTGGAAGACGACGCCAAGCCCGCCGAGAAGGACGCTGCCGGCATTCCCGCCGCGGCACCGGCCGGCGGCTCGATGAACGCCATCTACAACGTCCCGGTGGACGTGCAGGTCGTGCTGGGCCGCACCAGCATGCTGGTGGCGCAGCTCCTGAAGCTCGGCCGCGGCGCCGTGGTGGAGCTGGAACGCAAGGTGGACGAGCCGGTGGAGGTCCTGGTGAACCACCGTCTGGTCGCCCGCGGCGAGGTGGTGATCGTCGAGGACCAGCGGCTCGGCGTCACGCTGACCGAGATCGTGCGCACCGATCTGGCGATCGATTGACCCCCTCGGCACCGCATCCACGGGTTCCCGCCATGATCCGACGTCTGGTCCTGTACGGCCTTCCCGCCGCGCTCGCCGCGCTGCTTCCCGCGGCGGCCTGGGCGCAGGGCAGCGGGCTGGACCTGTCCTCCATCGGCAGCGCGCTCGGCAGCGCCACG